>NZ_CP049905.1:4470573-4798216 GCF_011305535.1 Diaphorobacter sp. HDW4B
CGGCCTTGAGGCGCGAGAGATCGGCTTCCTTGGCGGCGACCTGCGCCATCAGCGGCGCGTTGTTGGCATACAGCGTGCGGGTCTGGCGCACGATCTGCGCGAGTTGCGATTCGGCCTGCGACAGGGCGACCAGCGCATCGGCGGTGTCGAGCTGCACGAGCAGCAGGCCAGGCTTCACAAAATCGGTGTCGTCCGCGCCGATGCTGGTCACGGTGCCGCCGACCTGTGGAGTGATCTGCACCACGTTGCCGCCAACGTAGGCGTTGTCCGTGGTCTGGTAGTTGCTGGAGACCATCCAGTGGTAACCACCCCAGGCGATGGCGGCCACGACGACGGCTGCTGCCACGGCGGTCAGGCCCTTCTTGCGGCCTTGTGGATTGGCGGCTGGAGCTGCCGCAGGGGTAGAGGCGTTGGCTGGCTTGGTGTTGTCGGTCATGGTGTTCGGCGCTCTGTTATTCGTTGAAATTGGTTTTGCTGCCTGGGGCTGTGTCGTTCTTCAGCCGGAGGATGGATCTGGATGGCTTATGGCTGCTTGCTGACTTGCACGCTGGCGGTGTCGTACTGCCAGCCGCCGCCAAGGGCGGCCATCAGCGCGACGCGGGTGTCGAGTTCGCGTGCACGCAGATCGACGGCCAAGCGGCGCTGGTTGATCACCTGACCTTCGGTGTTCAGCACCACGATCTGGCTGGCGAGACCTGCCTTGTATCGCTGCACCGCAAATTCATAGGCACGCTCGGCCTTGATGAGCGATTCGCTTTGCAGCTTCTGCTGCCGTTCAAGCGACTGCACCGAAGCAATTGCATCGCCCGCCGACTTGACCGCGTCGAGCACCGTGCCGTTGTATTGCGCGATGGCGGTGTCCAGATCGGCTTGCTTGCCGCGCAGTTGTGCGCGCAGTCGTTCGCCGTCAAAGATCGGCAGACGCAACGCGGGCGTCACGCCCATCTGGCGCGAGCTGCCTTGAAACAGCTTGTCGAAACCGATGGCGTTCAGACCGATGAAGGCGGTGATGTTGATGTCGGGATAGAAGTCCGCACGCGCACTGGCGATGCCTTGGGTTGCGGCTTCCACGCGCCAGCGCGCGGCGACCACATCGGGACGACGACCCAGCAGATCGGTGCCGAGCACTGTGGGCACTTGCTCAACCTTCAATGCATCGAGCTTGGGCGTGAGACCGTTCTGCGCCTCGGGCGCTTGCGCGCACAGCACGGCAATCGTGCGGCGGGAGAGGGTGATCTGCTCGCTGAGCATTTCGATCTGTGTACCGGCATCGGGCAGAGCGGCTTCGGCCTGCGTGAGTTCGACCTGGCTGTCGAGGCCCTGACGCGTGCGTTGCTGGCTCAGGTCGAGCAGCGATTGGCGTTGCGCGAGTGTGCGCTTGGCCACTTCGCGTTGGGCCAGCAAGCGCGCGAGCGTCACATAGCTGCGCGCGACCTTCTCTGCGATCTGGTTGGCGGCAGCGGCGCTGTCCGCCTTGGCTGCGCGGGCCTGGCCGAGAGCGGCTTCGAGCTCGGCGGCGTAGCGGCCAAAGAAATCGGGCTTCCAAGATAGACCGGCCTGAATGTCGCCGGTGTTGTAAGTGTGGCCCGCGATTGGCGCGGGGATCATGCCGTTCTCGGTGTAGTGCTGGCGCGAGCCGCTGGCCGAGACGGTGCCATGAATGTCAGTGGCCGTGCTGCTGGCCTGCGCGAGTGCGGCGGCCTTGTCGAAGCGCGCGTGGCTGGCAGCCACGCTGGGGCTGCCTTCAAGCGCAGTGTTGATCAGCGCGTCGAGTTGCGGGTCGGCCAATTGCTTCCACCATTGCTGCGCGACCACGGTTTCTGCCTGCGCGCTCAGGCCCACGTTCTGTGGATCGATCTGCGGGAAGGCTGGATGCTCGGGCCCCTGCGAGGCGCAACCCGCCAACGCGAGTGCGGCGAACAGGACCGTGGTGGCGGCCGGAAAACGAAGCGCGCCCATCGCGCTCATGGGATTGAAACGAGGGAGTGACATGATCTTGTTGTGCGTTGGTATGTCTGTCGAAACGGGAATCTCAGCGTGGCGCCACGCGATGGGTTGCCGGATGGATGAGGCAGTCGGGTGCGGGCTTCATGCCCTCGTCGGTGAGCGGTCGTGTGCGCATGGCGTCGCCATTGACGATCATGCGTTGCAGCATGGTGACCAGCATCTGGCATTCCTCATGGCTGAACCCGGCCAGATGGCAGTTGAGCACGCGCGAGAGCACGCGCGGCACGTCGGCGGCAATGCGGCGGCCTTCGTCGGTCAGCACCAGATGCACCACGCGGCGGTCCGAGGTGGAGCGCTCGCGGCGCAGCAGGCCCTTGGCTTCGATGCGGTCAAGCGCGCGGGTCACGGAAGCCGGGTCCATGCCCAGATCCTTGGCCAATTGCGCATTGGTGGTTTCGGCGCACAGCATCAGTTTGTACAGCGGCAACCATTGCACATAGGTCAGCCCGTGCACTTCGAGCTGCGCATCCGCCTGCTGGAGGATGGAGCTGAGCACCCGCCGCATCAGAAACCCGGCGCTTTCGGTGGGTGTGTATTCGTGGGGCTTGTAGAAATAGGTTCGCTCGTCGTCGGGAACCACGACGGAAACTACCGGGCTGTCACTGGGCATGATGAGCTTGTCTGTGCAATAGTTGTCATATCAAATATTTCGGATCGAATTATTGCACGGAGCTTTTTCGGCTGCCCGACACTGACGCGATGAGGGTTTTTGGGAGAGACAGAGCAGGCTGGAAGACGTTCAGCCGAGAGCGCAGGCGAGGGGCTGGAGAGTGCCCCTGCGAGTGGCGACCGGGCTGCGCGCTGGCCCGGCCGCTGTGGGAAGCAAGAATCAGCCGAGCGGAAAACGCATGGCGGCGATGATCACCAGACCCAGCGCCAGATTGAAGGCCACCCACTTGCGGATGCTGCCCAGCGCCGCGCCACCGGCAGCCCAGTCATTGGCCTCGACGGCATTGTTCAGGCGCTTGTAGAGCGCGAAGCGGATGTGACCGAACACGGCCATCATGATCAGGCCCAGCACGCTCATCACGATCCACGACAGCGGCATAGTGAACTGCGCGCCCGCCTTGGCGGCCATGCCATGCACCGCGCCGATCAGCCCGATGCCCGAGAGCAGGACCAGCAGCACGAGGATCAGCACCACCGAGAAAAACCTGCCGAGCACATCGCGCATCAGCTTGACGCGCACGGGTGCCTCCAGCTCCTGCAGGGCGGGGCGCAGAAAGAAATGGGCGAAGAACATGCCCCCGACCCAGATGACGATGGAGATCAGGTGGATCAGTTTGAGGATGATGAACAGCACGGCGTGAGTACCTTCTTGTGGGTGGATTGAGTTTGTAAGTGGGTGGGCTATTGTCGGCCGATTGATCCGTGTGCGTGTTTTGGGCAGGTTGGTTGCAGGTGATTGCACATTCAGCCGAACAAAAACGATGACTTGCACGCAGTTGTCAAACTGCATTCACCGAATAGGAGTAGGGGCGCAGTCGGGCATTCCGTCAGCGCGAAGTGCCACTATGAGGGAAAATCTCCAATAGTGAGTTTTCGCGCGTTCATTCGACCCTTCCCGTGCCCATCGCCTTTTCTGCCAAAAAACACGATTCCCTCAATGGAGTCTCGACCTCCGGTCGCAACGCCCGGACCGGTTCGTCATTCTCGAACGGGATCTTGCTGCTGGGACTTCTGACAGCGCTTCCGCTGGCCACTGTCTTGCCACAGAGCTGGGGCTGGGAGAACGGGGTGCTGGAAAACTTTCAGGTCGTTATCCTGATGTCGGGTTGCGTGACCGCCATCTGGGCCGCGTTCAAGCAATCGGACGCCGCGACCCGAGCGGCATGGTGGGCGGCTGCTCTGATCTGGCTGATCCTCGCGGGCCGCGAACTGGCATGGGGTGCCGCATTTCTGCCCCCCTTGGGATTCAACGATCACGGCCCCGTCATCAGCTCGCGCGTGCTGTGGTATCGCCCGGCGGTGCCCTGGGTTTGCGCGGGGCTGCTGCTGGTCGGGTTGATTGCGATGTGGAGGAGCCATGCGTTCAGCCGATTCCTGTTGCGACTGCTGCGCGACCACGTCTGGCCTTGGGGCACGATGGCGTTGATTGCGGCCTGCATGATCCTGTCGGCCGTTTCCGAAGGACATGGCAAGCTGCATGTGCCGATGTTGGATGTGTCGGCGCTGATCGTGGCGGAAGAGGTGTTCGAGACCTGGGCGTACATAGGCATCTGGCTGGTCCAACGGCAACTGATTCGCCACACCGCACGCTGGGCCAGATCGCTGTATTACTGAATCCCTGAGTTTCTGAATTGCTGAGACTGCGGGCTTCATCAATCCCGCTGCCGGAATGATTCGACCGCGCATCGAATGGGGGGCTGCGGCAGACTACTCGTCCAGCGACGCACTCCAGCGGTCACCCCAGCCCGTGCTGCGCGCCTTGTCGATCTCGCGTCGGTCGCGCTTGGTGGGGCGGCCTTCGGTGAGCGTGTCTGAGGGCTCGGGAGCCAGGCGGCGCTTTTCGGCGGCTTCGGCACGGGCTTTCTGGCTGGCTTCGGTTTCGGTGTAGAGCTGCTGCGCGACAGGCGCGGGGCCGCGCATGTTGCTGAGCGCCTGCACGAGCACGATGCGCTCGACCACGCCCTGACGCAGCGTCACAGTGTCACCCACCCGCAGCTCGCGTGCGGCCTTGGCGTTCTGGTTGTTGACGGTGACGCGGCCCTTGCCGATTTCTTCGACGGCGATGCTGCGGGTCTTGTAGAAGCGGGCGCACCAGAGCCATTTGTCCAGGCGCATCGATTCGAGGGGTTGGTTCATCGTGTGAATTGTGCCGCAACGTGCAGTCATCGTCTGTCGGATGGATCGGCTTTCAATGCGCACTCGGAACGGTCGATCTGTTGGACGCACCAGCGCGTCGGGGCGGCGAGGATTTTTTGAATCTCTGCGTCGCACTCTGAGTTGCTGGCGGCGACGCATTGCACGATCACGGTATCGGTGGCATCGAAATTCTTTTGAATGAATGCGCGCGCGCTTTCCGCATTGCCGATGCCGCGGTAGGTGAGGCCGAACGCAGGTGCGCCGCGCATCATGTCTCTGTGCACGACGGGCCAGACGGTCCAGTAGTCGCCACTGTAGAAAGTCTGCGACTGCGGCGCGATCTGGTCGGTTTTCTTGTAGATCTCGTAGCTTTGGATTGGCGTGAATGGCCGGTGCAGCGTGCCAATGGCCGCGATGCCAAAAGCGATGGCGATGCCGACGCTCGCGGCGCTTCCGACGTGAGCCATGAAGTAACTCAGTTGAATGGCGATCACCGCAGTCATTGCGAATAGGGCAAAGGTGAAATAGCGCCAGTGGTAAGCATTGCGTTCAACCCAGGTGTGCGCCGAGAAGAATAGTATCCAGGTGACTGCAAAGACAAGCAGCACCACAATGACCAAAGCATTGTGGGAAGCGTTTGCCGACGGAGAAATCGTTGGCCTTGCGGGCTTTGAACGGCGGGCGATCAACGAGCCAAAGCCCATGACCATGCTGCATGCCAACCAGACCCCGATGCCCATGCCGGTCCACGGCGACTGCATTGCGCCGGTCAGATTGAGCAGCACATGGCGCAGGCCTGTGAAGAGTTGTTGGGGATGCACTGCGTAGTAGTCACCTCCACCGTACATGCGCGCGACGAAGTACCAGAACACAAAAGCGACGACTGTGGAACTGCCCAATATCCAGCCACTGATGCGGATGGCGCGAAGACGCAGCAACATGATCACGACACAGAGCGCTGCGGTGAACAGGGTGGCCGGGTTGATTCCCACACTGAGAAATACAAGGGCAACGGCAAGAAGACTGCGAGCAAGGGAAGTCTGCCGGGAATGCTTGCTCGTTCTTTGCCAGAGCAGCATCACTGCGCAGCCTTGAAGCAGCAGCGACAGCGTGTATTCGGGGTGTCCGATGATCAGGTCAAAAAGCGCGAATGCATGAAAGGCAAGCAGGATCAGCGATGTGAGCGTGACAAAGCATGCGGTCGTGATCCATGCGCGATGCCGTGAACGTGGCGTTGCCAGCATGCAGGAGAAGTGCGCAAGCATCCACAGCAAAAGCAGAAAGAAAACCGAATTCAGGTAGAGGATGAAATACAGATTCAGCGCCGGGTCACGGATGAACGAGGCAAGCAGCGCAACCGCATTGAGCAGCCGACTTTGCCCCCAATAGAACAGGGTGACGTTCTGCAGTGACATCACCGAATTGAGGATGACGTCGGCGTTCAGCGCTTGAGGCGCAAGGCCGTTGACCGCCGCATGCGCCGCAATGGCGATCCACAGAAGTCCGAGTGCAACTGGCGCAGTGCTGTGCCAAGGTGTGGGATGGGTGCTGCTTCTCATGGATGCCGTTCAGCGGCACAGGTAGTCTGGCGCCGGTGCCGAGTGCGCGAACGGGTCCACGAGGGCGTCGGAGTAGTTGCCGTTGATGAGCCGTTCTTTCGGCAGAAAATGGCGTCGGAAAAATCGGCTCGATGACGCGAGAAATTCTCCGCGCTGGGTGAGGCGTATGCATCCATCGGGCCGGATGACGATGGTGCCCGACGCCACTTGCTCCGTCAGGCGGATGTCCATCAAACGGTGCTCGCGCACGTATTCGTCCTTGAACACCTGATCGATTTTGGAGAGCTGTATGCCACCTCCGCGCTGCTGCAGCTTCTCGATCAGGTAGAACGAGAGCGAGCGATCAATGACCGTCGGAACGCTGATGGCCAGGGCGTAGCCCGTCAATGCGGCGATGGCGATGTTCTGCAGCTTCTCGAAAGGGGCCAACCCACGAAAGGGTGAAGTGCACAGCACCAGCGCGTATGGCACCAGTGCCAGCAGGGCCGCTGCAATGGCCGAATAGAAGACCACATTCACCCGCAGAAGATGGATGTAGAGGTAGTAGCTGAGGATTGCCAGCACCACATATGCCAAGAGCGCCGCGACAGAAAGAGCAAACTTTTTCATGGCCTAAGGGCGGTGCAGAATGGCTTGTGTGTTGTCGACAGAAGTGGCCGGCGCAGCGACTGGACGACTGGCGCGATGGCGTTGGAGCAGCATGGTCAGTGCCATTGAAATGCCTGCAAGCGCGGTAGCGCAGATCGCCAGACCGGCAATGACGCGCAGGCTCTCTGATGAAGTCATTGCAAGGAGATGCATGACGCAGAGCAGAAGCGCCGAAATGGTGGCACTGCACAGCAAGGCAAATCTGGATCGCGCCACGGCATCCTCAGAGAACACCATGATGGCCTTCAGCCCGTGCTGAACGAGGCGGGAGAAGTTCATCTTCGATTGGCCGTGATAACGCCTGCTGCGATCCACGGGCAAACGGGTGAGGGGCTGTTGCGACGCCAATGCGGCAGCAGCGACATGGGTCGAAAGCTCCGGCATGCTCGCCAGTTTTTGCGCGGCGCGGGGTGTCATCGCCATGAAGTTTCCAAAGTTGATGGCGCGGCCCGTGGCCATTCGGAACAGCAGTTTGTAGGCCACATAGAATGTGCGAAATTTCAGAGACTCGGAACGCTTGGCACGTTTAGCCACTGCGATGACGGCTTCGTTCTGTGAGTCCAGGTGGGCCAACAGTGCCTGGCATGCCTCGGGCGAGTCTTCGCCATCGGAGTCCATGATGATCAGCCGTTGATGCGCTTGCAGTTGAGGGGCGATGAAATGCAGCCCCGTGGCGATGGCCTGCTGGTGTCCGACGTTGCGGCGCAGGCTGAGGATGCAGGTGTCCGGCGCACCTTCGGGAATATCGGCCAACCGCATCGGCACCTTGGGTGATCCGTCATCCACCGCCACCACCAGAAGCGAGTCGCCAAATACCTTGCCAAGCTGCTGCAGCAGGATGGCGCAGGCCGGTGCGTCGTCGTAGACCGGTGTGACGATGACGACGCGGTGGCGGTGTTCAAGCATCTTGCGTGAGACCAGCGAAGTAGCGGTGGGTCTGCTCAAGACCATCGTGCAGGGACACGCGCGGTTCCCATTGGAGCAGTCGCTTGGCGAGCGTGATGTCGGGTCTGCGTTGCTTCGGATCGTCCTGCGGCAGTGGCTCGAAAATCAGCCGGGAATCGCTTTGTGTGCGTGCCAGTATGTCGTTGGCGAGTTCGCGGATGCGCAGCTCTTCGGGGTTGCCCAGATTTACAGGACCGGTGATCCAGAGGGGACTGTCCATGAGTCGCACCAGTCCTTCGATCAGATCGGAGACATAGCAGAAACTGCGTGTTTGCTGGCCGTCGCCATACAGAGTGATGTCGTGCCCCGCCAGCGCCTGCATGAAGAAATTGCTCACCACACGACCATCATCGGGATGCATGTGGGGGCCGTAGGTGTTGAAGATGCGCGCGACCTTGATCTTCACGCCATATTGGCGGTGGTGATCAAAGAACAGCGTTTCCGCACAGCGCTTGCCTTCGTCGTAGCAGGAGCGCACGCCGATGGGGCTGACGTTGCCGTTGTAGCTCTCGGGTTGCGGGTGCATCGCAGGGTCCCCATAGACCTCGCTGGTCGATGCCTGCAGGACTTTGGCGTTGTGGCGTCTGGCGAGGTCCAGCACGTTCAACGCGCCGAGCACATTGGTCTTGACGGTCTGGACCGGGTCGCGCTGGTAATGAATGGGTGACGCGGGGCAGGCGAGGTTGTAGATCTCATCGACCTTCATGGTGAGGGGACTGGTGACGTCCTGCTCGATCAGTTCAAAGTTCGGGTGCTGCAGCAGCGCGAGCACATTGTTTCTGGAACTGCTGTAGAAGTTGTCCAGACAGATGACTTCATGGCCGTCCTGCAGCAGGCGTGCGCACAGGTGAGAGCCCAGAAAACCAGCCCCTCCCGTCACCAGTACGCGATTTTTAGTATGGATTGTTGGCATTTTTCGACGATCCCCCCGCTGGAAACCGTCAGGATGGCGGAACGCAGTCGAGATGTGTATCTGATTGTGCACCGGATCGCAAAACAAGGGCATCAAAAGCCGCGTGGAGGAGGTCAGGGGGCGAACAGCGGCAAGATCACCAGTGCATCCAAGCCCACCACATTCTTGTCATTGCCGAGTCGATTGCGCAGCGCGATGCTTCCGCCCAGTGCCTGCACGATCTGCTGGCAGATGGCGAGGCCCAGGCCCGATCCGGCGCGCACGTCGCCTGCGGAGAACGGCTGGAACAGTCGGGTGGCGAGTTCGTCGTCGATGCCGGGGCCGGTGTCTGCGATGGTGAGCACGGCGTCGTAGTCCTCAATCTGCAGCGTGACGTTGAGTGCGCCGTGCTCGGGTGTGTGGCGGATGGCGTTGTGCAGCAGGTTGCGGCAGAGTTCGCGCAGCATCCATTCGTGGGCGAGCACGGGCGCGCTGTCGGTCTGGATGCCGAAGTCGAGGTCGTTTTGCGCGATGAGCGGCGAGATGTCGAGCGCCACGTCGCGCAGCACTTCGTCCCAGCGCACTTCGGTGGGCTGGCTTTGCTGGCGCAGTTGTTCGACCTTGGCGAGCGCCAGCATCTGGTTGGCGAGCTGCGTCGCACGTTCGACGGTGCCGCCGATTTCTTCGAGCGCCTGCCGGTGCGGCAGGTCGTCGCGCAGGGCCGATTGCACCTGCGTCTTGAGCACGGCGAGCGGTGTGCGCAACTGGTGCGAGGCGTCGCGCACAAAGCGCTGCTGGTGTTCGAGCAGATGCGACAGGCGCTGCATCACGTCGTTGGTGGCGTCGATCAGCGGTTGCAGCTCGCGCGGGGCCGATGCGCCGTCGATGGGCGAGAGGTCGTCTTCGTTGCGTGCCTGAATCGTCTGGCTGAGCTTGCGCACCGGGCGCGTGGCGCGTTGCACGACGAGCACGACGATGAGCGCGATCATGGCGATGAGCATGAGTTGACGCGCAATCGTGTCCCACAGAATCTGCAGCGCTGCGGCCTGGCGCAGTTCCAGTGTTTCCGCGACCTGGATGATGGCCATGCCGCGACCTTCGGGGCTGGAGACCGGCTGGAGCAGCACGGCGACGCGCACGGGAGCGCCGCGGAACTGGTCGTCGTAGAAATCGACCAGCGCTGCATAGGGCGGACGTGCGGGAATGGTTCCGCGCCACACCGGCAGTTCGGCAAACCCTGAAATCAGCTCGCCCTGCAGATTGGAAATGCGGTAGAAAAGACGGCTCTGGTTGTCGGTTTCGAAGGCCTCTTGGGCGGCGTAGGGCACGGTGGCTCGCAGCTCGGCCAGTTCGTCGTAGCCGGTCACGTCCAATTCTTCGCTGATGCTTTTGGCGGAGGCGAGCAGCGTGCGGTCATAGGCCGTGTTGAGTGCCACCAGCGCTTTGCCGTGCAGGCTCCAGGTGTTGAAGCAGATCACCAGCAGCGTCGGCACCAGAATGCCGACCAGCAACTGGCGTCTGAGCGACCAGGAGCGCCACGCGGTCTTGGCCCTGCGCCGCAGTTTCACTGATCGACCTTGAGCAGATAACCCAGCCCGCGCAGCGTCATGAGCGACACGCCGGTGTCGGCGAGCTTCTTGCGCAGGCGGTAGACCACGACTTCGATGGCTTCGTATTGCACATCGGGTTGACCGGGGAACACGGCTTCGTAGAGCCGCTCTTTGCTGAGCGCGCGACCGGGATGCGGCAGCAGCGCGCGCAGCAGGGCCTGCTCGCGCGGCGTCACTTCCATGGGCTCGCCCTTGAGATAGAAGATGCCGCTGTCCTTGTCGTAACGCAGTGCGCCCAGCGTGATCTGTGAAGGGGCTGTGGGCTGGCCTTCCTGCTGGTCGGCGGCGCGGCGCACGAGGGCGCGCAGGCGGGCTTCAAGTTCGTCGAGGTCGAAGGGCTTGGGCAGGTAGTCGTCGGCACCGGCGTTGAGACCGCGCACGCGGTCGCCCACGGTGCCGCGTGCGGTGAGCACCAGCACGGGCGTGCGCAGGCCGCGCGAACGGGCCTGCTGCAGCACTTGAAGACCATCGAGGCCGGGCAGGGTGAGGTCGAGAATCACCGCATCGTGCGGTCTGGCGATCATTTCGGCGAGCGCGGACGCACCATCGCCGAGCGCGGTGACCTGAAACCCGCGCCTTGCCAGCGAGCGCTGCAGCGTGGTGCGCATCGTGGCGTCGTCTTCTACCAATAGCAATTGCATGGACGGCACCTTAGCAGCTTGGAAACGTGGCTTGACGGCCTGTGTATCCGTGTTATCCCTGATGTCGAGGACAGCGGTTTGACAGTTTGATTTAGCATCATACTGGTGCAGTTTCCCAATAAACAGGAGTGAGACACATGCGTCGAGACACCTTTCTGAAATCTCTGGCAGCGCTGGCTGCTGTCGGCAGCCTGCCACTTTCCGCGCGCGCTGCTGTCGCCGTGAAAATGATGTTGCCCGCCAACCCCGGCGGCGGCTGGGACACCACCGGTCGCGCGCTTGGCAAGGCGCTGCAGGACGCAGGTGTGGCTTCGTCCGTCACCTATGACAACAAGGGCGGCGCGGCCGGTGCCATCGGTCTGGCCCAGTTCGTCAACGGCTCCAAGGGCGACCCGAATGCACTGATGGTGATGGGCGCCGTGATGCTGGGCGGCATCATCACCGGCAAGCCACCTGTCAACCTGAACCAGGCCACGCCGATTGCGCGCCTGACCAGCGAATACAACGTCTTCGTGCTGCCTTCCAACTCGCCTTTCAAGAACATGGCCGACGTGGTCGCCCAGCTCAAGAAAGACCCCGGCAGCGTGAAGTGGGGCGGCGGCTCGCGCGGCTCCACAGAGCACATTGCAGCAGCGATGATTGCGCGCGAAGTGGGCGTCGATCCCGCCAAGATCAACTATGTGGCTTTCCGTGGGGGTGGTGAGGCAACGGCCGCCATTCTGGGTGGCAACGTCACCGTGGGCGGCAGCGGCTACAGCGAGTTCGCCGAGTACATCACCGCCGGCAAGATGAAGCCCATTGGCGTGACCTCCGCCAAGCGCCTGCAGGGTCTGGATATCCCCACGCTCAAGGAGCAGGGCATCAATGTCGAGATCGGAAACTGGCGCGGTGTGTACGGCGCGCCCGGCATCACGCCCGAACAGCGCAAGGCACTGGTGGCTGCGGTCGAAAAGGCTGTCAAGAGCAAGGCCTGGGCCGAGGCCATGGACAAAAACGGCTGGACACCTGCATGGCTGGCTGGCGACGAGTTCGGCAACTTCGTGGATCAGGAATTCGCCAGCCTGCGCGCCACGATGGTCAAGTCCGGCATGGTTTGACGTTGGAGTGCCGGGTCATTGATCCGGCCAGAGCCCCGAGCAAGGGCGTCATGTTGCGCACGCCCTTGCTTTCTTTCACAAATCGATAGTAAATCGCCCCTGAAGGCAGAGGGCGCAGGGTGACTGTTCCCTGATCACGAGCGTTGCGCGTGTGAGGCCGGATTCATTGCTCAACAACCACACATAGCAAGGGCAAAAACAACATGACCACAGATGCTGTATCCCAACCGCCAGCGGCCAGTCCGCTGGAAGAGTTGTCCATCCCATCACCCAAATGGCAGGCGGCAGTCGGCGTGGGTGTCGTGGGCGTTGCGGCTGTCATGGCCTTCGGTGCCATAGGCATTCCGGGTGATTCCGGCTACGGCGGCGTGGGCCCCAATTTTCTGCCGTGGGCTTGTGCGGTCGTGCTGGCTTTGTGTGGTGGTCTGCTGATCTGGGAGGCGCTCACGGGCGGCTACCGTCAGGCGGGCGATCCCGGTGGCTCCAAGCACGCGCATCTGGTGCCGTTTGCATGGGTGTCTGCCGGGCTGCTGCTGAACGCAGCGCTCATCACGCACATTGGCTTCATCTTTGGCTGCACCATGTGCTATGCGCTGGCGGTGCAAGGCCTGCGTCGCGGTGAGGGCCAAACCGGCCTGCTGTCTCCACGCAATCTGGCCATCGACATCTTCACTGGCCTGGCGATCTCGGCGCCGGTGTTCTGGGCATTCACACAATTCCTGGCGATCAGCTTGCCAGGACTGACGGATACAGGGTGGCTGTGATGGATATTTTCAACGCTTTGATGCAGGGCTTTGCCACAGCCATTACCCCTGCCAATCTCTTGTGGGCACTGGTTGGCTGTGCCCTTGGAACGGCCGTCGGCGTTCTGCCCGGCATTGGCCCCGCAGTGGCCGTGGCCATGTTGCTGCCCATCACCGCCAAGGTGGAAGTGACAGCTTCGATGATTTTCTTTGCCGGTATTTATTACGGCGCGATGTACGGCGGATCGACCACCTCGATTCTGCTGAACACGCCCGGGGAAACGGCGAGTATGGTGACGGCGATGGAGGGCAACAAGATGGCCAAGAGCGGGCGCGCGGGTGCGGCGCTGGCGACTTCGGCCATCGGATCGTTTTTCGCGGGTACTGTGGCCACAGTCGTGGTCACGCTCTTCGCTCCCACCGTGGCCGACTTCGCCGTGAAGCTCGGTCCGCCGGAATACTTCATGCTGATGGTGCTGGCCTTCACCACCGTGAGCGCGGTGCTCGGTCAAAGCAGCCTGCGCGGCATGACGGCGCTGTTCCTCGGTCTGGCCCTCGGCTGCATCGGCATGGACCAACTCTCGGGCGCGGCGCGTTACACCGCAGGCCAGATGGAACTGCTGGACGGCGTGGACATCGTGCTGGTGGCGGTCGGTTTGTTTGCTGTGGCAGAAGTGCTCTACAACGCGCTCTACGAAGGCAAGGTCGACGAATCGCAGAACAAGCTCAACCGCGTCTACATGACCAAGCGCGACTGGAAGCGCTCGATCCCCGCATGGATTCGCGGCACGCTCATCGGTACACCGTTCGGTTGCATCCCCGCTGGCGGCACCGAGATCCCCACATTCCTTTCCTACGCGACCGAAAAGAAGCTGGCCAAGGGTGAAGACAAGGCCGAGTTCGGCACCACCGGCGCCATCGAAGGCGTGGCAGGCCCCGAAGCCGCCAACAACGCCACCGTGACCGCTGCGCTGATTCCGCTGCTCACGCTGGGCATTCCGACCAGCAACACGACCGCCGTGCTGTTGGGCGCGTTCCAGAACTACGGCATCAACCCCGGTCCGCAACTGTTCACCAGTTCCGCCGCTCTGGTCTGGGCGCTGATCGCGTCGCTGTACATCGGCAACATCATGCTGCTGGTGCTGAACCTGCCGATGGTCGGCATGTGGGTGAAGCTGCTGAAGATCCCTCGTCCGCAGCTCTACGCCGGCATTCTGATCTTCGCAACAGTGGGTGCCTACGGCATGCGCCAGAGCACATTCGACCTGTTCCTGCTGTACTTCATCGGCCTGCTGGGTGTGCTGATGCGCCGTTATGACTTCCCGACAGCGCCCGTCGTCGTCGGCATGATCCTCGGCCCACTCGCCGAAGCACAGATGCGCAACGCGGTGTCGATCGGCGAAGGCAGCTGGATGATCTTCCTGCAACGCCCCATGTCGCTGACCCTGATCATCATCGTGCTGATGGTGCTGTTCATCCCACGTTTCATGCGCTGGATGGGCAATCGCAAGGGGCCGCAAATGGTGGAAGCCGCGTAAAGTTTCTTGAATCTGTTTGACTGCGACAAGGAGCCGCATGCCCGAAAGGGCGTGCGGCTCCTTACTTTTTGCAATATCGACGCGGATTGTTGCAGCGCCATCATCAAAATTACAGAACTACCAATATGATGACAACTTGATCAGATCGGATGTTGTTGCGTGCAAACATGTGTTTGCGCTTTAATCAGAGGGCATTGATTCACAACAGATGTGGCAGATTCCAGCTCTGTGCGTGGTGAGGTAGTGAACCTACACTTTTCTTCATGTCTATACGCAAGAACTGGCCGCAATCGCGCCGCAGTCAATATGTCGCTGATTTCGGCAAGTATTCCACTAGCCGCCAGCTGTTGCAAAACCCAATGCAGGAGCCTTCCATGGATGCAGAAGTGATCGACGACGACAGTGTTTATGAAAATGCCGCAGAGCTGTTCCGCGCCATGGCCGCACCCATGCGCCTGCGCATCATCAGCGCGCTGTGCAACGGGGAAAAGAACGTCTCGGAGCTGCTGTCATCCATCGACACCACGCAGCCCAACATGTCGCAGCACCTGAACACGCTCTACCAGGCGGGCATTCTCGGCCGCCGCCGTGAAGGCGTCAGCATCTACTACTTCATCACCAACGAGAAGGTGGTGCAGATGTGCCGCAGCGTCTGCCTGCAGATGGCGATCGACGACTGATTTCCAGAGGGTCGGTAGAGGGGTTACGCAGAGGTTTTGATTAGAGCATCTTTGGCTTTTGATGCTCGACTCCAGCAAAAAGGGCAGCCGTTTGGCTGCCCTTTTTGCGTTTGACGACATGAGCGTCCAAGCCATTCAGGGCTTGAGATACACGTAGCCTTCCTTGGCTTGCAGGCGCGCCACTTCGGCCACGCCAGAGGGGACGATGGAGGTCTCCATCAAAAGCTTGCCGGGATCGATGCTGCGCGATTGCAGCGTGTTGTTGCACACGCGGAACTCCACGCCTTTGGCGGCCAGTCCACTCACCTGACCGCTGAATTCGCGGCCCTTGCTGTCCTTGGCGTCGCTCAGCAGAAAGTCGATGCCGGGGCCATGCGTCACCACGACGATCTTGTCCTTGGGGGCGGCATTCAGATGGTTGTTGATGTTGTTGAGAATCGCGGCAGCCGTTTCGACGCCGGTGTTCACGTGATAGACCGCCTTGATGTCCTGCGCGAAGGAAACGCTGGCCATCAGAGTGAGGAAGAAAGCGAGAAAAACGCGCTTCAGCATGTTGGGCTCCTTGTATTACTTGGGTTGCGTTGGTTGTATTGGTTCTAATCCCAGCCCCAAAATATCGCTGGTGGCTTATATTAGCACTGGCACCGCGTGTGTCATGTGCTGGTTGATACCAGTCAAAACACATACAGGAGACGTTGAGGATGTTAGTTCAAGGAGTGCGTTGGGCGGCAGGCGTTGTCATGTTGACAGGCATGCAGATTTCGGCGTTTGCGCATGGCGACCATGGCGCGGTCATGCAGGTCGCTCAAGCGGCAGTGGCGACGACGGCCCCGGAAGCGGCCTCGGTGAAGATGGAGGTCAAGAGCGTTGCGCCCAACGTCTACTACGTTCAGGGCGTGTCGGCGCTCGGCTCGCCAGCCAACCAGAACTTCATCTCGAACGCGGGCTTTGTGGTCACCGACGACAGCGTGGTCGTGATCGACGCGCTGGGTTCGCCCGCATTGGCCGAGGAGTTGGTCGCCAAGATCAAGCAGATCACGCCCAAGCCGATCAGCACGGTGATCCTCACGCACTACCACGCGGACCATATCTACGGCCTGCAAGTGTTCAAGGCACTGGGCGCCAAGATCGTCGCCAATGGGCTGGCCAAGGAATACATCAACTCCGAGACGGCGCGTTTGCGTCTCGAAGCCTCGCGCACCGAGCTCGCGCCGTGGATCAACGCCGACACGAAAATGGTCAACGCCGACCAATGGATCGCTCAGGACGCGGTTCCGTTGAGCGTCGGTGGAACGGATTTTGTCCTGCAACACATGGGCCCCGCGCACACGCCTGAGGACACGGCGGTGTTCCTGCCGCAGACCGGTGTACTGTTCATCGGCGACGTGGTGTTCCGCAACCGCATTCCCTATGTCGGTCAGGCCGACAGCCGCCACTGGATCACAGCGCTCGATGCCTTGCTCAAGCTGCCCGTGAAAGTGATGGTGCCCGGTCACGGCCCGGCATCCGATGAGCCCAGAAAGGACATGCAGATGACGCGCGACTACCTGGAGTTTCTGCGCACATCCATGGCCAAGGCTGCGCAAAATCTCGACCCATTCGACGACGCCTACAAGGCCACCGATTGGTCGCGCTTCGAGGGCTATCCGCTGTTCAAGGAAGCCAACCGCATGAACGCCTACAACACCTATCTGCTGATGGAGCAGGAAAAGCCATGAAGTCCTTGGACCGCCGTGCAGCACTGCTGGGACTGGCAAGCGCGCCCTGGCTGATGCCGTCGGCAATGGCCGCTCCGCAGGATGCGTCGGAGCGCCTTTTGCCGACCACTACTGACCTGCGCGCCAGCCTTGCGCAGGCGCTCGCACGCGGCGAGCCCTTGATCGTGCTGGCCACGTTGCACGGCTGCCCGTTCTGCAAGGTGGCGCGCGAGAACTATCTGGTGTCGGAACTGAAGGCGGGCCGTGCGGTCACACAGATCCAATTCCTCTCGCGCGATCCTGTGCGCGACTTGCAGGGCAACGAGACTACGCACGGTCAACTGGTCAAACAATTGCAGATCGAAGCGGCTCCGACCCTGCTTTTCTACGGCCCAGCCGCGAAGGAAGTCGCTCCACGATTGGTGGGCGGCTCCACCTCGGACTTCTACGCCGCGTATCTCGACGAGCGAGTCGCGCAGGCGAGGGCCGCCGTGCGCGGCTGACCCATGAAAAAGGGGCATGAAGTTCATCACTTCATGCCCCCCATTTCATTGGAGCCTCATTTGAGCTTCATTGGCGCTTCGGATCAGCTTTGTTGACGCTGGCGGCGTACGCCCATCAAGGCAAAGCCGCCAAGCAGCGCGGACAGCAGCCACAGCGCCCATTCGCCCAGCGTCGGCACCGCGGCGGGATCGCTTGCCGCAGGCGTCAGCGTCTTGGCGACGTTGTTGGTCGGCACCGGGTCGGTGGTGGTGCTGCCTGCCGTGGTCGTGATGGTGACGATCGCCGCATCCTTGGGCGTGAACTTGGTCTCGCAGGTGATGCTTGCTCCCACCGCGAGGCTGGTCACGGGCGACGCTGGTGTGCAGATGGTGGTTGCACCGGTTGGCGCACCGGTGACCGTGCAGGTTGCATTGTCGGCAACGCTTGGGCCTGCATTCGTGCAGGTGCTGACGAGGGTGGCTTCCACGCCGGGTGTGCTCATCAATCCTGGAGGCGAGCTAGCCTGCATGTCCGCCATCGGTGGTGTCGTGATCACCGGGGTCTGTCCGACATTGTTGCTTGGATCAGGATCGGTCGTGGTGCTTGTGGCGGTGGTCACCAGCGTCACTGTGCCGGGTGTGGTGGGCGTGAACGTGGTCTCGCAGGAGATGACTCCGGTGCCCACAGCCAGTGCGGTCACGGGCGGCGTGGGTGTGCAGATGGTTGTGGCTCCGGTGGGCGCGCCCGTCACCTTGCAGTCGGCTGCTTCTGCGACATCGGGGCCTGCGTTCGTGCAGGTGCTGGTCACCTTCACGGGCGTGCCGACCGTTGTGGTGATGGTCGTCGGTGTGCTCACCTGCATGTCGGCCAGCGGACGCACATACAGCAGTGTGGGGGCAGCGTCATTGCTCGGGTTGGTGTCCAGCGAACCTGTGGTTGCGGCGGTGGTCGTCAGTGTGACCACTCCTGGTGTGACAGGCACGAATGAGGTGGTGCACGAGATCACGCTGTTTGGAGCGAGGTCGGTGGGCGAGGGCGCGCAACTGGTGCTCACGCCCGTCGCATCGGTCGGAATGCCGGTGACCGCACAGGTGGCACCGAGCGCCATGTCCGGGCCATCGTTCGTGCACGAGGTGTGGAAAGTGACCGGCGTGCCCTTGCTGACGGATTGCGATGTGGTGCCTGTGCCGATCAGGTCGACTGCTGGCAGCACGGTCACTTGTGCGGTGCCGGGTGGATTGAGCGCAAAAGTCTCCGTTGTTCCGGGTGTTCCGGCTGTGCCAGAGCCAAGTGGGCCATTGGTCAACGTTTGCGACGCGTTCATGGGCGCGGGTGCAGACACCTTGACGTCGAGCGACACCGTGCACGAGGCGGTGTTGGCAGGAAGGTCACCGGCTGTCACTGAAATTTTGTTGCCTCCCAAAGTCGCATTGGCCGTGGTGCTCGCGCCGCAATTGGTCGTGGGTGCGGATGCGACGGTCATGCCTGTGGGTAGCGTGTCGGTGAACGTCCAGCCGGTCTTCTGCGCCAGCTCGGTCGTGTTCGTGATGGTGAAGGTCAGAGTGGTTGTCTTGCCATTGGCCAGTTGTGCGTCGGCAAAGGACTTGTCGAGTTGCGGCGTCAGGTCAAGAATTTTCAGATTGTCGAACGCGCCATCGTTGCCATTGGTTCCCGAAGAGTTGTTCACGAACTGCATGGCGACTCTGTCGCGCGTGTAGAGAACCGGCTTGTCGCCATAAATCTGCGCTCCGGAGATGACGCCCGAAGCAGGGGCGGTCGCCGGACACGGGTTGGCGGACTGGCTGTTGAGCTTGGTCAGGTTGGCGTTGCCTGTGCTCAGATCGGTCTTGTCGCCTGTCACATCGTGGATGAGATAGAAATCGATGTTCGCGTCAACCGGCGAGTGCGCTCCGCCTGCTGTGTATTTGCAGCTCGTCGTGGCCATGGCCACCGAGAACGTGATGAACCGGCCGCCTGCAGGAATGGGGATCGGTTGTGTCATCTGCAACTGCACCAAGGGCTTCATCGGCGTATCCCGATTGGTTCGCGTGACGGTGTACGCCGCGATCACATGGTTGCCGGCGTTGGCTGCCTCGGTACCACCATTGACAAGCACACCGAGTGACTTGGCCAGACGCTGCAATTGGCCCCATGCATTGTTGAGTTTGCCGCCGAACCCGCCCATGCAGTAGGCAAGGTCATAACCATCGGTGTTGCCGGTACCGTTGGGGTCGTATTCGGCGGCAAGCAAAGCGCCCGTGGGGGCCACTTTGGTGGAGTCCAGCCACATCCCGTTGCAGAAGTTCTTGTTGAGCCAGAAGGGCACGTTCGGTGGATCGGGACGGGCAATGGCTGCGATTGCGGGAGTCCCCGTATAGGCAACGCCCGCTGCCGTGTACTGGAGCGGATCGCCGTTCACATCCAAGGTAGCACTCTTGTACTCGCCGAGCGAGAGTGCTTGGCCTGCAGCAGGAGCGGTTTGTGGGTTCTCGAAATCCTCTTTGAAGATAGGAGGGTTGTCCGTCGGTATGCCGGGACTGCCCGCCGCAGCCTGTGCAGCCGTCATGCCCAGTGCGAGCATCACCCCCAAGCTGGATTGCGTCAGCGTGAACCGAAACCCTGATGTGTCGAGCAGCGCTGTTTTTTTGTTTTTCATTGCATAAGTCATAAATGATTACAACAAACAAGAATAGTTGGTTGTCGATCAGATGTGATGAATTAGTGCACACGCATTGTCAACTGTTGTTATTTTTGCACGATTGTCCATGTGTACGAGTCGTTATTGGTGAGCGCTGAGTGTGGTGCGGAGATTCGCATGGCTTACCAGGCAGTCGAATGTCAACTCGGGTAGGCGCGAGAAGGTCATCGGTGGGTGCTTCGTCAGCCGCTATTCGTTGAATGAATAACGGGGGAAAACCCGTTGGATTTTGATCCATCTCACAGAACATAATCCAACACATAAATACATGCTTATATGTAGATAAAGGACAAGACGATGAAGCAGATTCGCAAGTACTTCGTGGCCGCAGCCTGTGTGATGGGTGGTTTGACAGTGGCAGCTCCGAGCTGGGCCAATCTGGCTTTGGCGCAGAAAAATGCCTGCATGGCCTGCCACACGGTCGACAAGAAGCTGGTCGGCCCTGCCTATCAGGACGTGGCCAAGAAGTACGCGGGTCAGGCCGATGCGCAAGCTGCGCTGGCCAAGAGCATCAAAGCGGGTGGCTCAGGCAAGTGGGGCCCTGTGCCCATGCCTCCTCAGGCAGCACTCAGCGATGCCGATGCGAGCACGCTGGCTGCGTGGATTCTGGGTGGCTCCAAGTAATCCCATCAGCGCCAGTCCGAAGCAGCTTTGTTCTTTCTTCGTGACGGGCTTGTGAAGACCTGAGGAAAACTCATGCATAACCAAATGACAGGTCGGGTGCGAAAGGCACCGGAAAATTTTGTCCAGGGAGACGGCGTCGCCAAAGTGTTTGCCGAGGCGAAGGCAGGGCGTCGCAGCTTCATCCGCAGTGCGTTTGCGGCGGCTGCGGCGGGCGCTGCCACGACGGCGTTTGCGCAGAACGGCCAGAACGTGGGCGAGGGCGATCCGAACATTCTGGAATTGCCCGCGCATACCAAGGGGCTGGGCCAGCCCGTCGCGGCAGAAGGTTACGGCAAGCCGTCGAAATACGAGGTCAATGTGCAGCGTCGCCCAAGCCCGGGTCTGACGCAGACACGTCAGGCATCGGTGTCGTTCGCGCCGCTGCAGTCGCTGTTCGGCATCGTCACGCCGAGCGGTCTGCACTTCGAGCGTCACCATCAGGGCTGGTGGGACATCGATCCGTCCAAGCATCGCCTCATGGTGAACGGCCTCGTGAAGAACCCCAAGGTGTTCACGATGGACGAACTGATGCGCTTGCCATCGGTGTCGCGCTTTCACTTCATCGAATGCGGTGCCAACACCGGCATGGAATGGGGCAACGTGGCCGTGCCTACCGTGCAGTACACGCACGGCATGATTTCGTGCAGCGAGTTCACCGGTGTGCCGCTGATCACGTTGCTGGAGATGGCCGGTGCTGATCTGAAGAAGGGCAAGTTCATTCTGGCCGAAGGTGCGGACGGCTCGTCGATGACGCGCACGATTCCGATCGAGCTGATCACGTCGGGCGAGGTGATCGTCGCCTACGGTCAGAACGGCGAGATGCTGCGGCCCGAGCAAGGCTATCCGCTGCGTCTGGTGGTGCCGGGCGTGCAGGGCGTGAGCTGGGTGAAGTATCTGCGCCGCATCGAAGTGGGTGATGCGCCGTATGCGGCCAAGGATGAGGCGGTGCACTACATCGACCTGATGCCGGATGGCCAGCATCGCCAATATTCGAGCATTCAGGAATGCAAGAGCGTGGTGACCACGCCTTCGGGCGGGCAGATGCTGCTGGACAAGGGCTTCTACAACATCACGGGGCTGGCGTGGTCCGGTTGTGGCAAGGTCAAGCGTGTGGATGTGAGTGTGGACGGCGGTCGCAACTGGCGCACCGCGCGCCTCGAAGGTCCGGTGATGAGCAAATGCCTCACGCGCTTCAACATCGACTGGGTGTGGGACGGCAAGCCCGCCATCATCCAGAGCCGCGCGATGGACGAGACCGGCTACGTGCAGCCGACGTATCAGCAGATGCGTGCGGTGCGCGGCACGCGTTCGATCTATCACAACAACTCGATTCAGTCCTGGGCGCTGCGTGAGGACGGGGAGGTGGTCAATGTCCAGCTCGCGTAAAGCCATGATGATGAAGACCGCTGTTGCAGCATCTCTGTCGGGATTGTTGGTTGCAGGCGCGTGGGCGCAAGGCGCTTCTGCCGAGAAGTTTCCGGGCGTGGGCCGCAATGCGACGGCCAAGGAAGTGCAGGCCTGGGACATCGACGTGCGCCCCGATTTCAAGGGTCTGCCCAAGGGTTCGGGCTCGGTCGAAAAGGGACAGGACGTATGGGAGGCCAAGTGCGCTTCGTGTCACGGCGTGTTCGGTGAGTCCAACGAAGTGTTCTCGCCGCTGATCGGCGGAACCACCAAGGACGACATCAAGACCGGCAACGTCGCGCGTCTGAAGGATGCATCGTTCCCCGGTCGCACGACCTTCATGAAGGTGCCGACGATCTCGACCGTTTGGGATTACATCAACCGCGCCATGCCGTGGAATGCGCCCAAGTCGCTGTCGCACGATGAGGTGTATGCGGTTACCGCCTACATGCTGAATTTGGCCGATATCGTGCCGCCGGACTTCACGCTCTCCGACAAGAACATTGCCGAGGTGCAGGCCCGCATGCCCAATCGCAACGGCATGACGACCGAACATGCGATGTGGCCCGGCACCGAGTTCACCCAGAAGGCCGTCAAGCCCGATGTGAAGGCAGTCGCTTGCATGAGCAACTGCGGGCCTGAGCCGCAGGTGCGCTCCAAGCTCCCCGATCACGCCAGCAACAACCACGGCAATCTGGCGGACCAGAATCGCCCCGTGGGTGCGCAGCATGGCGTGCAGACCGATTCAGCGGCCAAGCCCGCTGCGGCAGCGGCTCCTGCCATCAAAGCGGCAACGGGTGGTGCGGGTGGCGCGCCTACAGCGCTGCTGGAGAAGAACGCCTGCATCGCTTGTCACGGCATGGACCAGAAGATCGTCGGTCCGAGCTTTGGCGACATCGCCAAGAAGCATGCGGGGCAGGTTGACTATCTGGTCGGCAAGATCAAGAACGGCGGCTCGGGCGTGTGGGGCAATGTCCCAATGCCCCCACAGCCTGGTATGAGTGATGATGAGGCCAAGTCCATCGCGAACTGGCTGGCTGGTTCAGCCAAGTAAGTGAAAAGCGGTTGGACGAGGTTTCAGGAATTTTTGAGTCGTTTGAATTTTTTGAATCTTTTGAATACGCAACGAATCCACATACGAATTGCAAGGAGAGAAGACATGATTTCACGTAGACAAGCAGTGAAGAACTCCGCCGCGGTGACGGGCATGCTGCTCGCCGCAGGCATGTTGCCGCAGTCGGCTTTCGCCTTCAACAAGGCGGCGTTCGACGCCAAGACCGTGGCCGACGTGATGAAGGCCATGGGCGCGGGCGCACCCACCGAGAGCAAGGACGTGACGCTGACCGCGCCCGACATCGCCGAAAACGGCGCGGTCGTGCCGCTGGGTGCCGCCACGTCGCTGGCCGGTGTGAAGCACATGCTCATTCTGGTCGAGAAGAACCCCAACACCATGGTGGCGTCGTTCGACGTGAGCGATGCGGTGGATGCCAACTTCCTCACGCGCGCCAAGCTCGGTCAGACCTCCGACGTGTACGCGGTTGCCATCACCAACGATGGCAAGGCGCTGTATGCGAAGAAGGAAGTCAAGGTCACTCTGGGTGGCTGCGGCGGCTGATGCGCGCACCGGAACATATCCACACTGAATTGAAAAATCAAGGAGAAGAACATGCCTGATCCGATGCGCATTCGTGCCCAAGCTGCTGGCGACAAAGTCACCGTCCGCGTTCTGATGTCCCATGAAATGGAAACCGGTCAACGCAAGGACGCGAGTGGCCAGGTGATCCCTGCCTGGTACATCCAGGACGTGAGTGCTTCGCTCAACGGCAAGCCGGTTTTCCGCGCCGAATGGGGTCCCGCTGTTTCCAAGAATCCGTTCCTGCAGTTCAATCTGAAGGGCGCGAAAGCGGGCGACAAGCTGTCTGTTACCTGGAAGGACAACAAGGGCGAAACCCGCACCGACGAAGCGACGGTGAGTTAAGCCTTCCCCCCTCTCTCTTCGGGAGGGGGAGACCACCGGCGCGGCGGGGCGGCCCATGCGCGGTGGTTGCTGGCCCAGGGCCGGGCTCTATCAAACGGCATGACGGATCGCAGCATAGCGACGCAGCCATGGACCGAGACACAAGCGGTCACCAGATTTCCCACAACAACAACGGAGACACCCATGAGACGCTCAACGAAAGGCCTTGTGCCGTTTGCTGCGGTCGCGACGATGTCGCTGCTGTGCGCGCTCCAGCCCGCAGCAGCGCAGAAGAGCACGGCGGATGGCATCGCGGAATACCGCGAAATGCTGCAGGACGGCAATCCCGCCGAACTGTTCGAGATGAAAGGGGAAGAGCTCTGGAAACAGAAGCGCGGCCCCAAGAACGCCTCCATGGAACGCTGCGATCTGGGCAAGGGCCCCGGCGTGGTGAAGGGTGTCTTCGTCGAGCTGCCGCGCTACTTTGCCGATACCAGCAAGGTGCAGGATCTGGAGTCGCGCCTGCTCACCTGCATGGAAACGTTGCAGGGTCTGGATGCCAAGAAGATTGCCGCAACGCCTTTCGGCAAGGACGAGCAGAAGAACATGGAAGGGTTGGTGGCCTGGATTTCTGCCGAATCCAAGGGATTGAAGTTCAATCTCTCGCAAGCCCATCCGCAAGAAAAACAGATGTATGAAGTGGGCAAGCGCATGTTCTACATGCGCGGCGGCCCGCATGATTTTGCGTGTGCCACATGCCATGCGGCGGACGACAAGCGCATCCGCCTGCAGGACCTTCCCAACCTCACCAAGAACCCGGGCGCGGCCGCGGGCTTTGGTGCTTGGCCTGCGTATCGTGTTTCGTCCGGAGAGCTTTGGAGCATGCAGCGTCGTTTGAATGACTGCTTCCGCCAACAGCGCTTTCCATACCCCGGTTATGCGAGCGACGCCACGATTGCGCTGGGCGTGTTTCTGGGCGTGAACGGCAAGGGCGGCGAAGCTACGGCTCCGTCCATCAAGCGATAAGGCAGGAGAAGCACTATGCAAAAACGCAATCACTGGCTGCCTGTTCTGGGCGTTGCCTCTTCGCTTATCGTGCTGGGCTGTGCTTCGGTGGACAGCTCTGCCGACATCGACAAACTCACGCAGCAGATCGTGACCGCATCGTTTCGCGACCAAGGCATTGCCAAGGTCGATCGCTTGAAGCAGGACGAATCGAATGCTGCCTGCAGCGCTGCCGATGTGGCCGGAAAACCCATCGATGCCAAACTCAGCGCCAAGATCGAGGCCGACAACCTCAAGACCGTGCAATGGCCCGCAGGCGGCAAGTTCGTGGGCGACTGGAAAGAAGGCGAGAAGCTCGCGCAGAACGGTCGCGGCATGACCTGGACCGACAAGATCGGCGACGCCAATGGCGGCAACTGCTACAACTGCCACCAGATCAGCAAGCAGGAAATCTCCTTCGGCACGCTGGGCCCCAGCCTTTACAACTACGGCAAGATCCGCGGCATCACCGATCCGAACAGTCCAGAGGCCAAAGCCATCGTCGAATACACCTGGGGCAAGATATGGAATGCCAAGGCCTACAACGCCTGCTCCGGCATGCCAAGATTCGGACATGAAAAAATCCTGACCGAAAAACAGGTGCAGGATCTGCTCGCGTTGCTGGTGGATCCCAACTCACCAGTCAACAAGTAGCTAGGTCTTTGATTCCCGCCGAAGGCGCAACACACAACGAAGCGTTAACCCAAGCAGGAATCAACCCCCACAACGCCAAGACAGCCCTTCAGACGCGACGCGAAGCCGCAGACAGTATGTTCATACGGCAAGGCGTCGCAACAAAGTATGAAGGGCTGTATTGGCGCCTCAAAACGAATGACCAATCGAAGCCGCAAGGCTTCGCAACAAGCAAAGAAAAGAAGAAAAATGAGCCTCTCCAAACGCGAATTCATGCAGGTTCTGGCGGCGGCTGGAGTCGCTGGAATGGGCTTGCAACGTTATGCCCATGCCGATGGAAAAACGGCAGATGCCGCGCTGTACGACGTTCCAAAATTCGGCAACGTCAGCTTCCTGCACATGACCGACTGCCACGCGCAGTTGAACCCCATCTACTTTCGCGAACCCAATGTGAATCTGGGTATCGGTGCGATGAAGAACCAGCGCCCGCATCTGGTGGGCGAGCACCTGCTCAAATCCGTTGGCGTGCGTCCCGGCACCGCATCAGCCTACGCGTTCAGTTATCTCGATTTTGAAAGCGCCGCGAAGCGCTATGGCAAGGTGGGCGGTTTTGCCCATCTGTCCACACTGGTCAAACGCATGAAGGCGTCGCGCCCCGGTGCCTTGCTGCTCGATGGTGGCGATACCTGGCAAGGCTCGGGCACATCGCTGTGGACCAACGCGCAGGACATGGTCGATGCCTGCAAGCTGCTGGGCGTCGATGTGATGACCGGCCACTGGGAGTTCACCTATGGCATGGAGCGGGTGAAGGAAATCATCGAAAAAGACTTTGGCAGCAAGCTCGATTTTGTGGCGCAGAACGTCAAGACCACCGACTTTGGCGACCCGGTTTTCAAACCTTATGTGATCCGCGAAATGAATGGCGTGCCTTGCGCCATCATCGGGCAGGCCTTTCCTTACACGCCGATTGCCAATCCGCGCTACATGGTGTCTGACTGGAGCTTCGGCATTCAGGACGAGAACCTGCAGGCCATGGTGGACGAGGCGCGCGGCAAGGGCGCAAAAGTCGTCGTTGTGCTCTCGCACAATGGCATGGACGTGGACATCAAGATGGCCTCGCGCGTGCGCGGCATCGACGCGATTCTGGGTGGGCACACGCATGACGGCATGCCTGTGCCGACCATCGTCGAGAACGCTGGTGGCAAGACCATCGTCACCAATGCGGGGTCGAACGGCAAGTTCCTTGGCGTGCTCGATTTCGATGTAAAGAACGGCAAGGTGGCGGATTTCAAATACCGCCTGCTGCCGATCTTCTCCAACATTCTGCCGGCCGATGCCGACATGCGGGCGCTCATCACCAAGGTGCGCGCGCCATATGAAGCCAAGCTGGCCGAGGTGCTGGCGCGCACCGATGGCACGCTGTATCGACGCGGCAATTTCAACGGCACGGGCGACCAGTTGCTGCTCGACGCGATGATGGCCGTGCAGGATTGCCCGATCGCTTTTTCGCCAGGTTTCCGCTGGGGCACGTCGCTGCTGCCGGGACAGGACATCACGCGCGAATGGCTCATGGACATGACGGCGACGACCTATTCGTATGCCACCGTGACCGAGATGACGGGCGCGACCATCAAGACCGTGCTGGAAGACGTCTGCGACAACCTGTTCAACCCCGATCCGTATTACCAGCAGGGCGGCGACATGGTGCGCGTGGGTGGCCTGCAATACAAGTGCGACCCGACCGCCAAGGCGGGTAGCCGCATCACCGAGATGCGCTTGAAGGGCGAGCTGCTCGACGCCGAGAAAAAATACAAGGTGGCCGGTTGGGCACCTGTGGCCGAAGAGGCCAAGTCGGCGGGCAACAAGCAGATCTGGGAAATCGTCGAGCCGTGGCTCAAGGACCAGAAGGTGATTGCGCCGCGCAAGCTCAACGAGCCGGGCCTGCTGAACGTGCAGCCCAATCAAGGGATGGAGGGGATAGCCCAGTAAGCGCTTAGGGACTTAGGGGCTTCCGCATTGCGCAGATGGGAGTGAACCGCTCCAATACGCGCCATGAGTGTTTCCGAGTTCGATTCGTTGGTCGCCACCGTTCTGGTGGCCGTTTTTTTGTTGGCCGCCGTGCTGGGTGCCGTCATGCGCGAGACGCGTTTTTGCACCATGGGGGCCATCAGCGATGTGGTCTATGTGGGCGACTGGATGCGCATGCGCCAGTGGCTGCTCGCCATTGGCGTGGCGATGATCGGCTTTGCGCTGCTGGCGAACATCGGCTGGGTCCAGCCCGCCGACACCATCTACGCCATGCGCCGCGTGCTGTGGCTCTCGTCCATCGTGGGTGGGGTGATGTTCGGCATCGGCATGGTGATGGCGTCGGGCTGCGGTGCGCGCAATCTCACGCGCGTGGGGGGCGGCAGTCTCAAGTCGCTGGTGGTGCTGATCGTGATGGCTGTGGCCGGGTTTGCGACGCTCAAAGGCATCACCTCGGTGCCGCGTGCGCGTTGGCTGGAGAGCGTTTTCGTCGAAATGCCGCACATCACGCTGCTGCCCGAATGGCTGGCGGCTTCGGGCGTGGCATCGCTCGATGTGCTGCGGCTGGTGCTGGGTTGCGGTGTGGGTGCAGTGCTGGTGCTCGTCGGCTTTGGCGGGCCACGCAGTCAGCGTGACTGGCATGTGCTGATCGGCGGTCTGCTGGTGGGCGCGGCGGTGGCCGCAGCATGGGCGCTGAGCGGCCATATGGGCGAAGTGCAGGAGCATCCCGAGACGCTGGAGCACATGTATGCCACGACTTACACGGGCCGCATCGAGGCCTTCAGCTTTGTGGCGCCGGTGGCCCATGTGCTGGATTGGCTGCTGTTCTTCAGTGACCGCGCCAAGGTGCTGACATGGGGCGCGGTGGCAGTGTTCGGCATGGTGTTCGGTGCCCTCGTGCAGTCGCTCATTCGCCGCGAATTCCGCTGGCAGGGTTTTGCCGACACGGCTGATCTGGCCAGGCATCTGATCGGCGCAACGCTCATGGGCGTGGGCGGTGTGGTTGCGATGGGCTGCACTGTAGGACAGGGCCTGAGCGCGATCTCGATGTTGCAGATCGGCAGCTTCCTCTCGGTGGCGGCGATTGTGGCGGGCGCGGTGATCGCTCTGCGTGTGCAGCAGTGGGCGTTGGAGCGCAGTGCCTGATCGGCATGAGGGTTTTCGTTTAGGTGCGTTTGCGTATGCGGGTTTTCGTTGAGTGATCTGCCCGATTTTGTTTCTCACAATGCTTTGCCGGTGATCCTGCTGGCCTCGCAACAGTGGACACGTCCATGGCTTGAGCGTGTCAGAACAAGTCGGGAGACAAAAGAATGCACGTGAGATCAAAGAGGAAGACCCTTGCCGCGTTCCAGTGGAGCGGCGTCGCATTGGCGTGCGCCACGCTGGCAGCCTGCGGAAGCTCGGACCGTGTTCACAACGAGTTGCCCTCGGGCGTCACCGAGCTCAGCACCACGCAATACCCCGCAACCGCCGTCAGCACCGGAGCGACTGCGGCTCAGCAGGATTTGCTCACGGGCGGCATCGGCAAGACGGGCCTGGGTGGCGCAGCGCCCGCATATGCCGATCCGGCCAACCCCACCGTGGCTGAGCTGCGTCGCAATGCGCTGTTCTCCAACTACCGCGGCATTCTCGATCCGCTCGCGGCGGGTGGCTACGGCTCGCTCTACGGCCCCAATGTGACGGCGGCGGGTGTCGTCACGCAAGGCGAGGGGCTGATTCCGGGACGTGAATACATCGCCGTGCTCGACGATGGCTCGGGCCGCAAGCAGACCGTGATGGCGGTGCAGGTGCCTGACAGTTTCGATGCCAAGAGCCCGTGCGTCGTGCTCGGCCCATCGTCGGGCTCGCGCGGCGTGTATGGCGCGATCGGAACGGCGGGCGAATGGGGCTTGAAGAAGGGCTGCGCCGTGGCCTTCACCGACGCGGGCAAGGGCGTGGGTCTGCACAATCTGTCGGACGACACGGTGCACAAGATCGACGGCTCGCGCGCCACCAAAGCGGCTGCGGGCAAGCTCAGTTTCTTCTCGGCCAATCTGACGGATGCGGCGCGCGCGGCCTACAACGCGGCCTTCCCCAATCGCATCGCCATCAAGCATGCGCAGTCGCAGCAGAACCCTGAAAAAGACTGGGGAACGGACACGCTGACCGCAGCGAAGTACGCGCTCTACGTGCTCAATGCGCAGTTCGGCAAGGCTGACAATCCCGTGCCCTTCACCAAGAGCAACACGCTGATCATCGGCGGCTCTGCATCCAACGGCGGCGCGGCCGTGCTGCGTGCAGCGGAGCAGGATGCGGATGGGCTGATCGACGGCGTGGTCGCATCCGAGCCCATGGTCGAGCTGCCCACGACCACCGGCTACGGCGTGCAGTTCGGCGATGCGGCGGTGAGCAGCTATGGCCGCCTGCTGGCCGACTACACCACCTACGGCAACATCTACCAGCCGTGTGCGGCGCTCGCGCCCGATGCGGCGATCAGCGAAACGTCGATCTTCAACTACATCACCCTCACCGCCATGACGGCGCGTGCCACGGCGCGTTGCGACGGTCTTGCAGCCAAGGGTCTGGTGAGCGGCGCGACTACGGCGGAACGTGCGACGAATGCGCTGGGCAAGCTGCGTGCCTACGGCTGGACCAAGGACAACGACCAGATGCACAACGCGCACTACGCGCTGGGCAACGGACCGATTCTGTCCGCGATGTACACCATGGCGTATGGTCGCTTCGGCGCGGATGCGAATCTGTGCAACGCGAGCTTTGGCGCGGCCAGCGCAACGGGCGATGTGGTGGCCGTCGCTCCCGCAGCGCTTGCGCAAAGCTTTGCCACGGCCAACGGCACCTCCAACGGAACGCCCGCCACGGTGATCTACAACGACTCGGTGGGTGGAGCCAAGTCCTGGCCGTTTGCGGTGTCGCCATCGACCGGCGTGGCCGATCTGGGTCTGGACAATGCGCTGTGCCAGCACGCACTGGTCTCGGGCGTCGATCCCGTCTCGGGTCTGGCACTGACGGCTGACAGCAAGCCGACGAAAGCGCAAAGCGATGCCGTGCGTTCGGGGCTGAGCGAAGTGCGCCACAGCGCGAATCTCAAGGCCAAGCCAGTGATCATCGTCGCCGGTCGCAGCGACGCGCTGATCCCGGTGAACCACAACGCGCGTGCCTACACGGCGCTCAACCAGACGCTCGAAGGCTCCAAGTCCAACCTGCGCTACATCGAAGTGACGAACGCGCAGCACTTCGACGCCTTCTTGCTGTTCGCGGGCTTCGACACACGCTTTGTGCCGCTGCATCCGTACTTCAATCAGGCCATGGATGCGATGTGGAACCACCTGCAATCCAAGGCCGCGCTGCCCGCCAGCCAAGTCGTGCGCACCACGCCGCGCGGCGGCACACCGGGTGCGGCCACGGCGATCACGGCAGCCAACGTGCCGGGCTTCAAGACGACGCCTGCCGCAGCCGACCAGATCGGTTTTGCGGGCACCTCCATCAAGGTGCCGCAGTGATGACGGCCATGCCGCGATGATCTGAGCACATGGCACACTGCCAACCGGCCCACGGACAGTCTGGCTGTTCGTGGGCCGGTTTTTCATTGAATTGAACACACGTCTCCACGATCACCATGTCTGCAGTTTCTTCCGCTGTCCCTGTTTCCCGTTATGTGTCCTGCGCCGGATACGAACTGCATTGCATGGATTGGGGCGCGCCGGATGCGCCCGCTGTCATCGCATGGCACGGGCTGGCACGCACCGGGCGCGACATGGATGCGCTCGCGCAGTTCCTCGTGGACAACGGTTTTCGCGTGATCTGCCCCGACACCATTGGCCGTGGCTTCAGCCAGTGGAGCAGGGCACCCAAGGCGGAATACTGCCTGCGCTTTTATGCGCGATTGGCGCGCGAACTGTTCGATGCGCTGGGCATCCAACGCGCGCACTGGGTGGGCACGTCGATGGGCGGTGCCATCGGCACGGTCTGTGCGTCCGGCCTGTTCGAGCCATCCCTGCGCGAGCGCATCGCCACGCTGGTGCTCAACGACAACGCGCCGCAACTCGCGCAAGCGGCCATCGAACGCATCAAGGCTTATGCGGGCAAACCGCCGGTGTTCGATTCCATGGCCGAGCTGGAGCATTTTTTCCGCACGGCTTACGCGCCGTTTGGCTGGCTCAGCGATGCCGAATGGCGCAAGCTCACCGAGACCAGCACGCGCCGCCTGGTCGATGGCCGCGTCACGCCGCATTACGACCCGTCCATCGTCATGCAGTTCACCGAGCATGCCGACGACTACCTGATCTGGCCGCATTACGATGCGCTCGATCTGCCCGTGCTGTTGCTGCGTGGCGAGGCGTCCGATCTAGTGCTGGAGCCCACAGCGCGCGAAATGCAGACGCGCGGGCCGGGTGCGAAGGGACTGCTTGAATGGATCGAGGTGCCGGGCTGCGGCCATGCGCCGGCGCTCAATGTGCCCGATCAGTTCGAGGCGGTGTTGCGCTGTCTGCGCCGTGCTTGAACGGGCGGTGATCAACCCCGGCGTGGCAAGGTCACTGGCTCGAAGTTAGCATCTCCTCATCGGATGCCCCCACGCTGCAGAGCGTGGATTCGCAGCCCGATCCGGCTTCATTCCCCACCTCTAACGGAGTGCCTGCATCATGGCCTGGCTGGTCGATCTCATCCGCGAATTCGGCTTTGGAATCGTGTTTCTCAACGTGCTGATCGAGCAGTTGGGCGCGCCGATTCCGGCCTATCCTGTGCTGGTGATCACGGGCGCGCTGGAGGGCGCGAGCATCGTGCGGCTGCTGATGCTGGTGGGCATTGCCGTCTTCGCGGCGCTGATTGCGGATGTGATCTGGTACCGCGCGGGCAAGGCCTATGGCGGTGCAGTGCTGGGGCGCATCTGCCGCATTTCACTTTCGCCGGATGCTTGCATTCGCCAGACGGAATCGGTCTATGGCCGCTGGGGCCCCAAGTCGCTGTTGATCGCCAAGTTCGTGCCCGGCTTTGCCTCGATTGCCAGCGCGTTGGCGGGCACGGTGGGCACGCCGCTCTCGACCTTTGTGCTGTTCGACACGCTGGGCGCGCTCATCTGGGTGGGCTCGGCCGTGTTCCTTGGCTCGCTGTTCAGCAGTACCGTGCAGGATCTGCTCGACGTGCTCACGGCGCTCGGCAAATGGGGCCTGCTGCTGGTGCTGTTCGTGTTCGCGATTTTTCTGCTGCGCAAATGGTGGCAGCGCACGCGCACCCTGCGTTCGCTGAAGATGCCGCGCATTTCCGTGCCGGAACTGGCGGGCCTGTTCACTCAGGGACTGATGCCGACCGTGATCGACGTGCGCGATGCCACGCAGTACAAGCGCGGCCACATTCCCGGTGCCAACCTGTGGAGCGTGCGCTCGCGCCAGGGTGATAAGGCGCACGACTTTCTGCTGCCGCAGCAGGCGCATCCCAATGGGCTGGTGGTGTATTGCGACTGCCCGCATGAAATCTCCGCCGCACGCATCGCCAAGCAATTGCAGCGTGCAGGCTTCACCAACGTGAGGCCGTTGGTCGGCGGGCTGCAAGCCTGGTCGGCAGCGGGGCTGGACGTGGCCAAACCGCCTGTGGATGAGTCGCCAGAGGGTGAATCGACCAAGGCGGAAGCACCGTTGATTCCTTGAATGGCGCAGATTCAAACGGTGGTTTGAAGGCTTGCTTGGGGCACACCGCAAAAACAAAGGCCGCCCGGTTGCCCGAGCGGCCTTTGCTTATTCATGGAGTTTGAAGAACCGTGGGCTCTTCAAACCCTCACAGCGATCACTCCACGATGCGCGAGATCTTCGAGCCGTTGAGCGAGACGCCAGCTTCCAGACCCACGTTGGTCAGCACATAGCTCACCACAGGGTCTTGCGCGGTCGTAGTATCGATGGAGCTGTTCGCGCCCACGCGACCCACCGTCACCTGAGCGTCGGCACCGGCGGTCCAGCCGTTGCTTGCCTTGAATTTGGCGAGCGCTTCGTCGGTGTTGAACACATAGATCACAGCCTTGGATTGGCCGCCGATCTGCCAGCCGATGGAAGCGCCTGTGGTGCTGTAGAACGCGGTGTTCTTGCCGTGCTCACGCAGCACGCCACGGCCGTGTTCCACACCCACCACGAAACTGCCGCCCACCACCGATGGGAAAATCAGCACGCCCTTGGACTTGGCGATCATTTCCTTGGAGCCGGGAGCGTTGGTGTACAGGCGCTCGAGCGCTGCATTGGCGCGGGTGTTCACGGTAGTGCTGTCCATGCGCGGCGCTTCGGCCGTCTTGGTGTTGGTGGTCGTGCAGGCCACCATGGTCATGCTGCCAGCGGCAACGGCAGCAGCGATCACAACAGCACGCAGAGTAATAGTACGCATAACAGTCCTTCCTTTGTGTTTAGAGATACGCCCATCGAAAAGTGAAGTAGGCGCATGTCCTTATTTTGAGGAAGCGAGTCGACGCGTGCCATCACGGTCGTCAACGACGCTGCCTAAATCAGGATGCAGCCATCGTATTGACTGTTGGCGCTTTTGTACTGAGCAGCACATGAGGATGCGCCCTTGGCCTACAAGATCAGTTGTCCGCCAACATGTGGGTTGGCGACAGAGTTGCAGGTGTTTAGGCTCGTTGGTGTGGTGCTTGCGTTGGTGTCTGCTTACTTGCCAGCGGGCATGGAGCAATGGCCGCCATGCGTGGCCTGGCCGGAACCGGCTGCGATCAGGGGTGCTTCAAAGCGCAGATCGACCTTGGGCGAGGCGGCATAGTCCCAGGCCAGAAAGGCCAGCAGTGCGATCCAGAAAGCGGCGCGCAGGGTGCGTTGTGGTGTGGTCATGTTCGAGTTCTTTGTGTTCGCTCACATGCCGAAGTGGCGACGAATGCGCAGGCCGAAGATGGTGCCCGCGAATGCGAGCGGCACCCAGATCCAACCGTGGATGCTGCCGGTGGAGATGCCCGAGAACATCGCGCCCACATTGCAGCCAAAGGCCAGACGCGAGCTGTAGCCAAGGATCAGACCGGCGACGAGCGCAACCACCCATTGCTTGCCGGTGAGCGCTTTGGCAGACACGGGCTTGGCCGCAGCCACCCAGAGTGCGCCGCCGAGAATGCCGATGTTGGTGATGCTGGTGACATCGAGCAGCACGGTCTCGCTCAGACGCGCGGCGTTGCCGGGCTGGCTCCAGAACCAGTTCTGCGACAGATCGATGGCGCCTGTGGCGTTGGCGACCTTCGCAGCCCACAGGCCAAAGCCGTAGACCACGCCCCATGGCTGGCCCGCGATGATGAGGTTCAGCGTGGCGAGAATCGCCAGCAGCACGGCACCGACCAGCCACTTGCGCACGAACAGCGGCTTCGCTGGACGGTTGAGTTTGGCGTTGGCGCTGCGCGTGTAGAGCGTGACGCCGACAGCGACCACGGCCAGTGCTGCGAGCGTGCCGACGAGTGCGTATTGCCAGCCCCATGCAGTCACCAGACCGACGGGTTGCAGTGCGCCCAGATCGAGCCACCAGCCGAGGCTCAGGCTGCCCAGAAAACTGCCGATCGCGAACATCGGCAGGATGGCCGTGTTCATCGGAATGCCCATGCCAGCCTTGTACAGCGTGCCGCTGCCGCAGCCGTCAGCAATCTGCATGCACAGGCCGAAGACGAATGCGCCGACCAGCAGGCTGATGCTGGGCGGGCCGAGCGCGGCGGTCAGTTCGGGGAAGTGGCCGAGCAGCGGCATGGCCATCGCGGCGGCCAATGCGAGCAGCAGCAATTGGCCGAAGACACCGCTGGCATCTTTGTTTTCCACCAGCATGCGCCAGCCGGTGGTGAAACCAAAGCGCTTGCCCGCCAGCACCGCGCCAAGACCCAAGCCAATCGCGAAGAGGGCAGCCTGACGGACCGAGACGCTCCACAGCAGCCAGCCGAAGAAGACGAGAAAGAGCAGGGCAAGCGGCAGTCGATTGCTGCCGTTCGTTGAAGTGGTGGCGGTGCCTTGCGAGGCGGTTGCCGTGGTGGTGGCCGTGTTCATGCTGGATGAATCTTCTGTTCTGTGTTGGACTTGAAAAAGCGGGTGCGTTCAGCGGATCGGTCGATCACTTGAACGTGCGCTTCCACCATTGCTGTGCGTCGTAGGCCAGCGATTCGGCGCGGGTCGGCTGATTGGCCATCTGCGGTGCGTCCTTGGACTGGGTCCAGTCGACCATCGATCCGGCATACAGCTTCACGGCAGGCAGGCCTGCAACTTCCGACAGGCCGAACCAGTCGGTCGCAGCCCAGTGGCCGGTGTTGCAGAAGGCGACCGTGTCCGTGCCGTTCTCGCGTTTGATCTTCGCGGCGATCTGCTTGGCCTTGTCGGCATTCACAAACTGCGAGGTGCCGGGCTCGAACCATTGGTTGAAGTCGAGTTGCTGTGCGCCGGGCAGGGTGCCGGAGACCTTGGCCGCAGGCGCGCGCGTCTTGCCCTGATAGAACGCATCGGGGCGCGAATCGACCAGCGCGGCATTGCTCAGGTCGAGATGCTTGCGCACATCGGCGCGCGTGGCGAGCCACTGCGCATCGAACTTGGGCGCAAAGCTGCTGGGCGTGATTTGAATGGCGGTGTGGGAGGTTGGCTCATCGGCCATTTCCCAGGCGTGCATGCCGCCGTTGACGATGGAAAGCTCCTTCAGGCCAAGGCTCTTGAGCGTCCAGTAGACGCGCGCCATGGCGCCGAAATCCGTGGCATCGACGCCGTTCGAGACCACGACGGCGTGCGTCTGAGCGGTCAGGCCGAGCGACTGCACGAGCTTGACCAGTTTGTCCTGATCGGGCAGGTCGCCGGGGTTGGTGGCCGGGCCGCGCCACTTGCCGTAAGGCGCGTTCACGGCACCTTCGATATGGCCGAGCTCGAAGCTCTTGGGGTCGCGAATGTCGATCACGCGAACGTGGGCCTGCGCCAGCAGCGGCTTGAGTTCCTGCGGCGTGAGAAGAGGCTGGGCGGACCACGCGAACTGGCTTGCAGTCAACGTGGCCGCAAAGGCGAGGATGGCTTTCATGGTGGGCTGTTGGGTCGTGTTCGATGCATGAGATCGCAGACGACACCGGAGCAACCTGTGTGGCCGATCTCTATATATCGTCATTGTCTTATTTATGCTTTCCAAACCAAACGAAGGAAAAGCAGTTTCAATATGCTTGTTTGGTTATATTGAATGACGAATGGAATGATGGTTGAAGTCGCATGGGCGGGCCATGCCCCTCCATCAATACATCAATACATCAACACATCAACACATCAACACATCAATACATCAATACACCAGCGTGACCGTGACCGCGTCGCTGTAGTTGCCGGAGGTGGGCTGCGTCTGGATCGGCACCTGGCCGTAGACGGTGATCACGGTGGGGTTGGTTTGCGCCGCGCCCGAGCCGTTCACGGTGTCGGTGCCGCCCGTGGTGTCGTTGCCCCAGCGCTGGGTGCGCGCGCTGTTGCGGTACAGCTCGTAGTTGATGTAGTTGGCGGTGGCGCTGTGCTTCATGCGGCGCTGTGTGCCGCTGGCATAGGTGCCGTTGCTCAGGCCCATCTTCCAGGTGGTCGATCCGGGGCAGGAGACGCTGATGGCGGTCGTGCTGTTCTGCACACTGCCGAGCGAGCTGACGCTGCCGAAGTCCAGATCGGAGATGGTTTTGCCCAGCGAGATCTGGCAACTGCCGGAGACCGTGGCCGTCGTGCCGTTGTAGCCGATGATGACGGTGCCCGTGCCGGCGTCGGAGCCGCCGCCTGAGTTGCAGTTGGACGGCGTGCCTTTGTTGCTCCACGCGTATTTCAACGTGACGTTGCTGAACTGCGCCTGATAGCTGCCCGCCGTGGTGCTGCTGGGCAAGGTCGGGATGAATGCATAGACGGGTACGCTGCCTGCGGGGCTGGACCAGCCGCCCGGCACCATGAAATCCCATGTGTAGTCGGGGTAGCCCGCACTGCTGGGCGGCGGGCCGATGATCTTGGTGAAGGCCGCATCGGAGTACAGGTTGTAGGCAATCTCGTGACCGTTGTAGTCCGTCATGCGGCGTGGGTTGATGCCGCTGGTGGCGGCGATGTTGCCCTCGGGAATCATCAGGCAGAGCTTGTAGTAGGTGTTGCTCGCGTTGGATTGGCAGTTGTACGGAACCGAGCCAACGGTGCTCGCACTTGCGTTGATGTAGACCGTGCCGAAGGCAATGCCAAAGCCGCTCGAATTGCATTGCTGCGACCAGCCCGCCAGCGGCGAGAGCAGCAGCAAGGCCACGCACATCCGCATCACGCATGGCATGAAGTGATTGCGGCGAGGAAGTGACTGGAGCTGCATGTTGAATCGAATCCTCATGGTACGTCGCGGCAGATGAGTTCGCCAAGGTCTTTCCAGCCTGCAGCGGCGGCATCTGCTGGCAGTTGCGCGACGCAGTCCTTGCCGCTGTCGGTGCGGGCGCGCAGGCGTGCATTGGCGGGCGCGTCTTCCACATAGACCAGTCCGTCGTAGCCGATCATCAGGGTCTTCCGTTCGGCGGCGTTGTCGCTTTCCAGCAGCACGTCGCCACCAGCGGGCAGGAAGGCCCCACGCTGGTCTTTCAGCGTGATCTGCAGATTGCTCACGCGCCGCATCGCAAAGTGCGCGAGCACGCCGTTCTGCGACTGCGGCACGGCGTCGAGCTGCACGCGGTCGATCTTCAGATCAGGTGCGAGCTTCAGCGTGTCGATGGAGATCTGATTGCGCTGGTAGGCGTTCAGGCGATCGAGCAGCAGATAGCCCTTGTCGTTGGTCTCGCCGATCAGGCGGTTCTCCAGTCGCACCGGCACGTTGGCGATGCCATCGGTGGTGACCAGCGCAAAGCCATCGGTCGCCGTGCGCATGGGGTAGAGCTGGTTCTGCGTCCACAGCAGGCCGCCATTGGCGCTGGCGTAGGCGGTGCTGGTGTTGTTGCTGCCGCCCGATCCCAACTGGTGCATCACGCCTGCGGTCCATTGACCGTAGTTGCCCAGGTGGTTGATCTGCGCCTGCGCGTAGCGGCCATCGCCCACGCTGGCCTCGGTGCGCCAACCCCAGCCGCCGGTGTCGGACGAGGCGGACTGGTTCGCGCCGACGACGGCGGTGTTCTGGTCCTTGCTGTGCCGCGCCGTGGTGCTGACGGAGAGAAAACGTTCCAGCGAAATCGTCATCGACACATACAGCGAAGTGCCGCTCCTGCCTTCGAGATCGCGCATCGCGTTCACGTTCAGATTGATGTCGCGGCGCAGTTGGCTCGACCACGACAGATTGGCGTAGCGCGCGCGTGTGCCGTCGGTATTGGTCTGGCTGACCAGACCCGCGCCGAAGCTGCCCCAGTCGGTGTTGGCGCCAAGAAAAATCTGGTCGCTGCCGCGCGACAGCAGCGTCTTGCCGTCCATGGCCGCCACGTCACGAAACGCAGCATCGCGGCGCATGGAGTTGATGCCGAGGCTCCACAGCGGTGAGCTCCATTGGTAGCCGATGGTGGCTTGTTGACCGGTCTGGCCCGCATGCTGGCTGGCCGCGAGCGCACCGCTCACGATGCCGCCTTGCGTGCCCAGCAGCCACGCGCCACCGGCACCCAGCATGCGCACGTGCGAGTCGGCTTCGGCGTGGCCTTCGAGGGTGAAACGGTCGCTCACGCCGTAGCGGCCACTGGCGCTCAGCATGGGGCTGTCGCGGTAGGCAAAAGAGCGGATGCCGTAGTCCTCGCGCACGCTGCCAAGTTCAAGCGACCAATCGGCCAAGCCCTTTTGCAGCAACTGCGAAGCGCCATACAGCGGCAGGCTCACCGTGCGCTGCTGGCCCGTGATGTCGGTGATCACCATCTGCGCATTGCCCAGTCCCGACAGGGTGGGAATGCTGTTCAGCGTGAACTGACCCGGCTGCACCTGCTGCGTGCTTTGGCGCAGGCCGTTCAGGTACAGATCGACGGTGGAGGGCAGAGCGGCCTCGCCTTGGATCTGCGCAAGCGGCGTGGTGACGCGATACGGCTGCAACGCAAAATTGCGCGACAGCCGAATGCCGCCGATGTGCGTGGGACGCGTCCATGACAGGCCGCCGGTGACGGTGTCGCCCACGGTCAGCGAGGTCATCGTGTCCTGAAAGTTGCGCTGCCATTGCGTATCCAGCCGCACGGTGCCGCGTTGCGAATTGCTTGCCGCGTCACCGCCAAGGCCGGTCACCGAGCGCGTGATCATGGTGTTGCCCAGATTGCCGGAACCCATGCCCATGAGCCGCATTTCCGTCATCGCACTGAGCGAAGTGACGTTGCGATCCGCGCGCATCTGTTGTGCGTAGAGATCGTAGTTGACGACCAGACCGCGCAATTGGTCTTCGGGGCGAACCTGAGCCGCGCGCGTGGGTGGAACTTCCACTTGCGTGGGGGCTGCGCCGAGCAGTGCGACAGACGCTTGCAGCATCACGCGCTGGGTGCGTGGGTTGTAGTCCACCGCCAGTCCGGGAATGCTGGAAAGCGCCAGCATCTGCGGCGTTGCAGCGTCCGCGTTGGGTACACGCAGGCCGATGTCCTTCAGCGTGGCGGTGTCGCTCCAGAGCTGCTGGTCGCGCACTTCAAAACGTGCGACCTTGCCGGTGCGAACGCGGTTGAGCACGACGTCCAGATACAGCTCTTGCGCGGCAGCCGGTTCAGTATTCGTCTCCACGCGAGCCCACGCCTGTGCGCTGGCCGGTGTCTGCACTGCTTGGGCATGCGAGAGATCGGGCCAGATCGCAAAGGCGCTCGCAAGACTACTTGCCAGCAGGGACTTGCAAAAGCGTCTGGGATTGCGTGTCATCGTTGAGACGCACATCGATGCGACCACCGGTTTGGCGCATGGATGCGGGCAGCGGGAGTTGCCACTTCATGGTCTGGCCGGTCAGCACATAACCGAGCAGGCCCGGCATCAGCATGCTGGACTTGCCGTTCGCATCGACAAACTCGACGCGGCTGATGCGCACGCGCTGCTTGCCCACGTTCTGCATCTGCAGCGTGGACGAATCGGTGGCTTGCGTGTCGAGTTGACTGGTGTAGGGCTGCAGGCTGGTCGTGCCGTGGCGCGCGCCCAGCGTCTGTCCATCCTGCGGAATCACGAACACGGGGATGGAGTGCTGGATCAGCAACTGCACGCCTTTGGATGCACCCGTGGCGGCGGCGCTGCCCGCATTGGGCGGTAGCTCGCTCACCATCAGGCGGTAGGCTTGCTCGGTTTGCGGATCGCCCTTTTGCAGACGCACCACACGCACGAACTGGCGCTCGCCAGGTGCGATTTCCACCAGAGGCGGGCTGGCCGTCAGCATGGTGGACGCCGTCAGTTGATCGCCATTGGTGCTGTCCTGTGTCCATTGCAACACGCGCGATTGCGCACGCAGTGGCGTTTCCCCTTCGTTGCTCAGCCATAGGCCTTGCGCGGTGTCCGTTTGTGGCAGTTCGAGCAGGACATTGGAGACCTGCAGACTGCCCGCTGCGATGGCGCAGGTGGCTGTCAGCAAGCCGCTTGAAACCAAAGCGACGAGATGGCTGAAACGACAACGAAACACAGGAGTCACCCAAAGTCGATCAATAGGACAGCGTGGCAGTCACGGTGTCGATGTAGCTGCCAGCGGGGACATTGGTTGCACCAGTCGAGATGCGGCCGTAGACGGGCAGGTTGACGCCATTGCCGGTTCCTGTGCCCGAGAAGAGTGCGGTGCCGGCGCTGCCCCATGCGTCGGTGCGACCTGCGTCCTTGTAGAGCGCGTAGGGAATCTGATTGGTGCCCAAGATCATGGTGCGCAGCGTGCCGTTGTAGTTCGCTCCGTTGTTCAGCCCCACGGTGTAGGGGGTGCCACTCGAGCAGATGACCACCAGATTGCCTTGAGCGTCAGGTGCGGTATTGCTGCGGACGACAGAGCCAAAGTCCACATCACTTGCTGCGAGACCCGTGATGGTGCAGTTGTCGGTGATGGTGATCTTGACGTTGAAAGTCGTGGTTTCAGATCCTGCATGAGCAGACATGACGAAACCGAGAGCCATGGCGGTAGCCACGCCCATTTGCTTGAAATTGAACATGATGTGAAGAGATTCCGAGAATGGAGGGAATGGTATCGACTTGGGAAAAGTCTTAGGGTTTGTACTGAATTGTTACAGTTTTGTGATAGTCAAACTGTATCTTTTATTATTGAAAAATCACAATTAGTTACGCAAGCGGTTTTACAAAGACGGGGTTTTGGCTGACACAGCGACGTTGCTTTTGTGCGATCCGTCAATCTGATTTACCGAGACGATAGCAGTCTATAAAAAAGGCCGCTGCGCAATGCACAGCGGCCCTTGTCGGGGAGGAGCGGCGATTCGTCAGACCACAGGCGCAGCCGGAATCAGCAGCCCGCGCTGAACGGCGGGGCGTTGGAGGAAGCGGTCCAGCGCACGGCCCAGGTGTTTGAAGTCCTTGAAGCCGACCAGCTCGCCCGCTTCGTAGAAGCCGTTGATGTTGCGCACCCACGGCAGGATGGCGATGTCGGCAATCGTGTACTCATTGCCCGCCACCCATTCGTGCTGGGCGTATTGCTTGTCCAGCACGCCGAGCAGGCGGCGCGATTCGCCCACGTAGCGCTCCAGCGGGCGCTTGTCTTCGATGGCCTTGCCGGCGAACTTGTTGAAGAAGCCCACCTGGCCAAACATCGGGCCGACGCCGCCCATCTGGAACATCAGCCATTGCAGCGTCTGGAACTTGCCTGCGTCGTCCTTGGGCATGAACTGGCCGCTCTTGCCCGCAAGGTAGACCAGAATCGCGCCCGATTCGAACAGTGCCAACGGCTTGCCGTCCGGACCATGGGGGTCCAGGATCGCGGGGATCTTGTTGTTCGGGTTGAGCGACAGGAACTCGGGCGACATCTGGTCGTTGGAGTCGAACGCCACGCGATGCACCTCGTAGGGCAGGCCCATTTCCTCCAGCATGATCGACACCTTCACGCCGTTGGGCGTGGGCAGCGAGTAGAGCTGCAGTCGCTCGGGATGCTGGGCGGGCCACTTTTGGGTGATCGGAAAGGCGTCGAGGCGGGATGTTGTCATGGTGGTTCTTTGCTCGCGTGAGAGAAGAGAAGGAAAAGTCAGCGCACGGGCCAGCCGCTCAGGTGCTCCTGTGCAATGGTGCTGAGGGCGGTGATCCATGCGTTGTTGTCGTTCAGGCAGGGAATGTAGCGAAACTCCTTGCCCCCTGCATGAATAAAAGCTTCGCGCGCTTCCATGTTGATTTCTTCCAGCGTTTCCAGGCAGTCGCCGGTGAAGCCGGGGCACATCACATCGACCGTGCCAACGCCTTGCTTGGCCAGCTCGATCAACGTCGGTTCGGTGTAGGGCGTGAGCCATTCGGCCTTGCCGAAACGCGATTGGAACGTGACTTGGCAGCGCTCGGGCGCATGGCCCAATTCGGCGGCCAGCAGGCGCGCCGTCGTGCGGCATTCGTCGGCATACGGGTCGCCCAGCTTCACATTGCGCGCGGGAATGCCGTGAAAGCTCATCACCAGCTTGTCGGCCGGGCCGCCTTGCTTGCTCCAGTGATCACGCACGCTTTTTGCCAGCGCCTTGATGTAGGCGGGATGGTCGTGGTAACTGTTCACAAAACGCAGCTCCGGCATGCGGCGCTGCTTGCCCAGCCACGCATACACATCATCGACGACGCTGGCCGTCGTGGTGCTCGAATACTGCGGATAGAGCGGCAGCACCAGCACGCGGTCCACGCCTTGCTGTTGCAGCATGGCGAGCTGCGAAGAGATGGACGGGTTGCCGTAGCGCATCGCGTACGCCACCTGCACCGAGCGCACGCCCGCTTCGCCCAGCCAGCCGCGCAGCAGCGTGGTCTGCCTGGCGGTCCACACGGCCAGCGGCGAGCCTTCCTTCATCCAGATCGACGCGTATTTGGTGGCCGACTTGGCAGGGCGGGTGCGCAGGATGATGCCGTGCAGGACGGGCAACCACGCCACGCGCGGAATCTCCACCACGCGCGGGTCGCCCAGAAACTGCGCCAGATAGCGCCGGAGCGCCGGTGCCGTGGGCTCGTCGGGGGTGCCCAGGTTGACCAGCAAGACCGCGCAGCGTGCGGTGGATGTTGTGACAGTGGATGATGCGGGAGAAATGGCGTCTTGTGGCGATGGCATGTGTTCATTGTCGCAGGCTCGTGAGCGCATCGAATCGATGCTGCATCGCTGACGATGCTTGGCAGAAAGCGTCTGCGTCCGACGAGGGTTTGCGTGACTTTTCCCTATGATGGACTTGCGTATATTCAATCGCCAAAAGCGCGCGAAATGGGCTTGTCACCCACATAATTTATAGCAATCGCTCAAGAGTTGTTAATTGTTTTATCGCCGCTGGTGCCGCAAGGCAAACAGTGCTCTGTTAGTTTGAACTGGAGAACCCCCGATGACGACTGAATCCAAGTGCCCCTTCCACCAAGGCCAGAACAGCGAGACCGCTGCCGAAGGCAACGGCACCACCAACCGCGACTGGTGGCCCAACCAACTGCGCGTGGACCTGCTGAACCAGCACTCGACCAAGAGCAACCCGCTGGGCGAGTCGTTCAACTACGCCGACGAATTCAAGAAGCTCGACTACGAAGCCGTCAAGCGCGATCTGCGTGCGTTGATGACCGATTCGCAGGACTGGTGGCCGGCCGACTTCGGTCACTACGGTCCGCAATTCATCCGCATGGCATGGCACGCCGCAGGCACGTATCGCGTGCAGGATGGCCGTGGCGGTGCAGGCCGTGGTCAGCAACGTTTTGCGCCCCTCAATTCCTGGCCGGACAACGTCAACATCGACAAGTCGCGTCGCCTGCTGTGGCCCATCAAGCAGAAGTACGGCAACAAGCTGTCGTGGGCCGATCTGATGATCCTCACCGGCAACGTGGCGCTTGAAACCATGGGCTTTCGCACGTTCGGCTTTGCCGGTGGCCGTGTCGACACCTGGGAACCCGATCAGGACGTGTACTGGGGCGCTGAAAAAGAGTGGCTCGCCACCAGCGACAAGCCCAACAGCCGCTACAGCGGCGACCGCGATCTGGAAAACCCGCTGGCCGCCGTGCAGATGGGACTGATCTACGTGAACCCCGAAGGTCCGGACGGCAATGGCGACCCGATCTCCGCAGCCCACGACATCCGCGACACCTTCGCCCGCATGGCGATGGACGATGAAGAAACCGTGGCGCTGATCGCCGGTGGCCACACCTTCGGCAAGACCCACGGCGCAGGCCCCGCAAGCAACGTTGGCTCCGATCCAGAAGCTTCGGGCCTTGAAGCACAAGGCCTTGGCTGGCACAGCAGCTTCGGCACCGGCAGCGGCAAGGACGCCATCACTTCGGGCCTCGAAGTGACCTGGACGCAGACCCCCGCGCAGTGGAGCAATTTCTTCTTCGAGAACCTGTTCAAGTTCGAATGGGTGAAGGAAAAGAGCCCTGCAGGCGCAACGCAGTGGGTGGCCAAGGACGCAGGCGATGTCATTCCCGATGCGCACGGCGGTCCCAACAAGAAGCCCACGATGCTGACGACCGACATCTCGCTCATCAAAGATCCAGCCTACGAAAAGATCTCGCGCCGCTTCCTCGAAAACCCGCAGGCTTTCGCTGACGCCTTTGCCCGCGCCTGGTTCAAGCTGACCCACCGCGACATGGGCCCACGCGCCCGTTACCTCGGCCCCGAAGTGCCGAAGGAAGAACTGCTCTGGCAAGACGTGATTCCTGCCGTCAAGCACCCACTGCTGAACGACGCCGACGTGGCCGCGCTCAAGGCCAAGGTGCTGGCATCGGGCCTCACGGTGCAGGAACTGGTCGGCACGGCCTGGGCTTCCGCCTCCACCTTCCGCGGCTCCGACAAGCGCGGCGGCGCCAACGGTGCGCGCATTCGTCTGGCTCCGCAAAAGGACTGGCAAGTCAACCAGCCGGAACAACTCGCCAAGGTGCTCGCCAAGCTGGAAGACATCCAGCGCGAATTCAACAAGGCGGCTGATGGTGACAAGCGCGTTTCGATGGCCGATCTGATCGTGCTGGCAGGCAATGCCGGTGTCGAAAAGGCCGCTGCGGATGCGGGCGTGCAGGTCTCGGTGCCATTCAACGCCGGTCGCGGCGATGCGGCACAGGACCAGACCGATGTGGAGTCCATCAACTTCCTCCAGCCCAAGGCTGACGGCTTCCGCAATCACCTGCAAGGCAAGTTCCCCGCGCCTGCTGAAGCGCTGCTGATCGACAAGGCCCAGTTGCTGACGCTGGCCGCCCCCGAGCTGACCGTGCTGATCGGTGGCCTGCGCGCCATCAACATCAACACCGGCGGCAGCGAACACGGCGTGCTGACCCAGACACCGGGCAAGCTGACGAACGACTTCTTCGTCAACCTGCTCGACATGGGCACCCAGTGGAAGGCCGCAGCCGACGGCACCTACGAAGGCGTGGACCGCAAGACCGGCGCCAAGAAGTGGACCGGCACGCGTGTCGACCTGGTCTTCGGCTCCAACGCCGTCCTGCGCGCAGTGGCCGAGGTGTATGCCGAAGCCGGCTCGAAGGAAAAGCTGGTCAAGGACTTCGTGGCCGCCTGGGCCAAGGTGATGGATCTGGATCGCTTCGATTTGAAGAAGTGATGCCCTGATCCTTCTTCACGGCTGACGACAAAAGCGCCCAAGTGGCGCTTTTGTCTTTGGGGCCTTGTTGTCTTGCTTGCTCGGTTATTCTCGGACGCATGCACGAACTAGACACCTCCCGCATCAAAGCCATCACCATCGATCTGGACGACACCCTCTGGCCCGTGTGGCCGACGATCACTCGCGCGGAGGAGGTGCTCGCTGAATGGCTCAAGCACCACGCACCTGCCACGGCGGCGGCCTATCCGGATTCGCGTTCGCTGCGCAAGATTCGCGAGCGCATCGAGCTGGAGCGGCCCGAGCTGCGGATGGATCTGAGCGCGATGCGGCGCGAGTCGATTCGTGCGGCGCTTGCGGAAAGTGGTGACGATCCGGCGTTGGCGGAACCTGCATTCGAGCTGTTCTTCGACGAGCGCCAGAAGGTGGTGCTGTTCGATGACGCGCTCGACACGCTGGAGTTTCTGGCGTCACGCTATCCGGTGGTCGCGATTTCCAACGGCAATGCGGATGTGCATCGCGTGGGCATCGGGCGCTTTTTCAAGGCGTCGCTCAGTGCGCAGAATTTCGGCATCGCCAAGCCCGATGTGCGCATCTTTCACGCGGGTGCGAAGCAGGCGGGGCATGCTTCGGGTGCGGTGCTGCACATCGGTGATGACGCCAAGCTCGATGTGGTCGGCGCGCTTGATGCGGGCATGCAGACGGCTTGGTTGAACATGAAAGAAAAAGCGTGGGAGCTGGATTCGACCAGACCCCACGCCACGGTGACCTCGCTGGCCGAGCTGCGCACCATTCTGAGTTGAAGGTGCGCTGACCAAGGGGGCTCAGTCCGGCTTCACCCCCGCACGCTTGAGCACCTTCTGCCAGCGCTGTTGCTCGGTCGAAATGAATTGCGCAAACTGCGCTGGCGTGCCGCCGATGGCTTCGGCTGCGTCGCCTTGCAGGCGCTTTTGCGAGTCGGGGGCCTTCACGGCCTTGGCGCATTCGACGGCGAGTTTGTCGATGTATTCCTGCTTCATGGTGGATGGCGCGAGTATGCCGTACCACTGGGTCATTTCAAAGCCGGGGAAGCCTTGTTCGGCCACGGTCGGCACGTCTGGGATCTGCGGCAGGCGCTGGGTGGAGCCCGTTGCGATGCAGCGCACTTTGCCCGATTTGATGAACGGGAGCAGGGCGGCAGCGCCCACGGATGCGGCGTCGAGACGACCCGCGAGCAGGTCCTGCATCATCGGGCCGGTGCCGCGATAGGGCACGTGCAGCATGAAGAAGTCGGCCGTCATCTTGAGGTACTCGAACGCGAGGTGACCCGCGCTGCCATTGCCTGCCGAGCCGTAGCTGAGCTTGCCGGGGTTCTTCTTGGCGTAGGCGATCAGCTCGCGCAGGTTCTTGACGGGCACGTCGGGATGCACGACATAGAGGCTCGGCACCTTGGCGAGCAGCGAGACGGGCTTGAAGTCCTTGTTCGCGTCGTAGGGCAGTTTCTCGAAGATGTAGGGGTTCACCGCCAGCGTGCCGATGTGGCCGAGGATGACGGTGTGTTGATCGTCCGCGCGCGCGACTTCCTGCATGGCGATGTTGCCTGCCGCACCGGGTTTGTTGTCCACGTAGACGCTTTGGCCGAGTTGCTTGGTCAGCTCGGCAGCAGTGGAGCGCGCCACGATTTCGGAGCTTCCTCCGGGCGCGAACGGCACGACGAAGCGCACCGATTTGCTGGGCCAGGCGGTTTCTGCATGCGCCCCGGCAGGAAGCAGCCCGGCCAACGTGGAGCCACCTGCCAGGGCCAATAGGTGGCGGCGGTTCAGCTTGCTCAGCGAAAGGGCGCGAACGCGGTCGCGCAGCAGTTGGTCGGGAGTGATCATCATTTTTGTCCCCAATGGAAAGTACGGGAGCACTGTTGTCTATAGATAGGCCCCATCTTGCCGTCTCAGGCTGTCGATTGGCTGTCAGAAAGATACGGGTTTTCGCGGGGGGATGATCAGAATGTGATCTTGCCGGTCAACATGTCCCGCCACATCACCCAGTCGCCGCGAAAGCTGAACAGAGGGCGCTTGAAGCTGGCGGGGCGGTTTTTCTCGAAGACGAAATGTCCGATCCATGCAAAGCCGTAGCCGCTCACGATGGCTGCGATGAGATACCAGATGTGGCCGGTAACGACGAGGCCGATCAGAAACAGCAGGGAGAGCGAGGTGCCGATGAAATGCAGTCGCCGGCAGGTGCGGTTGCTGTGCTCCTGCAGGTAGAACGGGTAGAACTCGGCGAAGGTCTTGAACGTGCGTGGGTCTACCGATGAGGACGGTGGAGACATGATGGACTCCTTTCAGCCAAGAGCCATGGGTCTCCAGAGTTATACGCCCGGCTTGGCGAAAGGCCTAAACCGGACGTGTTTCAGGGGATTGGACGAACGCAGTGAGGCTCGTTCAACGCGCCAGAAAGTCGCGGATGGCGAACAGCGTCTGGTCGGGCGCTTCGGTCATCTGGTTGTGGCCGCTGGAGAGCTTGGCGACGCTGATCTGTTTGCCTGCGGCTTTGGCGGCGTCCATCAAACCCTTGGCAGCCTTGGGCGGCGTCATCTGGTCCTGATCGCCGAGCGCGAACAGCACCGGGCAGGTGAGTGCGGCCATCGCCGCTTCGCCGCCTGCGTAGGTGTCGCAGGCGTTGAAGCCGGTGTAGAGCAGATTGGTGTCGGCATTGCTTGCCAGCACGCGTTTGCCGAGGGCCACGCCCGCGCCGAACACCCAACTGCCAGCGCCATTGGGCGGTGACAGCGTGGCGCGCGAGAACACGTTGATCATGTTGATGGCCTGATCGGGCGCTTTCACGGCGGATTCGAGCAGCGCGGGCGAGACCTTCATGGGATAAGCCGTGCCGACCAGCACCAGATGGCTCACGCGCTCCTTGAGTTGCGCGGCGGCCTGCATGGCGATCAGGCTGCCCCAGCTGTGGCCGATGAGCGCCGCTTTTTCCAGACCTTGGGCGTCCATCAACTGGCCGATGAAGGTGGCCGCTTCTTCCACACTGGTCGGTGCTTTGCCGCCACTCTTGCGGTGGCCGGGCAGGTCAATGGCGAGCACATTCCAGCCGTGGTTGGCCATGTAGCGGCTTTGCAGCGCCCACACACTGTGGTCGCACAGCACGCCGTGGATGAAGATGGCGGTGGGCTTGGCGGCGTCGAAGGACTTGCCGCCGGTGTAGGCGTAAATTGGGGCGCCATGGACGTCGATGTTCATGCGCGTGTCTCCTGAGAAATAGGTGTTGGGTGGGGGGCCGCCGCTGCCTGTGCTGGCAGATCGGGAATCAGCCGTTTGCCGAGCGAGACCGTGTGATCGTTGGTGTAGCCAATGCGTTCGTAGAAGGCGATCACCGCGTCGTTGCCGCTGCGGATCTGCAGGCTCAGCTTGGGGCAGCCGCGCTCGGTGAGCATGGCTTCGCCGCGCTGCATCAGCGTGCGCGCATGGCCCTTGCGTTGGTGCGCGGGATGCACGGCCAGGTAATTCACCCAGCCGCGATGGCCCTCGTAGCCGAACATCACGCTGGCGATGATCTCGCCGCCGTCATCGACGCCGACAAGAAACATCTCGGGTTGCACCGACAGCTTGCGCTCGATGTCCTTGTACGGATTGTTCCAGAGACGTGTGAGCCCGCAGTCGTTCCACAGCTGGACGACGGCTTGCGTATCCGCAATGGCAAACGCGCGAATCTGCATGGCGATCAGGCGGCCTTCTCCGCAGCCTTCAACGCGCGCTTCAGATCGTCGATCAGGTCGTCGGCGTCTTCCAGACCGATGGACAGGCGGATCGTGCCTTGGCTGATGCCGGCTTGCGACAGCGCTTCGTCGGTCATGCGGAAGTGGGTGGTGCTGGCGGGGTGAATCACCAGCGAGCGGCAGTCGCCCACGTTGGCCAGGTGGCTGAAGACCTTCAGCGTTTCGATGAACTTCTTGCCTTGGTTGCGGTTGCCGTTGATGTCGAAACTGAATACCGAACCCGCACCGCGCGGCAGCAGTTTCTTGGCAAGTGCGTGCGACGAGTGCGTCTCCAGCATGGGGTGGCCGACGCGGCTGACCAGCGGATGGCTGGCGAGGAACTGCACCACCTTTTCGGTGTTGCGCATGTGTTTTTCCATGCGCAGCGGCAGCGTTTCGATGCCTTGCAGAATCAGCCACGCGGTGTGCGGGCTCATGCAGGCGCCGAAGTCGCGCAGGCCTTCGCGGCGGGCGCGCAGCAGGAAGGCGCCGGTTGTGCTTTCCTCGCTGAAGACCATGTTGTGAAAGCCGTCGTAGGCCTCGGTCAGCTCGGGGAATTTGCCGGATTTTTCCCAGTCGAAACTGCCGCCATCGACCACGATGCCGCCGACCACCGTGCCGTGGCCCGAGAGGAATTTGGTGGCCGAGTGGTAGACGATGTCCGCGCCATGCTCGAACGGCTTGATCAGCCACGGCGAGGTGAGGGTCGAATCGACCAGCAGCGGCACGCCTGCCTCATGCGCGATCTGCGAGATGGTGGGAATGTCGAGCACGTCGAGGCCCGGATTGCCCACGGTTTCGCCGAAGAACAGCTTGGTGTTGGGGCGCACGGCAGCCTTCCAGCCGTCGACGTCGCCAGGCTTCACGAAGGTGGTTTCGATGCCGAAGCGCGCCAGCGTGTAGTGCAGCAGGTTCTGGCTGCCGCCGTAGAGCGCGGTGCTGGCGACGATGTGGCTGCCCGCGCCCATGAGCGTGGCGATCGACAGGTGCAGCGCGGCCTGGCCGCTGGCGACGGCAATCGCACCCACGCCGCCTTCGAGCGCCGACACGCGCTGCTCCAGCACTGCGTTGGTCGGATTGCTGATGCGGCTGTAGACGTGGCCGGGGCGCTCCAGATTGAACAGGCTGGCCGCGTGGTCGCTGGATTCGAAGACGAACGAGGTCGTCAGATGGATGGGAACGGCGCGTGCGCCTGTGGCGGGATCGGGCTGCGTGCCGGCGTGCAAGGACAGCGTATCGAAGCCTGGGTCGGAATATCCGGGCATTCATGTCTCCAAGATGATCAAATTGCCTGCAATTGTGGGCTATATTTCCGAAAGATTCGGTCTGCGGCGGCTCTTAGGTGACAGTCGTCCGTAGCAGACCCTAAGGAGATACCCCATGAAAGTCAGCGACATCCTGCGTGTCAAGGGCAATACGCTCTATACCGCGACCCCCGACGAACCCCTTGCGCAGGCGGTGGCAGTCATGTCCGAAAAAGACATTGGCTCGCTCGTCGTGATGGAGCACGGCGACTTGGTCGGCATGCTCACGTTCCGCGAAGTGATTCAGGCGTTGCAGAAGAACGGCGGCAGCGTCGGAACCATGCTGGTGCGCTCGTCGATGGACGACGCGCCGCTGACCTGCACGCTGGAAACCGACATGGACGAGGTGCGTCGGATGATGCTCAACCAACATGCGCGCTACATGCCTGTGATGGACAAGCGGATGTTGATGGGGGTGATCAGTTTTTATGACGTGGCGAAGGCTGTGGTGGACAGTCAGAACTTTGAGAACAAGTTGCTCAAGGCTTATATCCGGGATTGGCCTGAGCAGAATCAGTCGGTCTGATTCTTTGTTCTTGGGCCTTGCGCTTTTTGGAGGGCGGGTGCCGGGTCTCGCCCCGGCGGGCGAGTCACTTTTGCTTGCGCGCAAAAGTAACCAAAACGCGCTTTGAATACCTGCGGCAAAACTCACTTCGCACCGTAGGCGCTCCGTTCAGACAGCTTGCCGCAAGTCAGTTTAGAAGAGGTGTGTTTCGGCACTTCGCTTTGCTCGTGCCTGGTTCTCGCGACTTCGCGAGATTTGGGGTCAGGTGGGGGTGGCTCCGGAGCCTGAAAACTCGGGCTTTTTTCGTTTGTCTGTCCAGTTCATCAAGCCATTTCGCACACGCTTTGAAAGCGGTGCTTCCACTGCGTAGTGGAACAGCGCACCCGTGCAGACGCCGCACACCAGGTAGACCACGAACTCCATCCAGTCCAGTGCGTTGGCGTTGTGGATGCTCAGCCACGACATGATCTGCGCTGCGGCCATGAAGCCGAGTTTGTGGGTAAGGTAGATCGAGTACGAGATCGTGCCCAGCCACACCAGCCAGCGGGCGACGGGGAGCTGGATCGTTTTGCTGGCCAGCGCGATCAGCAGGAAGATCGCGAAGACGGTGAGGCCACCGTTTTCGATGGTGGGGCCGTAGAGCGTGGGCGTGTGTGTTTCGGGGACGGTGGCGAAGGCGATGGATGCGGCGAGCAGCATGGCGATGGCCAGTGGGCGCTTGGGTTGGCTCCAGTCGCGGGTGTAGAGCCAGCCGGCAAACAGGCCGAACACGAATTCCCAGACCATGGGGTTGACCAGCAGCGCCAGATAGTGGCTGCCGCTGACCGCTGGCTGGTGGTAGAACGACAGATTCCATTCCTGCTGGAGCAACGGGTAGAGCACCAGTCCCGGTGCGAGCAGGGCGGCGACGATCCACCAGCGCCATTTTTTCGAGAACAGCGAAATGGCGATCACCACGTAGAAATAGGCCTCGAAGCAAAGCGTCCAGGCCACGTCCACGGGCAGCAGGAAGAATTCGGATGCCTTGGCGCTGACTGGGCGGAAGACGAGCTGGCTCACGACCTCGGCGAAGTAGGCGGCAGGAAATTCTCCCGCCTTCATCCACGCCATGCCCAGATAGATCAGGCTCACCACCAGAAACAGCGGCCAGATGCGGGCAAAGCGCTTGATCCCGAAGTCAGCCACGTAACGGCGTGAGCCGTCGCAGTTCTGCGTGGTCAAGTACATGATGAAGCCGCTGATCACGAAGAACAGGTCTACGCCCAGTGCGCCGTGGGCGAAGTATTTCCACGCAAGCTCTTTGTGGGCCGGTTGCGAAAGAGTCCAACCGGCATGCGTGACGACGACAAAGACCGCGGCGAAGCCGCGCAAGGCTTGCAACCAATCGATGGTTGCCCCTTGACGAGGGTGAGACATGGGTGCGGCGGGGAGGTGGCTTGTTGCGGCGGTGTTGGGCTACGGACAGCTTCTTGCGCAACAGGACGGAGAGGCAGCGTTCTGCAAGGGCTCGTTCAAAACAGCGGCTGTCTGTCAGGCACGAGCCTTGTGGCGAAAGGCGTGAAGGGAGCGCGAACTGAAAAGGCTCAAGAAATAAAGTCAGCGACCATTCGCTGGTCCGACGATTATCCGTGTAAATGTAAGCGGTGTACGAAAAAAATTCAGTCAACCACCTTGCTTTCAGCGGAAGCGCACGAGCCTTCGCGTGGCGTCATGTGTGCTTGTTCCCGGTGGTGATGAAACGTGCTCATCCTCCACCGGGTAGACAGCCCGAGGCCGAATCAACTGGCCGCTGGCGACCTGTTCCTGAGCGTGCGCCATCCAGCCGACGGATCGGCCCAGCGCGAACAAAACGAAGGCCGTGCCACGCGGCAGTTGCAGGCTGCGCTGGATGGCGACGAGGGCGTAGTCGAGGCTGGGATGGAGGCCCGTCAGTTCAAGCACCTTGGCCGTGAGACTTTGCACTTCCGGCTGCGTGGGCATGGCGGCGAGCAAGGCACTGCTGCGCGGATCACCCTGCGGGTAGAGCGGGTGCCCAAAGCCAGCGCAGTAGCTGGGTGTTTGTCCGATCTGAGTTTCGTGCAGAAGCCTTTGCAGACTGCTGGCCAGCCCACCGGTGTCGCGACTGCTTGCGTGCCAGTCGTCCCAATGCTGATCGATCAGCGCGGCCATTCCGCCATGCTTGGGGCCGGACAGTGCGGCAAGGCCCGCGCCCAGGCTGGCGTGCAGACTCGCTCCGGTCGATGCCACCACGCGCACGGCGAAGGTCGAGGCGTTGAGTTCGTGATCCGCGCAGAGCACGAGTGCGCGGCGCAACAGGTCGGCGGCGTCATCGGTCAACTGCCAATGTTGCTGCAAGCGCTGGTGAATCGGCGTGGCGCAGTCTTCAGAAGAAAACGGCTGGCCGAGCAGGGCGGAGCACATGGCATGGACATACGGCATCTGTGCTTCGCAAGTCGCAGTCGCGTCTTTTGCAAGTGACGTGGCCATGTCAAACCAGCGGGTCAGCACCTGGCTTGCATTGGGCAGTGGTTCGCCGCTGCGTGGAGAGACTGGTGGCTTGATTTGTTTGGGCGCCCGCATTGGTTCGCATTGCCAAAGCAGCGCGGCCACGTCTTCCAGCGATGCGTGTTCGGCTAGTTCCACCGCGTTGCGTCCCCGGTAGAAGAATTGCCCGTCCGAGACCCGCGTGATCGCAGACGGCAGCACGGCCTGTCCCCAGTCGAGGGCTGACTGCGCCACCTTGGCGGGATTGCGTATGGCGGCGCGCTGACGGGCCAGCCGCGTCACGTCGGACAGCAGATAGCTGCTGCCCTTTTGTTGGGGCAAACGCTGGGCGCGCAAGAGTCCACGGCTGACATAGCTGTACAAGCTGGCGCGCTTCACGCCCAGCAAGGTGGCCGCTTCTTCGGCGGAAATCCATGGGGAATCTGGAGGTGTTGCGGGCTTGCTGGAAGGCATGCCGCATTATCTGGCGTGCGGTGTGGATTGGCCCGATCAAGATTGACCGATGCGGGTCGCGCTGCTGCAATGCGCCCCATGAACAGCCTGTTGTGGAGCGTTGAAGATGAGCGATGAAGCAGTTTCTGTGGCGAGCGATGTTCTCGCTGACCTTTGGCAGAAGGCCGGATTGCCGATGGATGCATTGCAGCGCGCCAGCCTTCATGGAGCAGCGCATGGCTTTGATAGCAGCTTTGCCGTGGATGTCGCCGCGCAATCGGCCATTGCGGCGGCGGCGTTGGCTGCGACCGAGATCGATCTGTGGCGCACGCCCGATGTGCCACCTCAGCAGGTGAGCATCGACGTGCAGCACGCGCTTGCCGAAACCACGGCCTATTTCACGTTGAACGGCGAACGGCCGCCCATCTGGGCAGCGGTATCAGGACTGTATGCCTGCGGCGGCAGTATCAGCAGCGACAGCGGCCAGCCGGGCCATGTGCGAATCCACGCCAACTTTGCGCACCATCGCGATGGTGCTTTGCGTTTGCTGGGTTTGCCCGAGGGTGAGGGCACGAGCCGCGCGCAGGTGCAGCAGGCGCTCCAGCGCTGGAGTGCCATCGACTTCGAGACGCAAGCCACGAAGGCTGGGCTGGTGGTGGCGGCGGTGCGAACGGCCGAAGAATGGCAGGCCAGCGCCATGCATGCGGTGATCGCGGGGCAGCCGTTGGTGCAGATCACGCGCGTCGGTGATGCCAAGCCGTTGGTCTGGCCTGCAAAGTCGGCGGACCAGCCGCCGCTTTCGGGCCTCAAGGTGCTGGATCTCACGCGCATTCTGGCGGGGCCCGTCAGCGCGCGCACGCTGGCGGCTTATGGGGCGGACGTGTTGATGATCAATTCGCCGCATCTGCCGAACATCGAGTCGATTGCCGATATGAGCCGTGGCAAGCGCTCGGCTTGGCTGGACTTGAAAAGCGATGCGGGCGTGCAAGCCATGCGCGGATTGCTGCAGGATGCCCATGTGTTCATTCAGGGCTACCGGCCCGGCGGTCTGCAGCGGCTGGGGTTGGGCGTGGCCGATGTGGCGCGTCTGCGGCCCGGCATTGTCTGCGGCAGTCTTTCCGCTTACGGGCGCGAGGGGCCTTGGGCGGACAAGCGCGGTTTTGATTCGCTGGTGCAGACAGTCACCGGCATCAATGCTGACGAAGCGCTGGCTTTCCACACCTCGGAACCGCGCGCTTTGCCGATGCAGATTCTGGATTACTGCGCGGGATTTCTGTTGGCCTTTTGCGTGCAGGCTGCTTTGCTGCGGCAGGCCGAGCAGGGCGGAAGCTGGCATGTGGAGGTGTCGCTCGCGCGCGTCGCGCAGTGGCTCAGGAACATGGGGCGCAGGTCGGTGGACCCACAGTCGCCAGACGTCAAACCGTTGATCGCGCCTTGGCTGGAGACCACCGCCAGCGGCTTTGGCGAGCTGCGCGCGGTGACCCATGCGGCGCAGTTGTCGAGAACGCCCGCCTGCTACAGGCACCCCTCGGTGCCGCCGGGAACCGATCAGCCTGTCTGGATATGAGCTTCCGGCGATAATGCGCGTCTTATGAGCGGCAACACACTTGGTACCCTTTTCTGCGTCACCAACTTTGGTGAATCCCATGGCCCGGCCGTTGGCTGCGTGATCGACGGTTGCCCGCCCGGCATGTCGCTCACCGAGGCCGATATCCAGATCGATCTGGACCGTCGCCGTCCTGGCACGAGCCGCCACGTCACCCAGCGCAACGAATCCGACACGGTCGAGATTCTGTCGGGTGTGTACGAAGGCAAGACCACCGGCACGCCGATCGCGCTGCTGATCCGCAATACGGACCAGCGCAGCAAGGACTACTCCAACATCGCCCAGAGCTTTCGCCCCGGTCATGCGGACTACACCTACTTCCAGAAGTACGGCATTCGCGATCCGCGCGGTGGTGGCCGTTCTTCTGCGCGCCTGACTGCGCCGACCGTGGCTGCGGGTGCCGTCGCCAAGAAGTGGCTCAAGGAAAAATACGGTGCCGAGTTCCGCGCCTGCATGACGCAGATCGGTGAGATCGACATCCCGTTCGAGAGCTGGGAACACGTGCCCAACAATCCGTTCTTTGCGCCCACAGCCAATGTGCAGCCGTACGAGGACTACATGGACGCGCTGCGCAAGTCCGGCGATTCCTGCGGTGCCAAGGTGCGCGTGCAGGCCACCGGCGTGCCGGTCGGTCTGGGCGAGCCGCTGTATGACAAGCTCGACGCCGACATCGCCCACGTGATGATGGGACTGAACGCGGTGAAGGCCGTGGAGATCGGCGCGGGTTTCGAGAGCGTCGTGCAACGCGGCACCACGCATGGCGATTCGCTCACGCCGCAAGGCTTCGAGAGCAACAACGCGGGCGGCATTCTGGGCGGCATCAGCTCCGGCCAGGACATTGAAGTGAGCATCGGCATAAAGCCGACCAGCTCCATCATCAGCCCGCGCGATTCGATCAACACGCTGGGTGAGCCGGTGGAAGTGATCACCAAGGGCCGTCACGATCCTTGCGTCGGCATCCGCGCCGCGCCGATTGCCGAAGCGCTGCTGGCACTGGTCATCATGGACCACGCGCTGCGCCATCGCGGCCAGTGCGGCGATGTGGATTCGGGCCTCGCGCCGATTCCTGCCCACAAGCAGGGCTGAGCACGCAGCCCGTGTCCTGTCCGGTTCTGTTGGTGGCTGCCCCCGCGTCGGGGCAGGGCAAGACCACGATCACCGCCGCGCTCGCGCACCTGCTGCATGCGCGCGGCAAGCGTGTGCAGGTCTTCAAGTGCGGGCCTGATTTTCTCGATCCCACCTGGCTGGCGCTCGCAAGCGGTCAGGCCGTCGACAACCTCGACTTGGCAATGTGCGGCAAGGCCGACATCCAGCGTCGCTTGGCCCTTGCCACGCAGCACAACGATGTGGTGTTGATCGAAGGCGTGATGGGGCTGTTCGACGGCTCGCGCAGCGCCGCAGACATGGCTGCGCTGTGGAGTCTGCCGATTCTGTTGGTGATCGATTCGTCGTCGATGGCTGAGACTTTTGGCGCGGTGGCCTTTGGCTTGGCCAAGTACCGGCCGGGTCTGCGCATCGCGGGCGTGCTCGCCAACCGCGTCGCCAGCGAACGCCATGCAGGCATGCTGCGCGCCAGCATGCCGCCGGATGTGCCATGGCTCGGGCAGGTCATGCGCCAACAGAAAGACAAGACACCGATTCCATCGCGCCATCTGGGTCTGGTGGCCGCCGATGAAATGAGCGACGGCCACGCGCGCATCGCGCAGGTTGCCGAATCGCTCGCGCAATCCGATCTGGGGCAGCTCGATTGGTCGCAGTGGCAGGAACGCTGGGGCGTGGAGATTCCAGCGCCTGCTTCGGACGATCCGCCAACGCGATTGCTCGAAGGCCGCCGCATCGCCATCGCGCGTGATGCCGCGTTCAGCTTCATCTACCCGGCGAACGTCGCGTTTCTGCGGGAGCAGGGCGCGGATGTGCAATTCTTCTCGCCGCTTGCGGGCGATGCCTTGCCCGAATGCGATGCGCTGTGGCTGCCCGGTGGCTATCCCGAACTGCATGCGAACACGCTGGGCACCTGTCATCGACTTGCCGCAGATATTCGCGAGCATTGGCAGGCGGGCAAGCCGATCTGGGCCGAGTGCGGCGGCATGCTGGCCTTGATGGAAGAACTGCATTGGCCGTCGAAAGACATGCGCGAGTCGCTGCTCGGCGTGATCTCCGGGGTGGTCACGCAGCATGATCGCTTGCGTGGCTTGGGCATGCAGGCGTGGGACACCCCATGGGGCAGGTTGCGCGGGCACGGCTTTCATTATTCGACCTGCGAAACCAGCCTGCCGGTGATCGCACACACGCGTCGTCTGCTTGCCGAAGATGCGGTCGATGAAGCCTCGCAGCTTGAATGCGTGCACGCACAAGGTTCGCTGCGCATGAGTTATTTTCACGCGTGGTTCGCGTCGAATCCGGTGGCCGCGGCCAAGTTGTTCACGCCTTGAACTGAACTCTTTTCGCCAACCGGTTACCAACCACTATTCAAAGGTCGGACGGGACAGCATGCAAAAGCGCTGGAATGGGTTGTGGGGCAGCGTGTGCCTGGGGCTGATGCTCTCGGGCTGCGGCGGCAGTGGCGGAATGAGTGGTGCGCGGCCTGCCGAGATGAACATCGCGCTGTTGGGCTTCAATGATTTTCACGGCAATCTGGAAGCTCCCGGCGTAGCCATCCGCACCACCAATGCAGCCGGGCAAAGCGTGGCGGTTCCGGCGGGCGGTGCGGCCTATCTTGCAGGCGCGATTGCCCAGCGACGCAGCGCCAACCAGCACATGGCGGTGGTGACGGCGGGCGACATGGTAGGCGCATCTCCGATGGTGTCGTCGCTGTTTCTGGACGAGCCCACGGTCGAGGCCCTGAACCTGATGGGCATCGATTTCTCCGCCACCGGCAACCATGAATACGATCAGGGCTCGCAGGAGCTGCTGCGCATGCAGAACGGTGGCTGCGAAAAGTACACCAGCAAAGAGCCCTGCCAGATCAGCAAGCCTTTCAAGGGCGCGCAGTTTCCGTTTCTGGCGGCGAACACCTTGCGTGCCGATGGCAGCCCGCTGTTGCGCAGTTCGGGCGTGAAGTTCTTTGAAGAAAACGGCGCACGCATCGGTGTGGGCTTCATCGGCACGACGCTCAAGACCACGCCGCGCATGGTGCGCCAGAGCGGCGTGCAAGGGCTGACGTTCGCGGACGAGGCCGATACCGCCAACGCGCTGATTCCCGCATTGCGTGCCCAGGGCGCGGACGTGATCGTGGTGCTGATCCACGAGGGCGGCTATGCCACGTCGGGGCTGCAGGACGCAAGCTGCGCGGGGCTGTCGGGCGACATCCTGCCGATTCTCGACAAGCTCTCTGCCGAGGTCGATGTGGTGATCTCAGGCCACACGCACCAGGCCTATCTGTGCGACTACCAGCGCGTGAATCCTGCCAAGCCTTTTCTGCTGACCAGCGCCGGCCGCTACGGAACGCTGCTGACCGAAGTGCAGCTCAAGGTGAACACGGCCTCGCGCAAGGTCACTGCCAAATCGGCCCGGCAGATCATTGTGCAGGGCGAGGCGATCACCACCGGCAGCACCAAGGTGCCGTTGCAAACGGAGTTTCCGGTGTTTGCCGCAGACAGCGCGGTGAGCCAACTGGTGTCCACTTACCGCACGGCGGTGGCACCGCTCGCGGCCAAGATTTCCGGCGTGTTGGACGGCAGTGCATTGCGCAGCGCGAACAGCGCGGGCGAAAGCGTGCTGGGCCGCATGGTGGCCGATTCCATGCTGCATGCCACGAGCGACGCCGCATCGGGCGGCGCGCAGATCGCCCTCATGAATTCGGGTGGCGTGCGCGCGGATCTGGTGCCCGAATCGGCATCGGGCGAGGTGACTTATGGGCAGCTTTATTCGGTGCTTCCGTTCGGCAACAACCTGGTAGTGATGAGCTATACCGGCGAGCAGTTGCAGCGCCTGCTGGAGCTGCAATTCAACAGCGGCACCAACACCGTCACGCAGCCGCGCATTCTGCAGATCTCGAACGGATTCAGCTACGAGTTCGATCTGAACCAGCCTGCGGGCCAGCGCATTGCGAACATGCGTTTGAACAACGATCCGATTCAAGCGAGCAGCACTTACCGCGTGGCGATTCAAAGTTATCTGAGCACGGGCGGCGACAACTTCTCGACCTTCACCGAAGGCAAGGATGTGATCGGCGGCATGATCGATCTCGATGCGTTCGTTGCCTATGTGCGCGAGCGCAGTGCGCAGCAGCCGATGGCGCTGCCCACCACGCCGCGCATCGTGCGGCGCTGAGTGCTCGGTGACTTAGTTTTTGTCTTGCAAACTGCTGCGCCCGCGCAGCCACGCGCTCGGGCGGAAGCGCTCGCCCACCACGTCGACCAACGCATCGCATTGCTTCACGAATTCCGCGACGCCCAGCGTGTCGATGTAAGACAGCGTTCCGCCCGTCCACGCTGGATAACCCAGTCCGAGAATCGAGCCGATGTCGCCATCGGACGACGAGGTGAGCACCGATTCTTCAAGGCAGCGTGCCGACTCCAGCGCCTGCATGCAAAGCAGGCGTGCGCGCACAGTGCTGATGTCGGGCTGCGTTTTTGCGAGGGGAAATTCTTCGGCAAGGCCTGCCCACAGGCGCTTTGTACCGTCTTCCAGAAAATCGTAGAAGCCGCCACCGCTCTTGCGTCCCAGGCGTTGGAGAGTATTCATGCGCGCGACGACTGGCGCGGCTGCCTTGCGCAGAAACTTGTCGTCCAAGCCATCGCGTTCTGCCTGGCCGATCACCAGCGCCTGCAGGTCGAGCGAGACTTCATCCGTCACTGCGAGCGGTGATGTGGCAAAGCCTGCCTGACGCGCTGCATTTTCGATGAGCGCGGGGTTGATGCCTTCGGCGAGCATCGCCATGCCTTCGTCGATGTAGGCGCAGAAGATGCGGCTGGTGTAGAAGCCGGGGCTGTCGTTCACCAGAATGGGCGTCTTGCCAAGGCGCGCGGCCAAGTCCATGGTGCGCGCGAGGGTGGCGTCGCTGGTCTCCTTGCCGTTGATGATTTCCAGCAGTGGCATGCGCGGCACGGGCGAGAAGAAGTGCATGCCGATCACTTCGTCGGGCTTGAGCCAATAGCCCGCCAGACCGCTGATCGGCAGCGTGGATGTGTTGCTGGCCCAGACGAAATTCGGTGTGCGGTCGGCGAGTGCTTGAGCGGCTTTGGCCATCAGCTCGGCCTTGGCTGCGCGGTCTTCGAAGATGGCTTCGATGACGCAATCGCTGCCCTTGAGCAATTGCAGATCGGCGGTGGCCGTGATGCGAGCGGCGATCTGCGTGGCCTTGTCACCATGCGTTTTCTGCAATGCCGCAGCAATCTTCTCGCGTGCCTGCACTGCACGTTCGGCGCTGGAGTCGATCAGCACCACGTCGATGCCTGCAACTGCAGCCACCTGTGCAATGCCTGCGCCCATCAAACCGGCACCGAGCACGCCGAGCTGGCGCACAACGTGTTTGTCGATGTTGGCGGGTCGGCGCACCAGTTGCCGCGCCTGATCCTGCTTGAGCCACAGCGTGCGGATCTGGTTGATGGTGGCGGGCTGCGCGAGCGTCTGCGCTGCGCATTGCACCTCCACCAACAGACCTGCATCGATGGGCAATTGCGTGCCTTCATACACCGTCGTCACGATGGACAGTGGCGCAGGCTGGTTGTCGTGGGTGGTCTTGCGGATGTTGGCAATCGATTCGCCAAAGCTGCGATTGGAGTGCGCGGCCAACGCGCCTGCGCCTTGCGGAATCCTGTAGCCCTTGGTGTCCCACACGGCTTGTGCTTGCGGGTGTTCCAGCACCCATTGGGCGGCTGCGGCAAGCGCCGCATCGGCAGGCAGCATCGCGCTGATCACCTTGCTTTTGAGCGCGGCGTCTGCATCCCAATTTGCATTGCCCAGCAGCATGGGCAGGGCCGATGGAATGCCGCAGAGGCGCGGCAGGCGTTGAGTTGCACCGGCCATCGGAGGAATGCCACGCTTGACGAGCGGAAGGCCGAACAGCGTGGGTTTGTCGCGCGTGGCGACGATGCGGTGATCGCACGCGAGCGCGAATTCGAGGCACAGGTCGAGGCAGTTGCCTTCGATGACGATGGCGACGGGCTTGGCGAGTTTCTCCACGCTGCGCAGCAGTTGCGAGCGCTTCAATGCCGCGTTGGCGATGGCTTGTGCATTACCGTCCTTGCAGAAATCCAGCCACGCCTGCGCGCTGGCCTGGGGCAGCCAATTGTTGCCCTTTGCGTGGATCACAAAGCCGCAAACGGAGTCTTGCGCTGCTTGCTGCTGCAAGGTGCTGACGAGCGCAGCCAATTCTGCGGGCACGACTGAATCGGATGCGTGCGAGCACTCGGGCAGTTGAATGTGCGCGACGCCGCTGTGGTCGAGTTCGACGGGAAAAAGGGAGGTGTTGGACATGGCGATTCCAGCTTGGCAGTCAGTCGTCAGACGCGTTCGATGATCATGGCGGTGGATTGGCCTGCGGCGGCGCAGAGCGTGACCAGACCGGTGTTGAGATGGCGGCGCTCCAGTTCGTCCAGCACGGTGCCCAGCAGCATGCCGCCCGTTGCGCCGAGCGGATGGCCGAGCGCGATGGAGCCGCCATTCACGTTGATGCGCGCAGGGTCGATATTGAAGTGGCGACCGTAGAGCATGGGCACGACGGCGAAGGCTTCGTTCACTTCAAAGAGATCGATGTCGCCCACGGCCATGCCTGCTTTGGCGAGGGTTTTCTTCGTGACGGGCATGGGGCCGCCGAGGCTCAACAGCGGCTCGTCGGCGCAGGTGGTGGCGGCGCGAATGCGCGCGCGGGGTTGGAGTGCGTTGCGCTGGCCGAACTCCGCGCTGCCAAGCAGCACGGCGCATGCGCCATCGACGATGCCACTCGAATTGCCGCCGGTGTGGATGGGTTCGATCCGTTCAAGTTGCGGATAGCGGCGCAGCACGATGGACGAATAGCCCGCAGCCCCCGCTTTGTCGAACGCAGGCGGGAGCTTGGCGAGATCGGCCATGGTCGTGCCGGGGCGATGGGCTTCATCCCGTGCCAGAACCACGTTGCCTAGGCGATCACGCACAGGCACCAGCGATGCATCGAACCTGCCGGAATCGACGGCTTCCGTCGCGCGGCGCTGGCTTTCGACGGCGTAGGCGTCCACCTGTTCGCGCGTGATGCCATCGAGCGCGGCCATCAGATCGGCAGCCACGCCGTTGGGGATGTAGGGGTAGCGTGCGCCGATGTTCGGATCGGTGTAGACCGCGCCGCCGTCGCTGCCGATCTGCACGCGCGACATGGATTCCACGCCGCCGCCAATGCCCGCATCCGCTTGGCCGGAGGCGATCAGGCCGAAGACCATCTTCACGGTGTCGAGCGCGGAAGTGCAGAAGCGGTTGAGCTGAAAGCCCGATACCGAATCGCCATAACCGGCTTCCAGCAACGCAACACGCGTGATGTCCGCGCCTTGCTCGCCGATCGGCATGACCACGCCGAGGCCCACATCGTCGATCTCGGCGGGGTTGCTGATGCTGCGTTCGCGCAGCGCGGTCAGCACTTGTGTGGCCAGTTGCACCGGCGTGATGGTGTGCAGCGAACCGCTGGAGCGCCCCTTGCCGCGCGGCGTGCGCACGTGGTCGTAGATGAATACGTCTTGCATGATGATCTTGTCTCGTCTGGATGGCGATGGATGAGGTCAGGACTTGCCCAGAAGATGCGTGCCGAAGCGGTTGCGCAGCTCCAGCTTGGAAAGCTTGCCGGTTGCTGTAAGCGGCATCTTGTCGATGAAGATCACGGCGTCGGGCATCCACCATTTGGCGATTTTTCCGTCGAGTGCGCTGAGCACTTCGGCTTCGGTCAGCGTGGCAGCTTCGCGCGGTTCGATCACGAGAATCGGGCGCTCGCCCCAGCGCTCATGTTGACCGGCAATGCATGCGGCCAGGTACACGCCGGGAATGGCGGTGGCGAGGTTTTCGAGATCGACGGAAGAAATCCACTCGCCACCCGATTTGATGACATCCTTGCTGCGATCGGTGAGGCGCATGTAGCCGTCCTCGTCGATCAACGCCACGTCGCCCGTGGGCAGCCAGCCGTCGGGCGTGGTGGCGTCGGCGGGGGCGTTGAAGTAGCGCTTGATGACCCATGGCGCGCGCACCTGCAGCTCGCCCGGTTGCTTGCTGCCCCAGGGGATTTCCTTGCCTGCATCATCGACGGTGCGCATGTCGGCTCCGGGCACGGCGCGGCCTGCGGATTGGTAGATGGTGCGGTGCTGCTCTTTCAGCGGCACGTCGCGGTGCTGCGCGAGCGGTTGCGATGTGGTGGTCATCGCTGCGGTCTCGGTCATGCCCCAGCCTTGCGTGACCTGAATGCCGAGCGCGTGATAAGCCTCGATCATCGACAACGGCGTGGGCGATCCGCCCAGCAGCAGGCGCTTGAGCGTGGGCACGCGCACGTTGTTCTGCTGCATGTAGGACAGCACATTGAACCAGATCGTGGGCACGCCGATCGACATGGTCACGCCTTCCTGATCGATGAGGCGATGCAGCGATGCACCGTCCAGCTTGGAGCCCGGCAGCACCAGCTTGGCACCCGTGAGCGTGGTGGCGAAGGGCGACTCCCACGCGTTGGCGTGGAACATGGGAACGACGGGCATCAGCACGCTCATGGCCGAGACGTTCTGCGCATCCGGCAGCGAGACGGCGTAGGCGTGGATGACGGTGGAGCGATGCGTGTAGAGCACGCCCTTGGGCTGGCCGGTGGTGCCGGAGGTGTAGCAGAGAAAGGCGTCGGAGCGCTCGTCGAACTCGGGCCAGACCATGTCGCCCGCGTGCTGTGCGAGCAGGGCTTCGTAGTCGGATGGCGCGGTGCCATCGGCGCTGTCAAGGCACAGCCAGTGGCGCACGCTGGGGCAGTGCGGGCGCACCTTGTCCACCAGCTCCTGAAAATCGGCCGAGTAGAACAGTGCCACGTCCTGGGCGTTGTTGATGATGTAGACGATCTGCTCGACGAACAGACGCGGATTCACGGTGTGGCAGATTGCGCCGATGCCGGGAATGCCGAAGTACATCTCGTAGTGGCGGTGGTCGTTCCACGCGAGGGTTGCGACGCGGTCGCCGTGTTGAATCCCCATGGCTTTGAGGCCCTGCGCGAGCTTGCGGGCGCGCAGTTCGCAGTCGGCATAGGTGTGGCGAACGGTCTGGCCATGGATCACGGAGACGATTTCGCCATGCTTGTGGTGGCGCGCCGCCCCTTGCAGCAGGTTGCTGAGCAAAAAGGGGATGTCCATGGCGTGCGAGGCGTGCAAACTCATTTCAACTGTCTCCGGTTGGTCCGTTATGGCTGCATATTGCCGCCTGCGGCGGAAGCTGCCAATCGTCCGGAGCGACGATTTTTGGCGATGAGGCCGTCAGCGCCCAAGGTCGTCGGATACGACGATTGCCCTGCGGGGCGTGTGCCGCAATACTCCTCGATCATCAGAAACCAACGGAACGCAGGCATGACTGGACCGCTCAACGGATTGAAGGTTGTCGAAATGCAGGGCCTCGGCCCGGCGCCGTTCTGCGGGATGGTTCTGGCCGATCTGGGGGCCGAGGTGCTGCGCATTGCGCGTCCGGGTACCTTGCAGGATGCGCACGATGTGCTGGCGCGTGGGCGGCAGGTGCTGATGCTCGATCTGCGCGACGAGGCACAGCGCGAGCGCGCATTGACCTTGATCGCTCGGGCGGATGTGCTGATCGAAGGCTTTCGTCCCGGCGTGATGGAGCGTCTGGGGCTGGGGCCGGATGCCTGCCATGCACGCAATCCGGCGCTGGTCTATGGGCGCATGACGGGCTGGGGGCAGTCGGGGCCGCTGTCGCACGCCGCCGGGCATGACATCAACTACATCTCGATCAGCGGAGCGCTGCACGCCGTGGGACCCGCGAACCAGAAACCGTCGATTCCGCTGAACTATGTGGGCGACTTCGGCGGCGGTGCGATGCTGCTGGCCGTGGGGGTTCTGAGCGCCTTGCACGAGGCCCGGCGAACGGGTCGCGGGCAGGTGGTGGATGCTGCGATGACCGATGGCGCGGCGCTGCTCTCGGCCATGATGTATGGCTTCAAGGCCGAAGGTTCATGGAACAACGAGCGCGGCGAAAACCTGCTCGATGGCGGAGCGCATTTCTACGACACCTATGCCTGCGCCGATGGCAAGTTCATCGCCATGGGTCCCATCGAGCCGCAGTTCTATGCGGAGTTTCGGCGCATTGTGGGGCTCGCGGACGATCCCGATTTCGACCACCAGACTGACAAGCGCTGGTGGCCGCGTTTGAAGGTGCGGCTGGCCGATCTGTTTCGCACGCGCACACGCGACGAGTGGTGCACCTTGCTGGAAGGCACTGACGCCTGCGTCACGCCGGTGCTCGATTGGGACGAGGCTCCCGCGCATCCGCACAACGTGGCGCGCAGCACGTTCGCCAGCGATGCGGGGCTGCTGCAGCCTGCGCCCGCGCCGCGTTTCAGCGGTCACGACTTGAAGTTGCCCGCACGTCCGGTGAGCGCCGATGAAGACGCCATACTGGCACGCTGGAATGCGGCGTGAGCATGGGTATGAGCATCCAACCGACAACGATTCAGGAAGACAGCCATGATTGATTTTCAACGCCCTTGGGAAGATGCCGACCTGAGCATGTTCCGCCAGACCGTGACGCGCTTCATGCTGGACGAGCTGGAGCCCGCCGATGAAAAGGCGCGCGAGGAAGGCAATGTGGGCCACGCGATCTGGCGGCGCGCGGGCGAGCTGGGCTTGCTGTGCACGGACGTGCCCGATGAATTCGGTGGCGGTGGTGGCGATTTCCGGCACGAGGCGGTGATTGGCGAGGAGCTGTATCGCCGCTCGCTCACCGGCATGAACATCGCCGTGCACAGCATCGTCGCGCATTACGTGCTCAACCATGGAACCGACGAGCAGAAGCAGCGCTGGCTGCCGCGCATGGCGCGTGGCGAGATGGTGGGCGCGATTGCGATGACCGAACCGGGCGCGGGCTCGGATCTGCAGGGCATACGTCTGCGTGCCAACAAGGAGGGCGACCACTACGTGCTCAACGGCTCCAAGACCTTCATCAGCAACGGGCTGTTGGCGGGGCTGGTGCTGGTGGTGGCGCGCACCGATATGAATGCGGGATCGAAGGGCATTTCGATCATCGCCGTGGAGACCGAAGGCCGCGAAGGGTATCGCGTGGGACGCGTGCTCGACAAGATCGGCATGAAGGCGCAGGACACGTCCGAGCTGTTCTTCGACGATGTGCGTGTGCCCGTGGATTGTCTGCTCGGTGGGCCGGAAGGACGGGGCTTTGCGCAGCTCATGTCGGATCTGTCGTTCGAGCGTTTGCTGATCGGTGTGAACTCGCTGGCCATGATGGAAGGCGCATACGAGGCGACGCTGGCCTATGTGCGCGAGCGCCAGGCGTTTGGCAAGCCAGTGGCGGAGTTCCAGAACACGCGCTTCAAGCTGGCCGAAATCGCCACGCAGATTCGCGTGGGGCGGGCTTTCATCGACCAGTGCATTCAGCAGCAACTGGAAGGAAAGCTCGACGCGACTACGGCATCGATGGCCAAGCTCTGGGCGTCGGATGCGCTGGGCCGCTGCGTGGATGAGTGCGTGCAGCTTTTTGGCGGGTATGGCTACATGAACGAGTACCTGATCGGCCGCATGTACGTGGACACGCGCATTCAGCGCATCTACGGCGGCACGAGCGAGATCATGAAGGAAGTCATCGCGCGCGCGATGTGAATGCGCAGCCCTTCACAAGATCAGCCGCAACCTGCGTGCGAGCGCCACGGCCTGCGTGCGGCTGCTGGCGTTGAGCTTGGTGTTGATGTGGCGAAGATGGGTGCGCACCGTCGTGTCGGCCACCACCAATTTTTCGGCGATGGCGCTGTTGGAGTAGCCCTCGGCCAGCAACTGGAGCACATGCAGCTCCTTGCGCGTGAGTGGCTCGATCAGGGGCTCCGGCGTGTCCTGCGGATTGTCGGTTTCGGCGGAGATCTGCGCATCGACGCGCAGTTGCTCCAGATACTCGGCGAAGATCGGATCGCTGCCCGCAGAGCCTTGTTCGAGTGCGCGTGACAGATAGCTTGCCAGCAGCGGCTTGATCCACGGAGCCTCGTCGAGCACCAGTCGGAAGAAGCCCTCGCGGCAGGTGGTCTGCAGCACGTTGGCGATGCGTTGAAGCGCTTCGCCCGTATGCCCGGCGCGGTGTTCCGCAATCGACTGGAGGATGCGCAGCTTGATGGCGCGGCGCGTGCGGCCTTGGCGTTCGGCTTCCACGGCGCGGTGTGCGGCTTCGACGGCTGCTGACGCGGAATCGCCAAAGCATGCACGCCAGCGCAGTTGCGCGAGTTCGGGGTATTCGACGTCCTGCGCCAGCAAGCGGTAGTTCTGCAGCTCCTGCGGTTGTGCAATCTGCGCGGCGCGGTCTAGTTCTTCGCGTGCGCTTTGGCTGTTGCCCTGCTGCATGTAGATGCGCGCACGCTCCAGATGCGATGCGGAAATCAGCCTCGGCAGTCGGCGCACATGACCCAGATGTTCCAGTTCCATCAGCGAGTGCAGAGCGCTGTCCACGTCACCCGCATTGAACGCCAGCCGCGCGCGCAGCGAGTGCCCGAGGATCATGTGGTCGGGCAAGCCCACATCGCGCGCCATCGGCAGGTAGATGCTGAGCAGGTGATCGGCCTTGTCGAGCTGGTTGGCCTCGTACAGCGCGCAGGCATGCAGCACACCGGCCCAGGCGTTGCCGTGGCTCTGGTTGAAGGTGGCAAGGTGCGTGGCTTCCACGGCGATGCGAAAGCGCGCAGAGGCTTGGCGCATACGACCCTCGAACAGATCAAGCATGCCTTCCAGCGACTCGGCGTACATGCGGTTGAACGCGCTGGTGCCGAAGCGCGAACGTGCCATGTCGAGCAGCTTGCGCGACTCTTCGGGAATGCCAAGAATGGACGAGATGTTCGCCATCAGATTGATGAGCGCGCTGTCGGCGAAGGGCAGGTCGGACGGCATGGCAGCGAGTGCGCGTCGGCCCACGGCGTGGGCATCGGCATAGTGCTCCTGCAGCGCGAGCAGCATGGCGCGCAGCGAGAGGTGCTCGGACTCTGCGCTTTGCGAATCGGACGAGGACAAGGGGGCCGCAGAGTCCAGCAGTGTCTGTGTTTCGATGGGGCCGCGCGTGAAGCAGGCGGCCCACAGCGAGAGATGCGCAAGCCGTGGATGTGCCTGCAGCAGCGCGGGCGGAAGGCTTTGAAACCAGCGGTCGAGCAGCCGCAGCCGTCCTTGATCGAGAAACGATTCGGCATGCGTCGACAGCAGCGTGATGGTGCGCGCGTGGTCATGCGCGAGCACGGTATGATCGATGGCGGGGACCGGGCGTTGCTCGGCCTCGTAGGCCTGTGATGCGGCCAGATGGAGTTGCGTGCACAGACCCGAGCCGCGTTGCTCCAATCGCGATTGAAGAAACGACGCGAACAGGGCGTGATAACGCCAGGCGGGCGGGTCATCGCCAATGCGGGTGAGGAACACACCGTGCGTGGCCAGATGCTCCAGCATGGCGGCGCAGTCGGTGTCGGGGTTCAGCGCGGCGCAGACCGGAACGGTCAGGTGGCGCAGCACGCTGGTGCGCAGCAGGAACTCGCGCACTTCGGGCGTCTCGTGTGCGAGCACATCTTCGGCAAGGTATTCGGCCAGCGCCTGATCGTTGCCGGAGAAGCGCTCGGCCAGCGCCACCGTATCCGGCTTGTGCTGCAGCGCCAGAGACGCCAGCCACAGGCCGGTCGCCCAGCCTTCGCAGCGGTTGTGCAGCGTGACCATGGCATGTTCGGGCACATGCGCCAGGCGGTTGCGCAGAAAGCTGCGGGTTTCGTCGAGGCTGAATCGCAATTGCGCGGGGCCGACCTCCACCAGTTGCCCGCGTGCGCGCAATCGACCAAAGCCGAGATCAGGCCAGCTGCGGCAACCCACGACCAGTTGGCCGCCGCGCGGCAGGCGTTCGATCAGCTCGCGCAGCAGGCCCAGCACACCGGGGCTGCGCAGCGTGTCGAGCTCGTCCATGAAGAAGGTGAAGCCGCTCGGGTGCGTGGAGATGGCGTCCACCGCTTCCACGGGGCTGTAGGGCAAGGCCGTGCTGATGCCGGTCTGCACCATCATCTCGCCCAGATAGTGGACGAAGCGGGACATGTCGTTGTCCTGTGCATCCAGCGTGAGCCACGCGACGGACTGGCCGCGTTCTTCCAGAGAGCGGTAGTACTGCATCATCGCCGTGCTCTTGCCGAAGCCCGCAGGCGCGCGGACCAAGATCACGCGTGCGGTGCCGGCGTCTTCCATGCCAGCGGGGTGTCGCTGCACCTGATACGGAGTCGATGCGGGCGGCGTGAGCTTGGTGCCAAGGCGTGGGATCGGAGCGGGAGCGGAGGGCATGGAGCGCTGAAATGGACTACGGGACGGACTGCCGGACGGTTTGAAGGCAGTCTACGTGAGCCATTCCAATTGGCAATCATGAAAAACGCCGCATGTCCGGTCGGTGACATGCGGCGTTGGAAGGCAACAGCCCGGCTTGCTGGTTTACTTCTTCACCAGTTTGCAGGTGGACTGCTCGATGGGGCGGAAGGCCTTCTCTGCGGGAATGGTGGCCTTGAGCTTGTAGTAATCCCAGGGCTTGGTGGACTCTTCGGGCGTCTTCACTTCGTAGAGGTACATGTCGTGCACCATGCGGCCATCGTCGCGGATCTTGCCGTTCTGCGCGAACACGTCGCTCACGGGCATCTTCTTCATCGCGGCGACTGTGGCCTTGGCTTCGTCGGTGCCAGCGGCCTGCACGCCCTTCAGGTAGTGCAGCACGGCGGAATAGGTGCCCACCTGCACGATGGTCGGCATCTTTTTGCGTTGATCGAAGAAGCGCTTGGACCACGCGCGGGAGTCATCGTTGCGATCCCAGTAGAAGCCGTCAGTCAGGAACAGGCCCTTGGCAGTTTTGAGTCCCAGCGCGTGGATGTCGGTGATGTGGATGAGCGAGGCGGCCAGCACCTGCTTGGGCGTGACGCCGAATTCAGAGGCCTGCTTGATCAGGTTGGCGGTGTCGCCAGCGGCGTTGGCCAGACCGATCACGTCGGCCTTGGAAGCCTGTGCCTGCACGATCTGCGAGGAGAAATCGCCCGCGCCCAGTGCGTGCTTGGAAGTGCCCAACACCGTGCCGCCAGCGCTCTTGAGGGCTTCTTCAAAACCGCCGCGCAGTGCTTTGCCGCCCGCGTAGTCGGCCTCGATGAAGTACCAGGTCTTCTTGCCGGATTCGGTGATCGCACGCGCCGTGCCCTGACCTTGCGAGTATTCGTCGTAGGCCCAGTGGATGGTGGTGGCGTTGCAGTCGTCGTTGGTGATGCGCAGCGAGGCCGGGCCAGTGGGCAGCACAACCTTGTTCTTTTCGGCGGCCAGATTCATCACCGCGAGCGTGACTGCGGAGGAGGGCAGATCGGTGATCATGTCCACGCCTTCGCGGTCGAACCAGGTGCGGGCGATGGAGGCACCGACGTCGGGCTTGAGCTGCATGTCGGCCGACAGCAGCTTGACCTTGAAGTTGGGCTTGTTCTGCGCGACGAAATCATCGATCGCCATCTGCGCGGCCAGCACCGAACCCCGACCGCTGGCGTCGGAATACACCCCCGACAGATCGGTGAGCACGCCGATGCGGACCTCACCGTCGGAGACGCCCTGGGCCGAGGCCTGGCCGACGGCTCCGGCAAGCAGCATGGCGGCGGTCAGCGCGCGAAAGGGGGAACGAAAGGTGCGTGGCATGCGGTGGTCTCCTGCATCGAATGTGTGAAGTGGCTGGCAGCGCAGGCGACATCGGCCTGTGCTTTGTCTGTGAGCCCATTGTTCAGCAGGAGGGAGGAGCGCGTGAATCGTCTTATCGGACGATCTTTGTGCGCGGCAGCTACACGTAAACCCGAAGGGGCAAGCTAGTGCAGGTGCTTATTTCTGCGGGCGAACTTCGTCGACCAGCGCGCGGAACTCGTCGATGTCCTCGAAGCTGCGGTAGACGCTGGCAAAGCGGATGTAGGCGACCTTGTCGAGCTTCTTCAACTCGCGCATGACCAGTTCGCCCAGACGTGATGAGAGGATTTCGCGCTGGCCCAGATTGAGCAGCTTTTCCTCGATGCGTTCGATGGCGTTGTCGATCTGTTCGGTGCTCACGGGGCGCTTGCGCAGGGCGAGCTTGAAGGAGCCGTGCAGCTTCTGATGGTCGAACTCCACGCGGCGGCCGTCCTTCTTGACGATCGTGGGGAAGTTGACCTCGGGGCGCTCGTAGGTGGTGAAGCGCTTGTCGCACGCGCCGCAGCGGCGGCGGCGGCGAATGAAATCCCCATCTTCGGACACGCGGGTTTCCGCGACCTGGGTTTCAGGGTGTCCGCAGAAGGGGCATTTCATGGTGTTGACTCGTCAGTGATGAATCAATGAACGACTTTAGCGAATCAACGGTAGACCGGGAAGCGCGATGTCAGTGCGTGGACCTTTTCACGGACGGCGGCGATGTTCGCCTCGTCACGTGGGTTGTCCAGCACGTCGGCGATCAGGTTGGCCGTGATGCGCGCTTCTTCTTCCTTGAAGCCGCGGGTGGTCATCGCTGGCGAACCGATACGGATGCCGCTGGTGACCATTGGCTTTTCGGGGTCGTTCGGGATCGAGTTCTTGTTGATCGTCATGTGGGCAGCGCCCAGCACGGCTTCGGCTTCCTTGCCGGTGATGCCCTTGGCGCGCAGGTCGACCAGCATCAAGTGGCTCTGTGTGCCGCCGCTGATGATGCGCAGACCGCGTTGGGTCAGCGTTTCAGCGATGACCTTGGCGTTGAGCTTCACTTGCTTGGCGTAGTCCTTGAACTCGGGCGACAGGGCTTCCTTGAACGCCACGGCCTTGGCGGCGATCACATGCATCAGCGGGCCGCCTTGCAGGCCGGGGAACACGGCGCTGTTGATGGCCTTTTCGTGCTCGGCCTTCATCAGGATCACGCCGCCACGGGGGCCGCGCAGGCTCTTGTGGGTGGTGGTGGTCACGACGTCGGCGAAAGGCACGGGGTTCGGGTACTGGCCACCGGCGATCAGACCGGCGTAGTGGGCCATGTCCACCATGAAGATCGCGCCGATTTCCTTGGCGACCTTGGCGAAGCGTTCGAAGTCGATTTCGAGCGAGTAGGCGGACGCACCGGCCACGATCAGCTTGGGCTTGTGCTCGCGGGCGAGCGCTTCCATCTTGTCGTAGTCGATTTCTTCTTTTTCGTTCAAACCGTAGGAGACCACGTTGAACCACTTGCCGGACATGTTCAGTGGCATGCCGTGCGTCAGGTGACCGCCTTCAGCCAGGCTCATGCCCATGATGGTGTCGCCGGGCTTCAGGAAGGCGAGGAACACGGCTTCGTTGGCCGATGCGCCGCAGTGAGGCTGCACGTTGGCAGCATCAGCGCCGAACAGTTCCTTCACGCGGTCGATCGCCAGCTTTTCGGCGATGTCCACGAATTCGCAACCGCCGTAGTAGCGCTTGCCTGGATAGCCTTCGGCGTACTTGTTGGTCAGCTGCGTGCCCTGGGCCCACATGGCGGCTGGCGAAGCGTAGTTTTCGCTCGCGATCAGCTCGATGTGCTGCTCTTGACGCTGATTTTCAGCCTGGATGGCTGCAAAGAGTTCGGGATCGGTCTGTTCGACAAGAATATTGCGTTGATACATGGCAGTCCTATGCGGTGGAAGTCCCTTGCACGTCGAATGACGACAAGAGCTGCCCAGGCGAACGGCTGAACGCAACAGGCGCACACAATGATCAATCAACTCACCCAAGGCCTGTGCGGCACGCTTCCCAGTGGTTTGCAGGAGGGAATCACCTCCTGGCATTTTCCACGTCAGCGGCGAAGCATTTCATCAAGAAGCTGCCTCGCGCCTATCGCCAGTCGCGTACTTCGCTAGTGTAACTGACTGAGGCAGGGTTGGTACGGATGGGGGCGTCTTGTGAACGAGTTCTGAGAGGCTCAGTGGTTGAGCATGGCCACTTTTTCCGAGCTCTGCGCAGGGGCTTCGGATTCGATGGTGGCAGGCGCGCTCGCAGGGGTGTGCGAGGGGGCTTCTGTGGCAGATGGTGCAGGTGAGGAAGCCTTGGTCGACAGCATCGGCGTAGTGGGCGCTGCTGGCTTGGCTGCCGGGACGGGCGCAGGTGTCGTGGCCGTGGTCGAAATGTTCTGACCGTTGGCCACCTGGCGCAGACGGAAATGCTCGGCCAGCACCTTGGTGGCGTAGCCGCCGTCATCGGGCAGGTTGGCCGCGCCGACGTAGTAACGCAGGCCGCCTTCGAGCGAACCGGCGCGGGCAATGCATTCCTGCAGTACCTTGACGCCAACGCGCATGTTGGTCACGGGATCGAAAGCGGCGTGGTTGCCGCCGAAATCGTCGTACTTGTCGTTGTGCACGCGGGTCATGACCTGCATGAGACCTTGTGCGCCAACAGAGCTTTGGGCGAACGGGTTGAAGCTCGATTCGATGGCCATGATGGCCAGAATCAGCGTCGGGTCGAGCTTGGTGCGCGAACCGATGGAATAGGCTTCGGTCACGAGCGCCGCAATGGGCTCTGGCGCGACGCGGTATTTCTTGCTCAGCCAGTAGGCCACCTTGGCCTGCTCGCGTGGCAGATCCTTGGGATTGGCCGCCGTGGCACGATCGACCGCGCCGGGTTCGATGGGGGAGCCGATGGTGGCGACATGTCGCTCGAACAGCCAGGTGCGAAGACGCTCTTCACCGAGGTCGCGCAGATCGGGTCGCGCCACGAGGGTGATGCCGGCAAACGCCACGGTCAGTCCGATGAGTGCGAAGCTGCTGTGGGTCAGCTCCATGAAGCCATCGACCACGTCCGATGTGAAGGTGCGTATGCCCGCGAGCACTGTTGATCCTGAAGCCGTCACAAGCTTTCCTTTCTCGAGTTGAAGAATGATTCCTGAGTCAAGGTCTGGCGTCGTCATCACGCTCAGTCCTTACCAGGCTTCTTCGCCTGGATGGGGGTCAAGTTCGGATCTGGCTCGCACGCATCGGTTCGTGGGCGAGGAAAGATGAACTGACAAAGCCGATATCGGCTGCAGGGTGCGGGCTGGGGTTAACCCGCTTTTTTTGTGAATGGCGGATTCTAGAAGCTCTCTAAATTCTAGGTCAATACTAAAAAATAAGTCCTTTAGAATTTAATTGTCTAACAAATGCTGTGTATTAATACAGTTTTTAGCGTTTTAGGGGCTTCTGCGGGGAAAAGTTGCCGATCGCAACGATTGGCGAAAAACGTTGAAAAACGAAACTCTCAATCGACAACTATTTTCAATTGAGAGAAAAATCTGGCAATTCCGGGGATGTGGGCGTAGATTTGAACTGCCTGCTGAATGCAGTGCATCGCTGGATGGACCAGCGTCTGGATTCGGGAGTTGGCATGCAGTGCCGCCTGAAGTCAAACCAGTCCAGAAAGCCTCCTTGAGAGCAATCTCTTGCTCTCTGCTCCGGGGACGCAACTCTCCTCGGTAGCAAAAATGATGGCAAGGACCGTTGTGTCAGCCGTCGAGCCCGGTGATCGGTCTTGCTGATCACCGGGCTTACTCGTTTTTGGGGTCTGCTGCTTCTGTGCGCCTCAAGAATCGAGAGATCTCTTGGACTTTTGCGCTTGTTTACAAAACAAGAACCTCAATTTCTGATGCAATCACGGGATGACATCAGAGAGCAGTGCCGCAAGCGTGTCCAAATCCCCGCTTGCAATTTTCAAGACCAACAAATGGCTCAGACGCATCGCGTGGTTCGTGATCGCGATCCTGCTGTTGGGGGTGATTCTTTGGCTGGCGGTTCCGCCCCTGCTGCGAAGCAATGTGGAGCGCTATGGCTCCGAATTCCTTGGTCGCGAAGTCAAGGTGGGCGAAGTGCAGTTCAAGCCCTGGGCGCTGCAGCTCTCAGTGCATGATCTGTCGATCGCCAGCGCGGATGGCGCTTCCAAGCAACTGGAGATCGGACGCATATATATAGATGCCGCCGCGCAGTCCTTGGTGAAACTGGCGCCGGTGCTCGACGCCATCGAGGTGGATTCGCCCAAGGTGCGCGTCGCCCATGTGGCCGAGGGTCAGTTCGATTTCGACGACATCCTCAAGCGCATCGCCGAGCGCCCCAAAAAAGAAGACGAAAAGCCGAGCGACCCGCAACACTTTGCGCTCTACAACATCGTGCTGCGCGATGGCGCTGTCGAGTTCGATGACCGCGTCGTGGGTCGCAAGCAGCAACTCGACAAGCTCGATCTGAGCATTCCCTTTCTGAGCAATCTGAATGCCGACCGCGAGGTCAAGGTCACGCCGCGTCTGGCCTTTGCGCTCAACGGCAGTCCGTTCGAGTCGACCGCTCAGGCCAAGCCGTTTGCTGACACGCGGCAGGCCGATGCGAGCTTCAAGATCGACGGCTTCGATCTCGCACCGTTTGCGGTCTACATCCCCAAGTCCGTGCCGGTGCGTCTGAACGCAGGGCTGTTGGATGCGGACCTGAAGCTGGCCTTCGAGCAGAAGGATGCCGCCAAGGTGGGCGTGATCGGCAAGCTCGCGCTGCGCGAGGTGAAGGTGTCGGATGCCAAGGAGCAGGAGCTGGCCGCCTTCGACAAGCTGGATGTCACCTTGGCTGACGTGCAGCCGCTCAAGGGCGTGGTGCATGTGGCTTCTGTTCAATGGGACAAACCACGTTTTGCGCTGCGCCGGGACAAGAACGGCCAGTTGGAAATTCCGGGCATGGCGGCTTCGGCTGAAAAGACCGAGGTCCCCAAGGTGAAGGAGGCTTCGGCGTCCGACGCCAAGCCCAAGGCCGACGCGCCTCCTGCCAAGGCAGGTGCTCAGCCCGAGTGGAATGTGCAGCTCGACCAATTTGGTCTGCGCAACGGCACGATCGATTGGCGCGATCAGGCGGTCGCCGGTGAGGCAGCGCATTTCAATTTGCAGAACCTGCAATTGGACGCGCGCGGCATTCTGTGGCCGATGACGCAGCCTGTGCAGTTCACGGGCAAGACGGAACTGACGCCGCTCGACGCCTCGGGCAATGCCGCCAAGAACCCCGCCACGTTGGGCTTTGATGGCAGTGCCGATCTCCAGCAGGCCAAGGTGGCGGCCAGTCTGCGTGGCTTGCCGCTGGACTGGGCGACGCCGTATCTGGCAGGTGCGATGGTTCCGCGCGTGGGTGGGCAAATGGATCTGGATCTGGGCGTGGCGCGCAATGGCGAGCGTCTGGTGGCCAGCGTGGGGAAGGGCTCGATCAAGGATGTGGCGCTGACCTGCACGACAGGCGGTGATCGCTGCCGTACCTTGGTGGCAGCGGGTGTTCCCGGTGCCAAGCGCAATACGCTGGTGGAGCTTGGCGAACTGGAATTGAAGGACACGCTGGTCGACCTGAGTCGCCGCCATGTCACGCTGGGCAAGCTGGCGCTGGTGGCTCCCAAGGTCTATGTGGAGCGCGGTCAGGATGGCAAGCTGATGTATGAGGACTGGCTGGTCCAGTCCAAGACAGCATCTGCAGCATCGGCGCCCGAGGCGAAGAAGGACGCAGCCGAAGCGCCTTGGGCCATCGCGCTGGGCGAGCTGGATTTGAAGGATGGCGCGGTCGTCGTGCGTGATGCGGCGAATGCCCAGCCCATGCTGCTGCGCGTGAATGCGCTGCAGGCCAATGTGCGCGAGTTTATCTTCCCGGCCAAGAAGGGTGGCGTGTTCCCCGTTCGCCTGTCGGCTCGGGTGGCGGGCTCTGGCCGGGCAGAGCCGGGCAGTCTGCGCTATGACGGCAATGCCGGGCTGGAGCCGCTGGCGGTCAATGGCAAGGTGCAGGCGACGGCGCTGCCGCTGCATGTGGCCCAGCCTTATCTGCCCAAGGATCTGAATGTGCGACTGGTGCGTGCAGATGGCAGCTTCAACGGCGATGTGAAGCTGCTCATGAGCGACAAGGGCCCGACTGCGACTGTCAAGGGCAATGTGGGGCTGGAGGATGTGCGCGTGCGCGCCGCCGATGCCGATGGCGTACAGGACAAGGGTCTGGCCGTCGGTCGCGATGCGCAGGACTTGCTCAACTGGAAGGCGCTGGCGCTCAAGGGTTTGGCCGTGGACATGGCTCCCGGCAAACCGATGTCGCTGGACGTGGCGGAAACCACGCTGAGTGATTTCTTTGCCCGCGTGATCATTCAGGAAAACGGCCGCATCAATCTGCAGGATCTGCAGGGCCAGCCCGTGACGGTCGAAGGCGCGAAGGATGCTGGCGGGAAGAAGGCAGAAGCCCCGGCCCAGACCGCATCTGCCGCCAGTGCCGCTGGTGCCGTCAAGGGCGACAAGCAGGTCGCGCAGGTGGCTCCGCCAGCGGAGGCTCCCGATCCGATGGCGCCTATCATTCGTTTTGGCCCGGTGAACCTGGTGCGCGGTGCGATGTATTTCACCGACCACTTCGTCAAGCCGAACTACTCGACCGATCTGACCGAACTCAATGGTCGCCTGAGTGCGTTCTCTTCCGTGCGTCCTGCAGGCGCGGAGAGCTTCGACATGGCCGATCTGCAATTGACCGGCAAGGCGGAAGGCACGGCCAAGGTGGAGGTTTCGGGCAAGATCAACCCCTTGGCCAAGCCGCTGGTGCTGGACATTCAGGCGCGCATGCGCGATCTGGAGCTGCCGCCGCTGTCGACCTACAGCATCAAGTACGCGGGCCATGGCATCGAGCGCGGCAAGCTCAGCATGGATGTGGCCTACAAGATCGAGCCGAATGGTCAACTCACTGCAAGCAACAAGCTGATTCTGAACCAGCTAGCCTTCGGTGACGAGGTCAAGGGCGCGCCAGCCAGTCTGCCCGTGCGGCTTGCCGTGGCCCTGTTGGCCGACCGCAATGGCGTGATCGACGTGGACCTGCCCATCAGTGGCTCTTTGAATGATCCCCAGTTCAGCCTCGGCGGCATCATCTTCAAGGTCATCGGCAATCTGATCATGAAGGCCGTGACCGCGCCGTTCTCGCTGCTGGCAAGCGCCTTCGGTGGCGGCGGGGACGAGCAGGGTGCCGTGTCGTTCGACGCGGGCAGTGCCGTGCTCACCAAGTCCGCGCAGGAGCAGCTCGACAAGGTGGCGACGGCGCTCACGGATCGTCCGGCGCTCAAGATGACGGTGGTCGGCTGGGCAGATGCGGCCTCTGAAAAGGCTGCGCTCAAGCGCGAACGTCTGAACACCATGGTGCTTGCGCAGAAGCGCCGCAAGGTCGCCCGTGATGGCGGTGACACCAAGGAAGTGGCGGCGGTGGAACCGGCGGAGTATTCCGAGCTGCTCAAGGAAACCTACAAGCGCGCCGACGTCAAGAAGCCGCGCAACATGGTCGGCTTGGCGAAGGATTTGCCGGACGCCGAGATGGAATCGCTGTTGCTCGACAACATACAGTTGCAGGACAATGCGGCTCAGGAGCTGGCCTTGCAGCGCGGTGTCGCGGTGCGTGACTATCTGGCCAGCCGCAAGGTGCCCATCGACCGACTTTTTGTGAGTGCGGGCAAGCTGCAGAGCGAGTCGTCGGGCGATTCCAAATGGTCTCCCAAGGCAGAACTCAAGCTTGCGGCACAATGATTTCCGTGGGTGGACCATGCGTTGGTCAACCCAGAGCTTGACTGTCAAAGTAGTGTCCTCGGAAGGGCCGAACCAAAACCGCGTCAAAATAGCGGCTTGGCGAAACTACGCTGGCTGGCAGCGAGGGGGCCCGAAAGGGCGATGTAGCTGCTTCAGCCAAATTCATTTCCAATAGGTTTCATGTTTCCTTTTTCTTCTCGCAACAAAATGTCTGACGCACCAGAGGCGGCACCAGCCCCCACCAAAGCCAGTGAACCGCATCCACTTGATGCGCTGACCGGCGGCGCTTTTTCCGCTGCCACCTCCGGCGAGCGCGCATCGCGCATCCGTGAATGGCTGGCCACTCAACCTGCGCTGGAGCAGTTGCAGGAAGTCTTCAAGGAGCTGAGTGCTCGCGACAAGGGTGCAGCCCGCGCCGTGCGTGAGCGCCTCGACGAAATCAAGCGCATGCAGGGCCAGGAAGCCATCGCCGCGGAGTGGGCCGACAAGGCCAACGCGTTGCTGGCCGCTTCGCGCCTGTCGATTGCCGACGCTCTGGCCTGGCAGCGCGATGCCGCCAAGGCGGGCGCGCCGCTGTCCCGCGAGCCGCTGTCTGCGCTCAAGACGCAGATTGCCGACCGCGTCAAGGTCATCGAAGACCTGCAGCACCGTGTTCAAGTGCAGCGCGAAACCGCTGTGCTGCTGGCTCAGCGCATCGAAGTGCTGTCGACCAAGTCGTTCCGCGATGCCGAAGGCGTTCTGGAAGCGCTGAGCACCGACGTGAATCGCTGGCAGGAACATGCCAACGAACTCACCTCCGATGCATCGTGGGCCAGCGTGGAAGCGCGCTTCCCGCCCATGCTCGAAAGCTCGGGCGCGCAGTTGCTCGCCGTGTGGGAGGCGTTCAAGTCGGCTTTGACGCTGGCATCGACCGCAGCCACCAGCGCCGAGGCTCCGCTGCCTCCAGTGCCGGTCTGGGCCGACGAAATTCGCGCCTTGCGCGGTCTGCCCACCGAGGCGGATGCCAATGCAGCCAAGGCCGCAGCGCAGGAAGCCGCCAAGCCCAAGGTGGACCCGGAAGTCCGCAAGAAGGCCCAGAACGCCGTGCGCGAAGCGCTTGCCAAGCTGGAGCAGGAAACTGCGGAAGGTCATGGCAAGGCCAGCATCGGTGCCGCCGCCGCATTGCGCGCTGCATTGAAGGCCAATGGCCGTCATGTGGATGGCGAGCTGGAACAGAAGGTCAATGCCGCGCTGATCGCCGCAGGTGAACTCGAAGGCTGGCAGCGCTGGAGCGCCGATCAGGTCCGCGAAGACCTGGTCAACCGCGCAGAAGCGCTGCTCAAGCGTCCCGAAGGCCAGGAACTGGGTGGCCGCAAGATGCAGGAAACCCTGCGTCAGCTGCGCGAACAGTGGAAGGCGTCCGATCAGGGCGCTCCGGCCAATCACGCGCTGTGGAAGCGTTTTGACGAAGCCTGCAACACCGCTCACAAGGTCGTCGAGGGCTGGCTGGAGAAGGTGCGTGCCGAGGCCGCCGAGCACAAGGGTGCTCGCATGACGCTGATCGAAGAGGTCAAGACCTGGACTCAGGCCCATGCCGCATCGACCGACTGGAAGACCATGAGCCGCGCGCTGCACCAGTTTGCAGAACGCTGGCGCAACGGCGGTCATGTCAGCGAAAAGGTGTTTGCCGAACTGCAATCGCTGTGGAAGCAGACGCTGGGCGACGCCGCTCGTCCGCTGGAAACCGCCCAGAAGGAAAGTCTGGATCGTCGTCAGGCGATGATCCACGAATCTGCCGAACTGAGTGCCGCTACGCCGCTGCGCATCGACGCCGTGAAGGCGCTGCAGCAACGCTGGCAAGCCGAAGCGCAATCCGTGCCGCTGGATCGCAAGCGCGAACAGAAGCTCTGGGATGCCTTCCGCAAGCCCATCGACGACGCATTCCAGCGCAAGAGCGCCGACCGCGAGCGCCAATCCGAACAGATGAGCGTGCGCGACAAGGCCGTGCTCGATGCCGCCAAGGCGCTGGAAGCAGCCAATGCATCGGGCGACGTGCAAGCCATTCGCTCTGCGATGGATGCACTCGACGCCGCGATGAAGAACTCGGCAGCGGCTGCCGCGACCGAAGCTGCCGCGCCAGCTCCTGTGTCCGCTCCTGCTGCAACCGCAACGGCCGACGAGGCTGCTCCGGCAGAAGGTGCTGAATCGCAAGAAGGCGGCGAGGCTGAACCCAAGCCTGTCGCTCCCAAGCCAGCGCGCCCCGTGGTGGCAGTGCGCGGCGATGACCGTCCAGGCGCCAACAAGGCCGCAGCGGCTGCTCCAGCCGGTCGCCCAGGTCGTCTAGGTGAACGCAACGACCGAGGCGGTCGCGGTGATCGCGATGGCGGCCGTGGTGGTGATCGTGGCGATTCCCGCTTCTCGCGCGATGGCCGCGATGCACGCGGCGGTCGTGGCCGCGACGACGATGCTCCACGCGCCCCACGTCTGGGCGATTCGGCATTCCGTGCGCAACGTGACGCGTTGGACCACGCACAGAACGCCCTGCGCAAGCTGGCCGCACAAGCCCACGGCGAGACGCTCACGCGACTGCTGTCGGCATGGGAAGGTCGCGACGCAGAAAAGCTGCCATCCGCGCAGGAACTCGGCAAGCTGCAACCCGCAGTGCGTGCCGCGTGGGCACAAGCGGTGGGTGGTGCTGCCAAGCCCGTCGACAACAACGCGCTGTTGCGTCTGGAAATCGCTGCGGACGTGCCCACGCCCGCCGACCAGATCACAGCCCGCCGCGCGTACCAACTGCAACTGCTGACACGCCGCAATGACCCATCGCCACAGGAAACCTGGGGCAAGGACGTCGCCGCAGTGCTGGGGTCCGCAAGCGACGAGACAACTGCTCGCCGCCTGCAAAGCGCGCTGAAGGTGCTGCTGAAGAAGTAATAAGCCTCAGCCCAAAATATCAAACGCCCTGCATGCTCACGCATGCAGGGCGTTTGTTTTTCAGTGTGAAAGAGGAGGGAGGGGCGAGCTTCGCAAGAGTCCGCAGAAACGAAAAAAGCTGTTGAATTTTCATTCAACAGCTTTTCATGTTTGGTGCCCAGAAGAGGACTCGAACCTCCACGATGTTACTCGCTAGTACCTGAAACTAGTGCGTCTACCAATTCCGCCATCTGGGCTTTCAGGGAAGCTGAAATTATAGCGCGAAAATCAGGACTCAAAAGAAAACATGAATTTTTTTGAGAATTTCTGCATCACGTCTACTTCTCGCCTCGGCGCAAACCATGAAGTGTTGGATCTTATGCGGAATGATTCAATCGACTTGAACGCAGACGTATTTCAGCTCCAGATAGTCTTCGATTCCATGTCGCGATCCTTCGCGGCCGAGGCCTGATTGTTTGACTCCGCCGAAGGGAGCCACTTCGTTGGAAATCAAACCCGTGTTCACGCCCACCATGCCGTATTCGAGCGATGCCGATACGCGCCAGATGCGGCGTTGGTCTTCGGTGAATACGTAGGCGGCCAGGCCGAAGATCGTGTCGTTGGCGCGGTGCACAACTTCGGTTTCGTCCTTGAAGCGGAACAGCGGTGCGATCGGGCCGAAGGTTTCTTCGCTGCAGACCAGCATCTCGTCGGTCACGTCGGCAAGCACTGTGGGCGTGAAGAAGCTTTGGCCGAGTGGGTGGCGTTGGCCGCCGGTGAGCAGTTTGGCGCCGCGCTCGACGGCGTCGGCGATGTGGCGTTCGACCTTGGTGACTGCCGCTTCGTTGATCATCGGGCCGTGGGTCACGCCTGCGTCAAAGCCGTTGCCGACCTTGAATTTTTCGACTTCAGCGGTCAGGCGTTGGGCGACTTCGTCGTAGATGCTGTCGTGCACATAGATGCGGTTGGCGCACACGCAGGTCTGGCCGACGTTGCGGAACTTGGAGGCCAGGATGCCTGCGATGGCGCGGTCGATGTCGGCGTCTTCGAACACGATGAGCGGGGCGTTGCCGCCGAGTTCGAGCGAGAGTTTCTTGACCGTGTCGGCACTTTGGCGCATCAGCAGGCGGCCGGTCTGGGTGGAGCCGGTGAAGCTGAGTTTGCGAACCACGGGGCTTTCGGTCAGGGCGCGGCCGATGCCGGGGGCGTCGCCGGTGATGATCTGCAGCACGCCTGCGGGGATGCCCGCTTCCAGCGCCAGCACGCCGAGCGCCATGGCGCTGTAAGGCGTGTTTTCAGCTGGCTTGAGCACCATGGTGCAACCGGCGGCGAGTGCGGGGCCGGCCTTGCGGGTGATCATTGCGGCGGGGAAATTCCACGGGGTGATGGCCGCGCAGACGCCAATCGGTTGGCGGGTGACGAGCAGGTGCTGGCCCTTCTTGGGCGTTTGCAGGATTTCGCCATCGATGCGCTTGCCTTCTTCGGCAAACCATTCGATGAACGAGGCTGCGTAGCCGATTTCACCGCGCGCTTCGGCCAGAGGTTTGCCTTGTTCGAGCGTCATGATGCGGGCGAGGTCTTCCTGATGGGTGAGCATCAGGCCGTGCCAGCGACGCAGGAGGGTGGCGCGTTCGGCTGCTGTGCGGGCGGACCAGGCGGGGAGGGCCGCTTCGGCAGCGGCGATGGCGGCGGTGGTTTCGTCGTAGCTCAACTTGGGGATGAAACCGATGAGTTCGCCCGTTGCCGGATTGCGGACTTCGAGTTTGTTCTTTGCGGTGTCGGCTTCGTGCCAGCCTGAGGCCAGCAAGCAAGCCTGGCGGAGCAGGTCAGGGCGTTGGAGTTCGATGGTCATTTTTTGTCTTGTCTTGTCTATTTTGTTGTTGGCGGCGAAGCCTGTTCGGCTTCGATTGGCTATTCGTGCGGGCGCGCCAATGCAGCCCTTCATACTTTGTTGCGAAGCCTTGCCGTATCGGCATACTGTCTGCGGCTTCGCGTCGCGTCTGAAGGGCTGTCTTGGCGTTGTGGCTATGGATCGGAGTGTTGTGCGCGCTGCATAGCTTGCTGGCGCTTCGCGCAATTCCCCGGTCTTTTTTGCTTTCCTTTTTAGCCCTTGATCGCGCCTTCGATGATGTCGAGCGCCTTGTCGAACAGTGCGTCTTCGATCGTCAGCGGATACAGGAAGCGGATCACGTTGCCGTACAGGCCGCAGGTCAGCAGCAGCAGGCCATTGGCGAGGGCTGCCTTGACGATGGCATTGACTCGGTCGGCGTCGGGGGCCTTGGTGTCGGCGTTGCGGAATTCGACGGCGACCATGGAGCCCAAGCCGCGCACTTCGGCGATGCCTGCGTCCTTGGACTGGATGGTCTTCAGGCGTGCCTGCAGGCGCTCGCCCAGTTGCACGGCGCGGTCACACAGCTTTTCTTCGGCGATCACGTCGATCACGGCGTGGGCTGCGGCCACGGCCAGCGGGTTGGCTGCATAGGTGCCGCCGAGGCCGCCGGGGTTGGGGGCGTCCATCACTTCGGCGCGGCCCACGACGCCGGAGATCGGCATGCCGCCGCCCAGGCTCTTGGCCATGGTGATCAGGTCGACCTTGACGGTGTGGTGTTCCATCGCGAACAGCTTGCCGGTGCGGGCAAAGCCGGTCTGCACTTCGTCGGCGATCAGCAGGATTCCGTTGGCGTCGCAGATTTGGCGCAGGCCTTCGAACAGCGCGGTCGGCACGGGGTTGAAGCCGCCTTCGCCTTGCACGGGCTCCAGAATGATGGCGGCCACGCGGCGTGGGTCCACGTCGGTCTTGAACAGGGTGGTGATGGCGTCGAGGCTGTCATCCACGCTCACGCCGTTCGTCGGGAATGGCACGTGGTAGACGTCGCTCATCATGGTGCCGAAGCCGGCCTTGTACGGGTTGACCTTGCCGGTCAGCGTCAAACCCATCAGCGTGCGGCCGTGGAACGCGCCCTGAAACGCGATGACGGCCGAGCGGCCGGTGGCGTAGCGGGCGATCTTCACCGCGTTTTCAACGGCTTCCACGCCCGTGGTGAAGAAGGCAGTCTTGGCAGGGCCGTCGATGGGCGCCAGCGCGTTGATGCGCTCGGCCAGCGCAATGGCGCTTTCGTAGGGGACGATCTGGTAGGCCGTGTGCGTGAAGTGCGTGAGCTGTTCCTGCACGGCCTTGACGATGCGTGGGTGGCGGTGGCCGGTGTTCAGCACGGCGATGCCAGCGGCGAAGTCGATGTACTGCTTGCCTTCGACGTCGGTGATCAGCGCGTTGTCGGCCTGCGCAGCGTGAAAGTCACACATCACGCCCACGCCACGGGGGGCGGCGGCAAGGCGGCGGTTCTTGAGTTCGGCATTGGTGGTCATGAGAAATCCTTGGGTGAATTGTTGGGTTGATTGGTGAATCGACAGGACTCCATTGAACGTTAAATTAGCTCCTTGAATGGTTCCACTTTTGCGAGAAAATAGGGGGCCAATTTGGGTTGGCAAAAAACGGAAGGAAACGGTTCCATGGCAAAGAGTTCGGTGTGCGTTGATTGGTTGCTGCAAAAGGGCTGGGGTTCGGCGCTGGCGGAACAGCAGGGCGCGCGCCTCACTTTGGTGGAACAGCTCTGCGCCTTGCTGCGCGAAGGCATTGCGACGGGAGCGCTGAAACCCGGCGAGCGCCTGCCTGCCACGCGCGATCTGATGAAGGGGCTCGACGTGTCGCGCAACACGGCGCTGCATGCCTACGAGCAGTTGCGCGTCGAGGGCTATCTGGTCAGCCATGTGGGCAGTGGCACCTTTGTGGCGCAGACCACGCCCGAGTCGCTGTTGCGCGCGCCGCGTGTATCCCGTACCGCGCGCGCGAGCCGGATGGCCGCAGCACCAACGCCGCTCCGCCATCGCGAAGTGGTTCTGTCCAAAGGCGCGCAGCAGGTGCTGGCCCATGCCTCGGCGGCGGATCGCCAGTGGGGCGCGTTCATGCCAGGCGTGCCGGACGTGTCGCAGTTTCCGCGCGCCGTCTATGCGCGCATCCTGAACCGTCTGTGGCGTCACGCGCAGCCCGAGATGCTGACCTATGACACGGCTGGCGGCGCGCTGCCGCTCAAGCAGGCGCTGGTCGACTATCTGCGCGTGGCGCGGTCGGTGCAATGCACGCCCGAGCAGATCCTCATCACCGAAGGCGTGCACCAGGCCGTTGATCTGACCGTGCGCACGCTGGTCGATCCGGAAGATTCCGTCTGGATGGAGGACCCCGGCTACTGGGGCATTGCCAACGTGCTGCGCATGTCGCCGGGCGTCGAAGTTGTGGGGCGTGCGGTCGATGACGAAGGCATCACGCTTGACGAGCAGGCCACGCCGCCGAAGTTGATCTGCGTGACGCCATCGCACCAGTACCCGCTGGGCACGGTGATGAGCCTCGCGCGCCGCAAGGCGCTGCTGGCCTATGCACGCAAGCATGGCGCGTGGATTCTGGAGGACGACTACGACAGCGAATTCCGCTTCGCCAGCCGACCGATTCCCGCTATGCAGGGCCTTGAGCAGGACGCCCCTGTCATCTACATTGGCACCTTCAGCAAGACGCTTTTCCCGGGCTTGCGCGTGGGCTACATGGTGCTGCCGCCGGAGCTGGTCACCCCCATGCGCCGCATGCACGCCGAACTGTACCGCGAAGGCCACGTGGTCACGCAACTCGCGCTGGCCGAGCTGATCCGCGAAGGCCACTACGCCGCCCACATTCGCAAGATGCGCGTGCTCTACGGCCGCCGCCGCGAATGGCTGCGCACGCTGATCCTGCGTTACTTGGGCGAGGAATTTCTGATCGAACCGGACAGCCAGGCCGGCCTGCAACTCGTGCTGCGCCTGCCCGATCATTTCGACGACGTGCAACTCGCGCAGACGCTGCAATCACGCGGCGTTCTGGGCCGACCGTTGTCGCGCTACTACCGCTCGCCAGAGCCCGCCAAAGGCCTGCTGCTGGGCTATGCCGCCATTCCCGAAGACACGATGCAGTCGGCATTTTTCATCCTGCTGCAGGCGTTGAAGGAATGCGGCGTGATGAAGCCCGGAACACGCCGCTGATGCAGTGAATGGCTGACGCCGCCCACGCGCGGAGTGGCGGATTGTTAACCCTGCACCCTTGTAATTAACATTATTAATTGCAAATCAATTGTTAATAGCTCGTTCGGCGGTTCAACGTTACCGTTTGTCGGTATGTGACTGGCATTTGCCAGTGTGATAGCTAAAGTTCAAATTACAAATATTTCCAATAGTTCGTTTTGGGCGGCGAGGGCGTACGGACAGAACATTGGGCACAGTCGTTTGAAAGCCTCTCAAAAGTCTGCAGAGTCAGAGCTGATGGGGCTCTTGCACCCGAACACCCGGTGTGCGTATTGACAAAGATTCAATTTTCGATTGTGTATGGCTATTGAAAAATTGGTATCAATTGAGTTAAATTAATAGACATTCAGTATTGATTTGTAATTTTCATCAATGAAACACCTCAACAGATCACCTCTCAACTTGTTTTCGCTGCGATCCAGCCTGGGTACGCGGACGGCTTGTGCGTTGCGTGATCGGTTGATGACCGCTCAGTCCCGACGCCAGCGTGGATTCACGCTGATTGAAATCATGGTCGTGGTCAGCCTGGTGGCGATTCTTGCTGCGATTGCATTGCCCAACTACAGCGAATACGTCAAACGCGGCCAGATCGTGGATGGCCTGGTGCCACTGGCGGACATGGGGGGCAAGCTCGAGCAGTACTTTCAGGACAAGCGAACCTATGAAGGGGCGTGTGTGGCTGGCACAGTCGCGCCACCGCCCCCTACGACGGTACGGTTCAGCTACAGCTGCAATTTGGCCAAGTCGACATTCACGGTCACCGCAACGGGCACGGGGCGCATGCAGGGGTTCGTCTTCACGCTGGACCAGAGCGGTACGCGTCAGACGACGGGTACTCAAACCGGCTGGACGGCTGGAAGCAACTGCTGGTCGGCCCGCAAGGACGGGAGTTGCTGATGTCAGGCAACCCCACCGCGATGTTTCCACGCGAGCGTGGATTCACCTTGATTGAATTGCTGGTGGCGCTGGGCATCATGGCGTTCTTGCTGCTGATGGCCATGCCCAGCATCAACACCTATTTGCTGGACACCCGAATCCGTGTCACGGCGCAGTCGTACTACGACGGTGCCCAGTTGGCGCGTACTGAGGCATTGCGCCGAAACGCCGATGTGGTGATCACATTGACCAATTCGAATCGGGGCTGGTCGGTGAATTCCGGCGGCGGGAGCATCGCAGCCAAATCGGCTGAGGCAGCTGAAAAGCTGACCGTCAAAGCCGATGCCATGATGGTCACTTTCAATGCGCTGGGCGCTGCTTCGGCGGACAACACGGTTCAGTTTTTGCCAGTCAATGAAAACTCATGCCTTGCAGCGGGCGGCGTGCAGCGCTGTCTGAATGTGTTGGTTTCGCGTGGAGGGCAGGTTCGCGTGTGCGACCCCTCCATCACTACTGCTGGAGACAACCGCAAATGCTGAAAACCGGTTTGACCCATCGCGGAACCAATGCGGTCAAGATGCGTGCTCATCGCGGGCCGCAGCGCGGCGTGGTGATGCTCGAAGCATTGGTCTCCATCATGATTGTGATGCTGGGCATCATCGGGATCGCGGGGCTGCTTGCGAAGTCCACCAATCTGGCGGGGCAGGCGCAGTACCGAACCGAGGCAGGGATGTTTGCCGAACAGATCGTGCAGACGATCTCGCTGGGTGTGGATCGGACCAGTGACGCCACTCTGGCCAATTCCCTGAAAGCATTCGAACACCAGGCCTCCGGGGCAAAGCCATGCACATTCAGCGGCAGCACGGTGAACCAATCATCCCCCGTGGGGCAGTTGCTGATGGGCGCGCGCGGCGACCTGCAAAAGGTGGCCGGTCTGCCTGGCGCGGAGGACGACGGTCAGCAGGTGAAGGTGGAATCCATCAACAACATCAACAGAGTCACAGTCACGTTGTGCTGGCAAGGCCCCAATGATGGGGACAAGCGGAATTACCAGATCCAAGCCTTCGTGCAATAAGACGCAGAGGGAGTCACCATTCATGAGGATCTACACACCATCACGACGTACGTCGCTTGCACGTGTCCAAGGCTTTTCCATCATCGAGCTCATGGTGGGGCTGGTGATCGGGCTGTTGACCCTGCTTGCGATCTACCAGTTGTTTGCCGTGTCCGAGGGCAGGCGTCGCACCGTGGCGGCCGTCAGTCAGGCGCAAAGCGCGGGTGCCTTGGCTTTGTTTGCCATAGAGCGCGAGATTCGTTCGGCGGGCCTCGGATTTGCAAGCCTCGACACGACTTTTCTGGGTTGCAAGGTCAAGGCAACGAACACTGCGCGCAGTCCGGCCGAGTTCGAGTTTCCCTTTCAGCCAGTGGAAATCAAGGACGGCAAGGAAATTTGGGTGCTGACCGGTTCTTCGTCCAACATGTTTGTCGGTGCGCGCTTCACAGGAAGTCAGAGCGGCGAATTCAAGATGGAGAAATCCAACGCCGGCTTCCAGGCCGGTGATGTGATGGTTGGCACCAAGGACACCAACACGACCGATTGCCTGATGATGGAGGTCACCAAAGGCGTTGGCGATGTGGTGACCTTGCCCTCCTCCGGGCTGACGGAGATCTATCCAAACGTTCAGCACACTGCCACGAGCTACACGAACTTCTATACAGGCGTTGCAACGACGGCTTCTCACAATGGCTCGGACAACAACATGCTCGATGGTGGCCTCACCAGTTTGGGTGAGGGTTGGATCTACAGCCTTGGGCCCAAGCCAACGCTGTCGGTCTGGAAGCTCAAGGACAACCGGCTTCTGCGCTACAACGCGTTGGAAGAAACAGAAGACGCTGCCGTGCCGGTGGCGCAGGATGTGCTGCAGATGGTTGCCGAGTATGGATATGACCTTGACTCCAGCGGCAAGATCGATCAATCCAACGAGTGGACCGCGACGACTCCGACACAGCCCAATCTGGGGCGATTGATTGCTGTGCGGATTGCGGTGCTGGTGCGTACCTCTCAATACGAAAAAGACGAAGTCACGACAGAAAAACCGCGCTGGGCCAATGGCGCCAAGGAGTTCGATGTGAGTGCCGTGGACAGCGATTGGAAGCACTACCGCTTTCGCGTCTATGAAACCGTGATTCCGCTGCGCAACACCATCTGGGGACAAATCCTATGAAGGACATGCAACTCCTTTCTCGTGGCCGCCGAGCCTTTGCTGGTGGCATGCCCTCGCAGCGCGGCGTGACCTTGCTGGTCGCGCTTGTGGTGCTGCTGGTCATGACGATCACCGGGCTGGCACTGGTGCGAACCAGTTCGTTGGGTGCTGGTGTCTCGGGCAGTCTGGCGCTCAAGCAATCAGCCACTTCCGGCGCGGATCTGGGTCTGGAAACCGGTCTGGCCCAACTGGAGGTGATCTATGCCACCGGGCCTGATCAACTGGGAGTGGACAACGCAGCGTCGGGTTACTACGCCAGCGTCGATCCCAAGCTGGCCGCCAAGGACATGCCATGGAGCACAGCACCCGTTGCTTCGCCAGTGAATTTGGGCGGCAACGGCAACAGCAACGGCAACCTGAGCGATGTGGGCAATGAGGTGCATTACCTGATCCATCGTTTGTGCCGTCAGACGGGGGCCGTCAACATCACCGGGCAGCAGTGCGTCATGCCCCAGGGTGCAGGCTGTCCCGGATCGACCGAGTCGCTGGGGAGCGTCATGCTTTGCAATCAGCAACCGATGTACCGGATCACGGCGCAGGTCAAGGGACCTCGCGACACGCTGAGCTACGTGCAGATGAGTGTCTATTGATCATGAACGAATCCGATAAAGACACAGCGCGGACGCAGTCCGAGGCATTCAGGAATTCACAGGACGAGAGGGTGCATATGCAAAACACATCAAGCACAAACCGGGATGGGTCGCACGGGCAAAAGCGCTCGTGGAAATCGCGTTGGCTGGCTCCGCTGGGCGTGACTGCGGCCATTGCGGGACTGGTCTGCGGCGGGATTGTGGTGGCCCAATCGTCAGGCACGGAAACGGTGGACATCACCGACGTCCCTGTGGCGACCTATGCCGATCAGAACAAGCCCAATGTGATGCTGCTGCTCGATACTTCGGACTCGATGAAGTGGACGCACATGCCCGATGATTGGGAAAACTATGAGGTGACCTTTTTCCCGATGGGCTACAAGAGCGCGCTTTGCAACACGCTTTACTACAACCCGAGCACTGTCTATTCTTTACCCAAGGCCGCCAATGGCTCGGACATGCCTCTGCCCGCTTTTACATCGGCTTGGAGGGATGGTTATGATCAGTCATTGGGAACGGTTGATCTGTCTAGCAACTTCCAAGCCTATGAATCCACCACGCGAACTTATCGCGACTACACGGATAAGCCGCAGCCTGCCTACTATTTCGCATGGGTAGCCAACAACGCGGTCGCTGGCAGACCGGAGCCGCATTTCGAGGCTGCGTCTGAATCCACAGGTGCATGCAACAGGACTGGCATTACGGCCATCCACGTGGACGACGGAACCCTCAATCAAAGTCCTGCCATCGTGGGTACGGCGGGCAATCCCAATGCCGATCCCGTCGTCGAGGCATCTCCTGCCGGATATTGGGTTCGTACGGTGATTTCTGCGACTGAGCAGCAAAATTTTGCTATCTGGTACAGCTACTACCGGACACGCATCAACATGGCCAAGTCATCGGTGGGTTTGGCATTCTCTCCGTTGAGCGACAATTTTCGAGTGGGCTTTATGACTGTAGCGAAGCCCAACCTTACTGACGAGGCTATCAAGAAGTACTCTCGGTTTATTCCTGTGCAGGACTTTGGTGGTCAGTCAAAGATTGAGTGGTTCTCGGCTATCCAGGCCATCAAGACAGGCGGTTCTTCTCCCACGCGCGAGGGATTGGCTCGGGTGGGTCGGTACTACGCAGGCAAGAGCGACAGCATCAATGACACCATGACCCCGTATGTCGATCCGGTCGTGTCGGCGTGCCAGCGTCATTACGCCATTGTGACAACCGACGGTTATTGGAACGTGGCTCAGGAGACCAGTGGCCCCCTGCAAATCGACGGCAAGAATTTGGTGGGGCAACAAGATGGCCCACCGTTGTTGCTTACGGGTGCCGATGGATTGATTCCACGCCCGATTTTCGATGGCTCGAGCAGCGGCAAGAAGCAGGTGCACGATGCCACGGTCACCTATAGCACGGAAGATTGCACGCTCGGATGGAAGGTGACGACGCCTGCCGCAGGCACAAAGACCGAGACGATTTACAAGAAAGTCATCGAAAAAGACGTGATGACGAAAAAGCAGCTCATTGCTGATTTCACTTGGTGGAAAAAAAGCACTGCCCAGCAGACCCGCACCTACAGCAAAGTTCTGGAGTGGAATTTTCCCAAGAGCGAGCGTCCTTATTGGTATGCACAAAGCACGGGTAAAGTCACGAAAAACAGTTACCAGCAACAAATTCTGTTCTCGTATATCAACAAAAATCAGTACCGTTACAAGGCCACATCCAAATGGAGTACCCAGACACAAACACCGTACACGCGTGCTACAGCTACGAAAGTGAGTCAGTTAAAATATTTTTACTGGTACATAAATCAGGCCGTGGGCGAAAATGCCATCAAGACTACCGACAAGGCTGTGTGTGATCCAATGCCCGGCGGTTGTAAGCGGGTGGGTAACGATGCAGAAAAAGGTTGGGAAGTTGTGCAGTCTTGCTCACCTACGGCTGCTGATCCGCAGGGCTATAAGATCGAATGCATGACCGAGCAGGCAGTGGCTGATTATGCTGAAAACTGCCCGGCAAAAAATGGCGCTTTCGTACCCGGGAAGGGGACAATTCAGTGTGAAGGAAGCGCGGTTGCAGCCTATTCAGGGCCCGTTCAATCGTGCGGCGCCATTGATCCGAATCTGAAGGCCGCGATCATCGCCGCCGGTGGTGATGTCACGAAAGTGATTTACTCGAACTGCGTTTCCAGCAATGAGTCGATTTCCTATGTCACGGCAAATCAGTGCTCCAACTCCACTGGAAACGCCACGAATGGCTACAAATCCACGACATGCGCCAAGGCAGACGAAACCAACGTCACTGACAACAGCTGCGCGATCACCACAGCGCCCATCTTGAACGCGGGTGCCAACAACCAATACACAGAGTGCACCAAAAAGAACAGCTCGACTTGGGTTGCGCAGTGCGCGGCAGGGCCCTTGCCGGACCAGGGCACTCAGTTGGAGCGAACCTGCGTGGCGCGTGGCGCCCCCAAATTGACGTCACAGGTCGCTCCCAACGCCTGTACCAATGGGGTCAGCGGCAGCTACTACGTTGAGTGCACGGGTTCTTCGGTGACATGGAGTGGTCCCGTTCAGCAGGGTTCCTCGTCCTGCGTGAACAACGCAGCGGCTGGAATGGCATGTGTACTTCGCTATGGTGGCTATACCGCGAACAGCGCCTGCGTGCCCAAGGCACCAACCGCCGCAACCGGATGGGTGGGCATCGAATGCGCCGACGCGAGCCAAGGCACTTGTACGCCTGCTGCAGGTACTGAAAACAACCCTGTTCCAGCAAGCGGCACAGTCGCACTGGGTTCATGCGTCGGGCAAGCGCCTGAGGCCGCCAACGGCTGTCTCCAGATTGCCTGCAACACAGCGTATACAGGTCCGACCAAGGTGGCCACATGCGCAAACAGTGCGGGCACTGCGGCTCCATTCCTGCAAGTCAGTTGCGTGGCGGCCAATGAGCCGAGCACGCCAGTGGCGAGTTGCACGGGCAACGGCGCCAACTCAAGCAACTGCCGGGACTTCGACCAGACGCAGGATATGGCCTACGGCACCTGCGAGGCTGCGCTGGCCGGCGTGCTGGGCGGCCCCAATCCAGTGGCTGCGAACAACTACACCACCAGCAGTTGCAGCAAGGTGGATGCGAGCACGGCCGGTGGTTTGACGTACTTCCAGACGGCTGCCGACTATGCGCAATGCGAGTCCGGCACGGACGCGAACGGCGTCAAGACAACCTGTACCAAGACCGTCACCACCGTCAATGTGCCGGAAGGTCAGTTGTGCGTGCCGGGCTACGATCCTGCCACCAACAAGGTGACTGATTGCACCGGCATTGGCCAGGGTAATACTGTTATCGTGCCCACCCAACCTGCCAATTGCCCAGCCGCAACGTGCCAAAAATATCTTGGCAAGAAGAAGGTGTTTACCGGTAGAGCCTTCACCAACGAGTTCAGTCTGGTCGGCACGGTGCCCACTGGCGCTCCGACGTCGATACTTGATGTATCGTTCAGTGGCGATTTGGAGTCTCCAGCAGTCTGCTATCCACCCGAGCAACTGAGCATCACGCAACCAGCCGATGGCCGCCCTCAGCCGGGTACAACGGCTTGGGGGGCTCTGCCTTCGACGCATCAGGCATGTACCAAATTGCCTTGCGAACAGATTATCGACTACAAGCCCTTTGGGGGAAGCAGCAATTCGCTCGCCGACGTGGCGCAGTACTACTATGCAACCGATCTGCGTCCGGGAGCTGCATCGTCCACGCCACGAGGTTGGGATGACCTGGTCAAGCCCGCGGGTACCGGTGCCGAGGACGACAAAGTCAAATGGCAACACATGACGACTTATGTGATCGGCATGGGCGTGTCGGGTTCGTTGAAATTCGACAAGGACTACAAGAATGGTGCGGGCGTCTTTGCCGACTTGCGCACGGGTGCCAAGACTTGGCCTCAATGGCCCGACGGATTAGGCCTCTACGAAAAACCACAGTCCATCGACGACTTCTGGCACACCGCCGTGAATGGCCGGGGGCGCTACTTCAGCGCCAACGATCCCAAGTCCATTGAAACCGGTCTGGGACAGGTGTTCGCAGATATCCGGGCAGCCATTGGTTCGGGCGCGGGCGTTGCCATCTCCTCTGCCGTGGTGCAAGCCGACAACAACTTCGCGTATGGCGCGCTGTATCGCAGCGGCAGTTGGACGGGGGACATGCTGGCCTACACCATCAACGTGACATCCGGCATTCGCACCCAGATTGCCAATTGGTCCGCCAAGGACCGTTTGGACTACCGCAATCTGGCCAACGATGAACGCTCCATCTATTACATGGATGGGACAACGCTGAAGCCTTTCAAGTGGGCCAACCTGGGCGCTCTGCAAAGCAATTTCGTGGGTGCGACAGCAGAGTCGAAGATGGCGCAGGTGGGGCAGATGTCCGCTGCACAGAAATCGGCCGCCATGGGCCAGAAGCTGGTCGACTTCCTGCGTGGTGATCGCACCGCAGAAGGCTATGTGAAGAATGATCTGAACAAGCTCTACCGCACACGCGACAGCCGCTTGGGCGACATCATTGGATCGCAGCCGCTGTTCGTGACTCGTCCGATGCGCCAGTACAAGGACGAAGGCTACGCAACCTACAAGGGGACCGCGCAAAATCGCAAGCCCATGGTCTACGTGGGTGGCAACGACGGCATGCTGCATGCCTTCTATGCCGAGGCCGATCTGAGCAAGACCATGACAGTCGGCGGCGTGACGGTACCCGTTGCTGCGCGCGAGGCTTGGGCCTTTGTGCCTACAGCCGTCATGCCCGAGATGCCACGTCTGGCCAGCACGGAATACGAGAGCTCGCACCGCTATTTTGTGGATGGCTCTCCGGTCCAGGCCGACATCAAGGTCGGCAACGTCTGGAAGACGATCCTCGTGGGCGGCTTCAACAAGGGCGGCAAGGGCTACTATGCGCTGGATATTTCCAATCCAGAAGCCCCCGTGGGCCTGTGGCAGACCAACATCCCCACCATGGGCCAGAGCTATGGCAGGCCACTGGTGTCCAAACTGCCGGATGGCACGTGGGCCGTGTTCCTGACCTCGGGCTACAACAACAGCGATGGCGTGGGGCGGGTCTATGTTCTGAATGCCAGCACAGGAGCCGTGATCCAGACCATCACGACCTCTGGCTCCGGATTGAAGGAGTTGAACAACTTCGTGAAGGACCCATCGGGCGACAACACCACCAATCTGCTTTATGGCGGCGACATTCTGGGCAATATCTGGCGCTTCCAGTGGAACACCGGCAGCGGCAGCTTTGATGTTCACAAGGTCGTTCAACTGACCGATTCCGGCGGCAAACCGCAGCCCATCACCACACGCGTGGAATTGGTGCAAGGTCAGTCGGGCATCACGTTACCGCGCATTCTGGTGGCGACGGGCAAGCTGCTGGGGGTGGGTGACCTGTCCACCACAGCCCAGCAGACGATCTACGGGTTCGACGATCAGGTGGCCAGTTTTGGCTCCGGCACGTCGTTGCGTTCCACGCTCAAGGTATCGAAGCTGAAAGACGTGACAGGACCCAATGGCACGGTGCTGTCTCGTACGCTCCAGTGCACCAGCGCGACGAACGACTGCAAAGACAACGCCAAGGGTTGGTACATCGATCTGCCGACCACGGGTGAGCGTGTCAATGTGGATCTGCGCATTGCAGCCTCCACCTTGGTGGTGGCCAGCAACATACCTTCGAATGAACCATGCGTTTCCGGTGGTATGGGTTGGATCAACTACATCAACTTCCAGACAGGTGGCCCGGTGAACGAGGGGCCGGGTGGAGAAGGTCCCGCAGGTGTGCCAGTGACGGACGGTCTGATCATGGGCAACGACCTGAGTGCCACCAAGGATGGCAATGTGACCAGCCACGTGTCGCCAAGCGCGTATCCGGAAAAGCCGAAGGACATTCCAATTCCGACCACGACACCCAAGCCCAAGGGTAAGCGCATGAGCTGGCGCGAATTGATCAACCAGTAGCGGTTGGCAATAGAAGCTAAAAAAGGAGCGAGTTCACATCGGACTCGCTCCTTTTTCTTTGGTGATTTCGGGATTCAATGGGCTTTCATGGCCGATGCGTAACGGGTTGGCGAAAGTCTGCTCACCAGCACACACACTATGCAGACGCAACCGAGCTGATAAGCCCATCCCGCTTCAAACTTTTCGGTGGCTTCGTGCAATTGCGCGATCACCCAGGGGGCGAGCGACGAGAGGAGGAACCCGCCGCCTTGCATGAGCGCATTGAGTGCTCCGGCCTGCGATGGGGATGGCAGGTGGTCGAGCGCCACCACCATCATCAGTGCGAAGCAGCCGCCCAGGCCGATGCCGAGTACGACGGCGTTGAGCAAGGGGGCAGCATCGGGTTGCCAGATCAACAAGGAGAATCCAACGATCTGGCAGAGCAGGGTGAATGCGATCCATGGTCTGCGGTCTGCATGGCGGGCGGCAAGCATGGGCAGGGTGAGTGCTGCTGCGGCCTGTGCGACGGAAAGAATTGCGACCAGCATGCCGCTGCTGGAGGCGCTCCAGCCGTGCGTTTGGTAGTAGGGGGCGAGCCACGCGACGACCGCTGCATAGCCGCCGTTGACGAGGCCAAAGCAGGCCATGAGCGTCCAGGTACGAGGGCGGCTGATCAGCCAGCGGGTGTCGTTGGTCTGCGGTTGCGCATGGCTTACGACGGTTCTATTCAGTGATTTCTGAATTTGGCCAAATGCATACCAGGCGAGTGGAATGGCAATAAGCACGGGGATGGTCCACAGCGCAAGTGCTGCTCGCCAGTCCCAACCCCATTGAACAGCCAGCGGAGAAATCTGCGCGCCGAATGCACCGCCGCCCATGAGTGCGCAGGAGTACAGGCCCATCATCTGTGCGACATGGCGTGGCGATTCGCGTTTGATCGCGCCCGGCAGAATGCCTTGAATGAGCGCTACGCCTGCGCCGCAAAGTGCCGCTGTGGCAAGCAGCACTGCGGCATTTCCACCTTGCATTCGCAAGGCACAGCCCAGCGCAATCAGCAGCAGCGATCCGCAGATCGCATTGCGCGCACCGAATCTTTGCAGTGCGGCGGGTGCAATCCATGCGCCTGCGCCCATCAAGGCCATGGGCAGCAAGGTGAGCCACGAAAGCTGACTCAGGCTCATGCCGGTGGCGGTCTGGATGGTGCTTCCCAGTGGGCCGATGGCCGTGAGAAAAGGGCGCAGGTTGATGGTGATGGCAATGACCACCAACACCCAGAAGGTGGGGGACAGCGATGCGGCCTTGGTGTTGTCTGGTTGTGGGCTTTGCATCGGCGCTTACTTCATGTCTTCTTCAGGCCAAGGCGCATCGCCATAAAGCTGCGCGGCGGTGATGCCAGTGTCCACGCGCGCAATCGGAAGTGGCGGCGGATTCAGACTGAGCCGCAGTCGCTGGTAGGTGCCTTCGCTCGACAGGTTGTAGGGCGCTGCGTCGTTGTTGTCGAACGCGAAGAAAACCTGCTCCACACCCGTCATCACGAGTGCAGCAAGGCACATGGGGCAGGGGTGACCGCTGGCGTAGATGGTGCAACCGGCGAGCGATGGATTTTTCTGCGCCTGCGTAGCTGCGCGAATGGCCTGCATTTCGGCATGCGTGCTCGGGTCGTGCGACTGGATGATGTCGTTGATGCCGGTGGCAAGGACTTCAGATCCCCGTGTCAGCACCGCACCAAAGGGGCGGCCGCCTCGCAGGCGATTGGCGTGTGCGAGCTGCACGGCTTGGCGCATCAGCGCTGCATCTTGGGACATGGCGGACTCCTGACAAGGGGGACTTGAAAACGCCCCGATTGTCAGGCAATGCCGTTGACCATATGGGTCGAAAGACTGAATCGAATGGTTGAATCAGTCCTTCCCATTTCGGATGCAATCCATCCGCAGGCGATCAGTGGTGCTGGTGTGCGCCGTGTCTGCCATCCTGCCCTGCAGTGGCACCGCTGCGCACCTGCGCTTCGATCTGACGCTCGCGGCGCTTGCCGTTGGCGTCTTCGAGCGTGAGCGTGAAGTTCAGCGTCTGGCCTGCCGTGATGGGCTGCTTCAGATCCATCATCATCAGATGCAAGCCGCCGGGCGCGAGCTTGACCTGCTCGCCCGCAGGCAGCTCGAGCGCGGGAATGGCGCGCATTTTCATCACATCGTTTTCGAGCTTCATCTCGTGAATCTCAACCACGCCTGCGGCCGCCGATTTCACCGCCACCAGCTTGGCGCCTTGCGGTGCTTGCACGGTCAGGAATGCGCCCGTGCCGCTTTGGCCGGGGACGGCTGCGCGCACCCAGGCATCGCGCACATCGATGGCGGCCACGTTGTCGGGCAGCACGTCAAGGCGTGCTGCGGGGAATTCCAGTTTGTCGTTGGCGTTGGCAGCCGTTGGAATCTGTGCCCAATCCGCACGACCCACGTCGCAGATTTGATGAACTGGGAAATGCAGCGTCTGTGCGGTCGAGGGCAGCACGCCGCGCACGACGAAGGTGGTTTTCTCGGTGCCGGGCAAGGCGGTTGCTGCGCTGTCGGCTTCCCAGCGCACGACGCCGCCTTGTGCGCCCGCTTTGGGCGTGGCCAGCTTCCAGCCGCTGCGCGCAACGGCTTCCTTGAACTGAAAGGCCTTGGGCAGTTCGACTTCGATGGCCGTGGTCGCCTTGGCGTCCTTGCACGCATGGCCCACGCGGAATGCGGCGTCGTAATTGCTGCCGACATTTGCGCCGCCTGCGGGCAGAACGACATGTGCTTGTGCGGCGGAGCCTGCGAGCAAGGCGGAGACGAGTGCGAGTGTGTGGGTGGTCTTGTTCATGATGATCTTCCTTTTGAAAAATGGAGTTCAGAGATCCCAGCGCAGCGATGCGGTGTAGGTGCGTTGCGGCATGGGGTGGAAGCTCCAGTAGCGTTCGTTGTTCACGTTGTCGATGCCGAACGCGCCGGTCAGCTCGGGCGTCAGGCGCACATGGGCGCGCAGGTCCACGATAAAGAACTTGCTGGTGCCGAAGTAGGTGTCGGCATTGGTGTCGCTGTTGTCCAGCGTGTTGAATTGTTTGCCGCTGTAGCGCGCGGCGGCGGTGAGCGTCCAGCGTGCGTCGGGCTTGTAGCTCACGAGTCCCGTGGCGCGCCAGCGTGGCACGCGGGGCTGCCATTTGCCTTCACTCGATGGCAGACCGGGGTTGGAGGCGATGCGCGAATTGGCGTAGGTAAGGCTTGCGCCAAAATCGAGATTGCGCACCAGCACCGATTGCGCGTTGTAGGCGAATTCCAAACCGGTGGTCTTCACACGGTCCACGTTCTGCACACGGCTGATGGTGGTGCCGGAAACCAGTTGGCTGATCAGCGCATCGCTCAGGTTTTCATGGAACAGCGTGGCGCGCGCAATGCCCATGCCGTTGCCCAGGTCCTTCTCGGCGCTGATCTCGCCGGTCCACGATTTCTCGGGGCGCAGGTTGGGATCGTTGATGAACGAAAGCTCGCCGCCGCTCGTGGCTCCATACAGCTCGCCCGTGGTGGGATAACGCACGGCGCGGCCAATGGCGGCGCGCAGCAAGGTGTCGTTGGTGGCTTGCCAGGAGATGGCGGCTTTGGGCGAAAAATTCGATTCGCTGCGGTTGGCGTAGCCAAGCGACTGCGTGGCGTTCTGCGTGAAGCCGCGCTTGGCTTCCCAGTCTTCCCAGCGCAGGCCGACAACGGCCTTCCAGTTCGGTGCAAAGCGCCATGCGTCCTGCGCCCAGAGGTATTGCGTCTGCGTCTGACCGCCCACATCGCTGACGACGGATTGCGGATTCACCGCGCCGTTGAACCAGTCACCGCTGACGTTGGATTTGTTGATGCGCAGCTTGTACGCATCGCGGCCCGCGCCAAATTCGACGATGTGCGCGCCTTGGCTTCCATCGGGTCGCCAGGTGCCCTTGGCGGCCAGCGTGTTCCAGCCGCTGCCGGTCATGGATTGCAGCGTGCCCGCGCCACCGTTCAGGGCGTTGGGCAGCGACGTGGTGGGCGCGCGTTGCTTGTCCTTTTCGTAGTCGTAGAGGCTGGCCGCCAGCTCCCAGTCGAAGGTGTCACCCGTGTGGCTCTTGAGCAGAAAACCGTGCATCCAGTGGGTTTGCGCATCGTTGGTCAGACCGAAGGCGGTGGGCGCGAGCGTGAAGGCAGAGCCGTTCACGTTGACCGTGCCGCTGTAGACGCTCTGGCCATTGGCATCGCGCAGAAAGGATTGCGGGCGGCCTTGCGAATCGTTTTTCCACCAGCCCAGCGTGTAGCTGGCGCGCAGGGTGGATGTGATGTCGTAGGCGAGCTTGATCTTGAGGTGATCCTGCACGGTGTGATATTGCGTGCCGGTGCCGAACACGTACCAAGGCTGGTTGTTCACGTTGCTGCCGGTGGCGGCTCCGGTGACGGGCGTTCCGGCCGAGCCTGGCTTGCCAGCGGATTGCAGCGCGGTGACGAAGGTTTGCGGAGGGCCTTCGCTGTCGGTGCGATTCAGATGCAGCCACCACGACCAATCGCCGCTTTTGCTGCCAAGCGATGCGCTGGTGTTCCAGCTTTTGAAGCTGCGGCTGGAGTTGAAAAGCTCGGTGGGTGCGGACGAATATCCCGCGCCGACATGGGCCTCGAACTTCTCGGGCATGCGCGTGACGTAGTCCACCACCGCACCTGCGGAGTTGCCCGCGTATTGGGCGGAGTAGGGGCCGTAGAGCACATCGACGCGCTCGATTTCCTCGGGCGTGACGAGGCCCCAGCGCGGCGCAAAGTTGGTGCCGTTGGCAATGCCGTTGCCCAGAAAGTTGGACAGCAGAATGCCATCCGCATAGACGACGGAACGCACGCTGTTGCCCGTGCCGGACGCGCGCGTGGCGAGAATCGCGTGGTTGTAGTCGCCGATGTAGCGCTTGCGCACCATGAGGCTGGGCAGGTACTTGAGCGCGTCTTCGCTGTCGGTGGCGTTGACGCGCGTGGCTATCTCTTCGCGCGTCACGCCTTCGATGGTGGCGGGAATCTGCGTGGGCAGACGGCTGGCCTTGCCGCCTTGTACGGTGACGGCATCCAGCGTCTTTTCTTCTGGGTTGCGGGCGGCGGTGTTTGCGTTGTCGGCGTTGTTGTCAGCGGCTGCGCAGGGCAGCGCGGCGACGCCCAGCACGAGCGCCATCAGTGGGCTTTTCATTTCAGTTCAAACCTTGGCTGTGCGAGGGCATGCAAGCTTGCAAGCAAGCATCACCGCACGGGAAATCCATATACATGACATGCGCGGATTCAGTCATTCAGCGCTTGGTGCGCGAACGGACTATTCACATGTCAGCGAAGCGATTTCAGGCGAACGGGGGCGGCCCTCGGGCCGGAGGCGGTGCGGCGGTGATGCCGGCAATGCGTGCGGCTTCAACAGGGCGAAGCGCATGGGCATAAGGAGAGGGCGGTGGCTCCACGGTCACCACCGGCGTGCTGGGTGGTGCGGTAAACGGCAGGCACATCGCGCATTTCCAGTGCGATGTGTCCATGGCCTGCTGGCCGTCTTCCGTTTTGATGATCAGGCGGATTTCGCCCACGCTGGAGCAGACCACTTCCATGCTCTGCGGATGGATCAGCGGAGCCGCCGATGCCGCGCCAAGCGACAGCAAAACCCACACGAGCACCATCCGGCCCCAGAGGCCGGTTGCCAGTTGGCGGATGCAATGCAGCGGGTTCATGCGTTGGTGAGGAGTGCGAAAGCGGTGGGCGTGCGCGTATTTCAGCGACATCGCCGTCGATCATAGCAAGCATCGACGGCGATGCGCCAACTATTTGCGCATGGGCATGCGCGCTTTTCGTCTATGGGCGCATGTGTGAGCGCATTTGTCTCAGTTGTGCGGACCGGGGTCGGTCATGCTGGCGCGACCGGTTTCCACATGACCTGCAAAGCGGTAGGCAAAGGCGGGCAGCTCTTTTACGCGGATGCCGATGTCGTACCACGATTGGCTGCCTTGCAGCGCAAATGGGATGTCTGCCGTTTCTCCGGGCTGGAGCGCCACTTGTCGGATCGGGTCCTTGGCGTAGGCGTTGCTCAGCGAGAAGGTCAGTGGCTTGAGGCCCCGGTTCACCACGGTGATGATGACGTCGCCGCGCACCGTGTCGTAGCAGGGGAAGGCGTCCGGATGCAGCGCCGGGGCTTGTGCGATATCGCCCTTGAATTCGGTGAGATAGCCGTTGCTGCCGTAGATGAGGTAATGGTATGGGCCGGAGACCTCCCAGTAGTCGGCAAAACTGTCGCCTGCCGCCACCGTGTAGCGGCGCGGTGCCTGTTTCAGTTGGAGCGCATCGATGACGTGAAAGCCCGCGCCGAGCTTGCCGGTGTTGGAGAAGTCGATCCAGAAGCGTTGCTCGTCCAGACTGCAGCGTCCTCGATGCAGAAACTCATAGTCCAGCGGGCGGTGCTTGCGGGTTCCGGGCTCTTGACGGGGCAGGCTCTGGATGGCCGCAGGCGTTCTGCTTGTGCCCAGTTTGGAGAGTGCTGCATCAACGGTGACGCGCGGAAAGCTTGGGTCGCCCGCCGTTGAAAAATCGAAAGCCGAGGTCAGATCGCCGCACACCGAACGTCGCCATGCGGAGATTTGCGGCTCGGCGATGCCGAAACGCGTTTCCAGAAAACGCAGCAGCGAGGTGTGGTCGAACGTCTCCGAGCAGACCCAGCCGCCGCGGCTCCACGGCGAGATCACCAGCATGGGAACGCGTGAGCCCAGGCCCACTTCGAGCAAGCCCGTGTAGCCGCCGCCTGGCGCGAGACCGTTGTTGTTGCCGTATGCCTTGGCGTGCAGGTCCATGTCCATGAACTCGTCGACCAGACTGTCGCGCAGCGATCGGGACACCATGCCGCGTCGATTGAGTGCGGAGTCGAGCACCGGCGCAGGCGGCACCACATGGTCGAACAGGCCATCGTTTTCATCGTAGTTGATGAGGAAGACGGTCTTGCTCCAGACCTCGGGATTGGAAATCAGCGCGGTGAGAATCGCCGAGATGTAGGTCGCTCCGTGGAACGTGGTAGCCGACGAATGCTCGCAGAATTTGTTGGGTGCCACAATCCAGCTCACCTGCGGCAGCTTGTTGTTCTGCACATCGTCGTGCAGTTGCTTGAGTGTGTTCTTGCTGGCACTGGCGTAGCCCCCTTTGTTGCGCAGCGGGTTGTTGATCAGGGGCTTTTGGTAGGCCTCGAAGAATTCCAGCGAGTTGTCGGTGAAGTTGTCGGTCTGTGCCGTCAGGCCCATGTATCCCGCCGACCCTCCCTGATAGACCTTCCAGCTGATGCCGGCCTTTTCCAGCCGCTCGGGATAGGTGGTCCAGGTGTAGCCGTTGGTGTTGTAGCGCTCCTGAATGGCGGGGCCGTTGGGCTTGGTGCCGAGCACGTTGCGCGGGTCCATGGTGCCGGTCCACATGAAGATGCGGTTGGGCAGTGTGTCGGCTGGCGTGGAACAGAAATACGCATCGCAGATCGTGAAGGCGTCCGCCAGCGCGTAGTGGAACGACACGTCCTGGCGCTTCAGATAGCCCATGGTCATCACGTCCTGCTTTTGCGTGAGCCACTGGTCGTTACGCCCTTCGTTGATCACTGCATGGCCATCCACCCAGCCGTGCAATGTGCCAGCATGGCCGGTGGTGTTGCGTGGGTCGATGTAGAACGGCAGCACATGGGGCACGTCGTTCGGCAGGCCACGGCTTTGATATTTGTCGAGCTTGGGCGAAGCCGGGGGCTGATACCACACGGGTTGGCCAGTGGGCAGCAGATGAGGGCGGGGATCGCTGAAGCCGCGCACACCTTGCAGCGTGCCGAAGTAGTGGTCGAAGGAGCGGTTTTCCTGCGTGAGCATGACCACGTGCTCCACGTCCTTGAGCGACTTGGTCCGGCCATTGGGCTCGATGGCCAGCGCGCGCTGGATCACGTCGGGGAACATGGAGATGCCGCCCAGCGCTCCGGCCGTGGCAACGCTGCGCTTGAGAAAATTTCGTCGGTTGTTCATACGCTGTCTGAGTGAGATGCCGCTCGCTGCGCGTCGAGCAGGCGAAATGATTTGCCCATCCGTGAATGGGGGCTGAATGGGGACGGATTGGGTTGGGCGTGGTGCTGTATGGCTCAGTGCTTGCCTTGCCATTTGCGACGCAGGCCGGGCACGAGCAGCATGAGCAGGCCCAGTGCCGAAAGTGCGATGGGGTGGTTCACGGGCACCGGCACGGTGGTGCCATCGGGACCGGTTGCTCGCGTCACCTTGAGCCGCGCCGACACCGGCTTGGTGTTGGCTTGCTGTGGCAAGCGCACGGTCAGGTCGTATTGGCCTTCGGGCAGTCCTGGCACGTTCAGCGTGAATTGGCCCGCTTGCACTGGCGTGGTCAGAACCAGGGGTAGAAGCGGGGCAGGCGCTGCTTTGCCTGCGCCATTCGTTGGGGTTGCTTTGGTGTTGAGCGAGGCGAGTGTTTTGGTGATCGCCGATTCCAGTTTGGCCTCGACCCGCTCGCCATCCTTTGCGCCCTTGGCCGTGCCCGAGATGCTCAGCGCGCGGTTGGCGAGCATTTCTTTGGGAAGCGCCAACTGCAGCGTGATCGCAGCGCCACCGCCACCGCCACCGCCACCGCCACCGCCATCGTCGTCCTTCGTTACCGTCAGCACTTGCTGTGCTTGCAAGTGCTTGCCACCTGCTCCGGGCAGGCTTGCCGTCACGTTGTAGAGGCCCACGTCCAGAGGTGGTGCCTGCACTGCAAATGACTGTCCTCGCACGGCTGCTTGCAGCAAATAGGCATTGCTTTGTGCGCCAGCGGCTTGGGGTTGAATGCGCAAGCTGACGACCTCGTCATCGGTGGCGCCTTCGGCCTTGCCAGAGAACTGCGCCTGTTTGTTGACTGGCACGTTGGCCGGAGCAGTGAGCTCCAGTGCACGCGATGTGGCGGTCGGCGGTATGGGCCAGGCACAGCCTGCGCCCGTTTGCGGAAGCGCGGAGCTGCTGCTGGCACCTTCGGGCAGTGCGTAGTTGCCTTCGACAAAGCGAATGCCTTCGGGCTTGGGCTCATCCGGGTTGGCGATCCGGCTGAGGAAAGCTTGTCCGCGTCCGCCCGCAGCCACCGGGTCGTCGTGCGCGATCCACATGGCGCCGTCGGGCCCGCGTCGCACTTGTCCGCCGCCGGTTTTCGACAGACCCGTTCGGCCGAGATAGGCACCTGATGAGCCGCCGGATGATTCGCCGCTTGCGACCGGGTAGCGCCACAGCCGTCCGTCCGATGTTTGCGAGACATACAGATATTGCCCGCTTGGCGAAAAGTCGATGCCAACACCGGCGAACGTGATGGCGTCGGTCGTCTGGGTGGTGGCCGTGACTTCACCTTCCACAGTAGCTGCGCAATGCATTCCGGCCAAGGCTTTGCAGGTGGGCTCTTCCTTGGGCGTTGGCTGCGGCAGCGTCCAGACGCGAACTTCTTTGAGCTGGCCGTTTGCCGCATTCATGGACAGCAAGTGGAGTGTCGATGTCTGCTTGCCGGCCGACGTCAAGCCGCCCCCGTTGAGCAGTGCAACCCACTGCGTGTCGGCGCTGATGGCCAGCGCGCCGCGAAGCGTATTGATCTTCTTGCTCAGTGGGGACACGACGGGCGCGCCAGCTGTGTTGCCGATGAAAGGCACGGCCACGGCTTGCGATTGGCCGGGGGTGGCCGTCAACACCCAGAAGCCCGTGCCGAAGGCATTGGGAAGGGCTGCCAGCATGTCGCCAGCCTGAGTGCTCGCAAGCGCCTGTCCGCCAGCGTTTCCGACCAACGCGCCAAGGCCTGCATTGGCTTGCGTGTCGATCACGGTGTACGACAGTTGGCCTGCTTTCGAAGCTCCTGCTTGATAGGAGGTGGTGACCAGCACATGCTGCCCGGCCTTGTCGGCCACTGGAAAGCTTACGGCCATTTGCGATGCGGACGGGTTGCCAGCCAACGTGCCCAGTGTTTGATGCTGGCGGTTGAAGAGGCGCACGCTGTTGCCGTCACCGAGTGCATAGAACAGCAGGCCGCCGTTGCGGTCCGCCACGGACACGCCGCCGCCCAGCGAGCGCGGTGCGCTGGCCGATGGATTGGCCAGCGCTTGCGCAGTCGCGCCTGAGTTGCCGAAGTCGAGCACGCCGCGTTGGCCGAAGAACCACCAGCGCTCGGTGGCGCGTGTCTGCGCGGCGGTGCATTGCCGCCATGCGGGGCGCTGGGCTTCGGCGGCGGAGGGCTCGATGGCCCATGCATCACCCGTGATCCAGACGCTCATCAACGCCAGGCTCAGGCGTGTCAGTTGGCGTCGGCGAGCGAATCGAGAACGCGTTGCGGGCAGGCCGCGCGTGGTTGAAGAATCCAGTGAGGACATCGTGAAGAGCAGTGTGAAATGGCACATGGGGGGCGAGTTTTGTCGCCTACCATGACTGCTCCGTGAAACGAAAAAAATACAATTGAGAGTGCTTGTTCCATGATCCCAACTGCGATTTTTCGCTTCATAGCCGACCTGCATCAGCAGGGGTTCACGGCCTCCGCTGGATCACATGCTTGCGCGATACACCAGCACCTTCAACGCGCGATCAGGATCGCGATCCGCGAACACCGGCGGGTTGGCCACGCGTTCCACGAACTGCAGCGTGGGCGCTTCGGCCTGCATGTGTTCATGCACGAAGGATTCGGGCAGCTCGGGTGCATTCAGGCAGATGAGCGCATGCCCGCCGGGTGCCAGCAGGTCGGGCAGGCGGCGCACGAGGCGCGCGTAATCCTTGGTCGCGACGAAGCTGCCTTTTTGATAACTCGGCGGATCGACGATGATGAGCTCGTAAGGGCCTTCGCGCGTGATCTTGCCCCAGCTTGAAAAGATGTCGTGGCCGAGAAAGCTCGCACCCTTGTTCACATCGTTCAGACGATGGTTCTGCTGACCGATGGCGAGTGCGCCTTTGCTCATGTCCATGTTGATGACATGTGTGGCACCGGCCTGCAGCGCGATGACGGAAAACGCGCAGGTGTAGGCGAACAGGTTCAGCACGCGGTATTCGCCATGGCGGTTGCCTTCGACCGCATGGGTCGTGACATGCTCGCGCACCCATTGGCGACCGCCGGCCATATCGAGAAACAGACCATGGTTCTGCCCGCGCGCCACATGCACCGTGTAGCGTGTTCCGGCTTCGGTCACCACATGCGGATCGGGCACGCTGCCGCTCATGATTTGCGTGCTTCCCAGACCGCCGACGAGGCGAATCTGCAGCACCCAGTTGAGTGGTTCGCCCGGAGCGATGTCGGCCCAGCGTGCTTCGAGCGCCTGACCGATGGCGGCGATGCTGGCCTCGTCCAGCTCGGCAAAGCTGGTGAGCACGATCACGGGCGGAAACGCGTCGAGCGACAGATGCTCGCAGCCCGGATGCATGCCGCCGCGACCGTGAAAAATGCGTGTCGCATCCAGCGGGCGGGACATGTGTTGGATGGCGTCGAGCAGGGCTTGCATGGGGTGTGAAGTAAGCGGGCAGGGAGGGGCTGAAAAAACAAAAACGCAGTGCGCGTGAACACACTGCGTTCGATGAGGTACCGGGTATTTTAAATCTTCAGCAGGCGCAGATCGAGCTGGCCGCCGTGCATCGGTGGGCACCACAGATAGGAGCCACTGGTGGGGTGCGAGAAGCGCAGCAGACCATCGGTGATGCCGTCGTCGAGACCCGCCATGCGGCGCATCTGGGCTTCGTAGGCGTCGAGCGACTTGCCGTAGGCGGCGAACATCAGACCGCTGACATCCTCGCCGTGATCGTGCAGCAGCCAGGGCATGGAGCGGCGCAGCACAAAGGCCTCGGGCTCGAAGCTTTCCTGCGCCGTGCGCTTGACGTGGGCGGATTCGGGTGCGTCTTCGAGCTCTTCGTTGTCCGTCAGGCGGCGGCCCATGATGTGGTCGCGCTCTTCGGTGCTGAAGGACTCGAATTGGTCGTAGTCGTGCACCCATTGCTGCACGGCGACGAAGCTCGATCCCTGCAGGCCGGGTGCGGCGTCCTGCACGAAGGCGGCGGCTTCGGCTTCTTCGCCTTCGGGGTTTTCGGTGCCGTCTTCGTAGCCGGTCAGGTCGCGGCCATGCTCGGCTTCAGGATCGCCGTGGCGGAAGGCGTCGACGACGACGTTCACACCGAACGCGGGCGCGAGCAGCTTTTCAAATGCGCGCACGTGGTTGGCAAGGTCGCCCATGTCGGTGCCGCGCAGCCAGAGCATCAGTGCTGCGGGGGTGGACGGAATCAGCAAGCCGTTGGTGCAGGTGAGCTGCGGAAATTCACGCAGACCGGGAACCTGCGCGCCGACAGCCGCAACGAGTTGCGGGCCAAGGGCGGCCACGACGGCCTTTCCATCGACCTCTGTCTGCAGGCGTTTGAGAGCCGCCTTGATGGCTGCTGCATCAGCATTGTTCGCTATCGAAAAGAAAGCGTAGCGAGCCAATGGCGGGATCGGTTGGAAGATGCCTGTCTGGTAGGCCAGTTCGGTGGCTTGGGAAGTTGCGGTCGTGGATGTTTGCATGGTCATAACAGTAGCAGAGCCGGGCAATCCGTCTGCCTTGCGGGTAATTTTTCCTGCTTTTTTCTTATGGCGCCACCAATCGCCAATGCGACATGGGCACGGCGACAAGCTCGCGACAATAGAAAGCTGATTTTCCATCCACTACATAAGAGGAAGCGCTGTCATGTCACGCTCTGTGCAGGAACTTTTCAATCTCAAGGGCCGAACAGCATTGGTGACCGGAGGCTCGCGCGGTCTGGGTCTGCAGATGGCAGAAGCGCTGGGCGAGGCGGGTGCCAAGGTGGTGATCACCTCGCGCAAGGCGGCCGATCTGGAAGAGGCCGTGGCGCATCTGGCGGCCAAGAACATCGACGCCCGCTGGATTGCCGCCGACTGCGCCAAGGAGGCCGACATTGCGCGCCTGGTGGACGAGACGCTGGAGCGCGCGGGCGACATCGACATTCTGGTCAACAACGCAGGCGCGAGCTGGGGCGCAGCCGCCGAGGACTATCCGCTTGAAGCCTGGGACAAGGTGATGAATCTGAACATCCGTGGCTACTTTCTGCTGAGTCAGGCCGTGGGCAAGCGCAGCATGCTGGCGCGCGGCAAGGGCAGCATCATCAATCTGGCGTCGATCGCCGGGCTGGGCGGCAATCCAGTGGAAATGAAGACCATCGCCTACAACACCTCCAAGGGCGCTGTGATCAACTTCACACGGGCGCTGGCCGCCGAATGGGGACCGCGCGGCGTGCGCGTCAACTGCATCTGCCCCGGATTCTTCCGCACCAAGATGGCGACCGTGCTGATCGACTCCATCGGCGAAGAAAAAATGTGCGCCGGCGCGCCGCTGCGCCGACTGGGCGACGACGAGGACCTGAAGGGCCTGAGCCTGCTGCTGGCCAGCGACGCGGGCAAGCACATCACCGGCCAATGGATGGCCGCAGATGGCGGCGTGAGCGCGGTGCTGGGCGGTTGAGATAGCGGAGGCAGCGGCCAGCAAAAGTGCGCGCCAGCGGCTATGCTTGTGCGCATTGATTGCACAACGCGCTTGCCGTTTCCGGCAACGCTTATCCGGAGACCCTATCTTGTTGAATTTTCGCGCCGACATTCCTTTCGTGAACCTGCTGGGATTCACGCTGCATCGCATGGAGAACGGCGAATCCGAACTGCATTACACGCCCAAGCCGGAGCATCTGAATTCGCATGGCGTCACCCACGGTGGCGCGACGATGACGCTGCTGGATGTGGCGCTGTCCGTGGCGGCGCGCAGCGATACGCCCGAGCATGGCATCGTCACCATCGAGATGAAATCCACCTTCATGGCTCCCGCCAAAGGCCCGCTGATCGCGAAGGCCAGGCGCATTCGCCGCACACGCACGATGGCGTTTGTCGAGGGCTGGGTCTACGACGAAAGCGGCGAGATGTGCACCATGGCGACGGGCACGTTCCGGTATGTGGAGCGCAAGAAGCTCGCGCCAGTGTCCACCGACTGATGATTCACCAGAGAAGCACATTGACATGACTCTCAAGATGCAATGGACCTGGAAGCGTTTTGACGATATGACGCCGCACGAGTTGCATGATGCACTGGCGTTGCGCTGCCGGGTTTTCATATTGGAGCAGGGGCCTTATCAGGACCCGGATGGCAACGATAAGCACGCTTGGCATCTTTTGGGCCGTGCACCCGAATCGGAGCATGGCAATGCCTTGCTTGCGACGCTGCGGATCGTGGATGCGGGCCTCAACTATCCCGAGCCATCGATTGGCCGCGTGGTATGCGCGCCCGAGATTCGAGGGCTGGGAATTGGGCGGCACCTGGTGGCCGAAGGCCTGGCGCAGGCGCAGCGCGTGTTTCCCGGTCAGGCCAACCGCATCAGCGCACAAGCCCATCTGCAGCGTATGTATGGCGAGCTGGGCTTTCAAACGGTTTCAGAAGAATATCTCGAAGACGATATTCCGCACGTGGAAATGCTGTACACCCCGAAGTTGGATTGATCGGCGCTTTTTCCCAGCGCCGATCACGAGAAAAACCAGGAGACAACACCGTGAGCGAACTGATACTGCACCACTACCCCATGTCCCCGTTCTCGCACAAGATCAGGGCGATCATGGGTTTCAAGCAACTGGCGTGGAAGTCGGTGATCGTGCCCGGCTTCATGCCCAAGCCCGATGTGGAGGCGCTCACCGGAGGTTATCGGCGCACGCCGTATCTGCAGATCGGTGCGGACATCTATTGCGACACGGCGCTGATCTGCGATGTGCTCGAACATCACCAGCCCATGCCCACCTTGTATCCCGAACATCTCAAAGGCCTCTCGCGCGTCGTGGCGCAGTGGGCCGACGATCGGATGTTCTGGGCCGCCATGTCGTACAACTTTCAGCCCAGCGGCCTCAATGTGCTGTTTGCGAATGCCGATCGCTCGCTGGCCGAAGCGTTTGTGAACGACCGCAAGGGTATGGGTTTTCCGCTCATGCATGCGCCGGAAGCGGCGGTCAACTATCGCTCCGATCTGCGGCGCATTGCGAGCATGCTGGACGAGAACCCATTTCTGCTTGGCGATCAACCATGCATAGCGGACTTCGCGGTCTATCACCCGCTGTGGTTCACGCGGATTGCCACGCCGAATCTGGCGAGCATTTTCGATGCCACGCCGCAGGTACTCACCTGGATGGATCGGATCTCGACACTGGGCCTGGGACGCATGGAGAAGATGGCCATGCAGGACGCGCTGAGTGTGGCGGCCCATACGGAGCCAGCGGCGTTGCCGGAGCATGAGGTGTTTCTGGACGATCACGGGATTGAACTCGGGAGCAAGGTGGCGATTGCGGCGGAGAGTTTTGGGGTGGAGCCTACGGTGGGCAAGTTGATTGCAGCGACTCGAACGCGCTATACCCTCGCACGAGTGGATGCCCGAGTAGGCAATATCCACGTCCACTTTCCCCGCGTCGGTTATGTGATGAAGGCGCTTTGATTTTTTGTTTTCTTTTTGGGTTACGAAGCCTGTTCGGCTTCGATTGGTGATTCGTTTTGGGGCGCCAATACAGCCCCTCATGCTTTGTTGCAAAGCCTTGCCGTACGAGAGTACTGTCTGCGGCTTTGCGTCGCGCCTGAGGGGCTGTCTTGGCGTTGGGGTGGTTGATCGTAGGGCGGCTTTCGCTTCGTGGTTTGCTGGCGCTTCGCGCGGGTCGGTTGGTGGATTTTTTGGTTCGTTGGTTATTGGTTTTTGTAGTTGGAGATGTGGGAATGATTTCGGATTTTGCGGGCAAGACTGCGGTGTTGACGGGTGCGGCTTCGGGCTTTGGGTTGGAGTGCGCGCGCATTGGGGCCCGCCTGGGGATGAATCTGGTGCTGGTGGATGTGCAGGCCGAGCCGCTGGCGGCTGCGGAGGCGGAGATGAGGGCATTGGGTGCGCCGGTGCTGTCGCGTCGCGTGGATGTGTCGGGCGCGGAGGCGATGGATGAACTGGGTGTTGCAGTGCGTGAGCGGTTTGGTGCACCGCATCTGGTGTTCAACAACGCGGGCGTGGGTGCGGCGGGGTTGATCTGGGAGACTTCTGCGCGCGAGTGGGATTGGGTGCTGGGCGTGAATCTGCGCGGTGTGGCCAATGGGGTTCGGGTGTTCACGCCGATGATGCTCGAAGCGGCGCGTGCCGATGCGAACTGGCGTGGTCATATCGTCAACACGGCCAGCATGGCGGGGCTGTTGGCCACGCCGAATCTGGGGGTCTACAACGTCAGCAAGCATGCGGTGGTGGCACTGTCGGAGACGCTGTACCAGGATCTGCAACTGGTGACCGAGCAGATCGGCGCGAGCGTGCTGTGTCCGTATTTTGTGCCCACGGGCATCGGCAAGAGCGAGCGCGTTCGGCCCGATGAATTGAATGCCGCCGAGTCCACACGCAGCCAGCAGGTGGGCACGCAGATGCTGGACAAGGCGGTTGCGAGCGGCAAGGTGACGGCCGAGGATGTGGCCAAGAAAGTCTTCGACGCGGTGGCCGCCAACCAGTTCTACATCTACAGCCATCCGCAGGCGATTGGTGCGGTGCAGACGCGCATGGAAGACATTCTGCAGACGCGCAATCCCAGCGATCCGTTTGCCGCCAAACCGCATCTGCGCGAACAACTGCGCGAGCAACTGCTTTCCGGCGGCGGAGCGCACTGATGAGCGGCACCCCGGCATGGCGCAATCACCGGCCCGTGCCGCTGGGTGCCTGCCATTTCGCGACGGAGATTGGCGATTGCGCGCTGGCCTGGTCGGATGCGGGCATCGTCGCCGTTCAACTGCCCGAGCCCGACGTGGCGCGCACGCTGGAGCGCTTGTTGCTGGGCTTGCCCATGAACCAGCCGGTGGGTGAGTTGCTTTCCATCCCTGCACCGCAGGTGGTGGTCGATGCCATCCATGGCGTGCAGGCGTTGTTGCGGGGCGAAGCGCTGGGTCTGCTGGAGATCGATCTCGACATGCGCGGCGTGCCTGAATTCGCTTGCAAGGTCTACGCACTGGCGCGCGCGATTGCACCGGGCAACACGCGCACTTATGGCGAGCTGGCGCGCGATCTGGGGGATGTGAATCTTTCGCGCGCCGTGGGGCAGGCGCTGGGTGCGAACCCGTTTGCGCCCATCGTGCCTTGTCATCGCATTCTTGCTGCGGGCGACAGGAGCGGCGGCTTTTCCGCGCATGGCGGCGCAGAGCAGAAACTGCGCATGCTGGCCATCGAAGGCGCGTGCCCCGGCGGCACTTTGCCGCTGTTCTGAACTTCATCGATGACGACCAGCAACGTACCCAACGCGCCCATCTCGCCATTGCTGCAAGGCGCGATCCTGCCGACGCTGCTCAGGCTGGCGGTGCCGAATGTGCTGGCGCTGGTGTCTTCGGTGCTGGTGGGCATTGCGGAGACGTACTACGTCGGCAAGCTCGGCACGATTCCGCTTGCGGCGATGGCGATTGTTTTTCCGTTTGCGATGCTTACACAGATGATGAGCAATGGTGCGATGGGCGGCGGTGTGTCGTCGGCCATCAGCCGTGCGCTGGGTGCGGGCGACCGCGAGCGCGCGGGCACGCTGGCGTTGCATGCGATCGCCATTGGCGCGGGCGTGGGTCTGCTGTATTCGCTGCTGTTTGTGCTGTGCGGGCCCCTGTTTTTCCAACTGCTCGGCGGCAAGGGCGAGGTGCTGCAGGAGGCCGTGCGTTACGGCCATGTGCTGTTCAGCGGCGCCATGCTGGTGTGGCTGTGCAATACGCTGGCGTCGGTGGTGCGCGGCACGGGCAACATGCGGGTGCCGTCCACCGCGGTGGGGCTGGTGGCGGTGCTGCAGATCGTGATTGGCGGCTCGCTGGGGTTGGGTCTCGGGCCCATGCCGCAATGGGGCATGACGGGGATTGCGCTCGGCAATCTGATCGCGATGGGCCTGGGCTCGCTGGTGTTGCTGGCTTACCTGCAGTGGGGGCAGAAGGTGCTCAACGTGCCGTGGGCGAACATGCGGTTTTCGTGGCCGATGTTCAAGGACATCCTGCGTGTGGGCGCGTTCGCCTGTCTGTCGCCGGTGCAGTCGGTGCTCACCGCGCTGATCATGACGGCGCTGGTGGCGCGCTTTGGTCCGCAGGCGCTGGCGGGTTATGGAATAGGGCAGCGGCTGGAGTTTCTGCTGATTCCGATTGCCTTCGGCATCGGCGTGGCCTCGGTGCCCATGGTCGGCATGGCGATGGGCGCACGGCAGATCGAGCGCGCACGTCGAGTGGCGTGGACGGCGGGCTGCGTGTCGGCGTTGGTGCTGGCCGTGCTCGGTGTGACGGTGATGCTCGCACCATCGCTGTGGTCCGCCATGTTCAGCACCGATGCGCAGGTGCTTGCCAATGCCGATCTGTATCTGCGCACCACCGGGCCGGGCTTTGCGTTTTTTGGGTTGGGACTGACGTTGTACTTCGCGTCGCTGGGCTCGGGGCGCGTGCTCGGGCCGATTCTGGCGGGCTCGGCGCGGCTGGCGCTGGTGGCCGTTGTGGGTGCGTGGCTGGCGCAAAGTGGTGGCGATTCGGCGCAGCCGCTTTTCTGGTTGGTGTTGGCCGGGATGGTGGTCTATGGCGTGGCGACGGTCTGGGCCGTATGGCGCACGCGCTGGGGCTGAGGAACCTGTTCACGATCTCCACGATGCCGCGTTGGGGCGCAATCGGGATGAGTTTGGAGTGATGGGTCGCCGCATGGGCTCGTGCCCATGCAAGAGCCAGCGCGCCAAAATCGCCCGATTTCGCCCCAACCCGAAGGGCCAGTGCCTTTGCGGGCGGTCTGCGGCGTTGCGAATCCTCGCAATAGCAGTGCTATTGCTGCGGTATCGCGCCTTGCATCCCATCCCGCAAAGACATTGGCGCGGCGCCGCGGAGATCGTGAACAGGTTCTGAGGGTCGTCGCAGGTTGCGCTTGCAGGCTTCGCCAATGGCGTAACCTTTTTCGATGGGGGGCTGTTGGCCGACGGCGTGCAGCGATAGGTGCTATTTTCTAGAATCGTCAACCAAATTGTTAGCTGCCGTTGCCCGCCCGTTGGTCTGGCAGCCCAAGAATAAAGAATGACCCGTGTGACGACCGAACCAGCCCGCGAGCAAGCCACCGACCCTGTGCCAGCCGATGGTTTGCCGCAGCCTCAGCGCAACCAGTCCATGCTGGTGATTCTGCTGGGCATTGCGCTGTCGGTGCTGGACTCGAGCATCATGAATCTGGCCTTGCCCGACATCGGGCGGCAGCTCAACGTGAGCGCCGCGCAGGCTGTCTGGGTGGTCAACGCCTACCAACTTGCCACGCTGGTGCTGTTGCTGCCGCTGGCGGCGCTGGGCGACAAGCTCGGTTATCGCCGTGTCTATCTGGTCGGCATGGCGCTGTTCTCGGTGGCGTCGGTTGGCGCGATGCTGGCGACCAGCCTGGAGACGCTGATCTTCGCGCGTGCCTTGCAAGGGCTGGGCGCAGCAGGCGTGATGAGCGTGAACGCGGCGCTCGTGCGGTTGACGTTCCCGCGCAGCGAACTGGGAAAGGGCATGTCGTACAACTCGCTGGTCGTGGCCGTGTCGTCCATGGCGGGGCCGACGATTGCTGCGGCGATTCTGTCTGTGGGCTCGTGGCCGTGGCTGTTTGCGATGAATCTGCCGCTCGGGTTGTTCGTGGTCTGGATGGGTGCCAGGGCACTGCCGAAAAATCCGATCTCCCATGCCGCTGGCCCACGCTTTTCGGTGCTCGATGTGGTGCTCAACATCGTCATGTTCACGCTGCTGTTTCTCGGTGGCGAGCAGCTTGGCGTGCAGACCGGCAGCGTGCACAACTCGCCTTTGCTGGGCGTGATTTTTCTGCTGGGCGGGCTGCTGGTCGGTGCGTTCTATGTGCGCCGATCCATGGCGCTGACTGCGCCCATGTTTCCGGTCGATCTCTTGCGCATTCCGGTGTTTGCGCTGTCCATGGGGTCATCGGTGGGCGCGTTCTGCGCGCAGATGCTGGGCTTTCTGGCGCTGCCTTATCTGCTGCTCGAAGTGCTGGGCTACAGCCATTTGAAGGCCGGTGCGCTGATCACCGCCTGGCCGCTGGCGACCGTGTGCATTGCGCCGATTGCCGGTCGGCTGATCGGGCGCATTCAGGATGGGTTGCTGGGTGGCATCGGCATGGCGATGTTTGCGCTGGGTCTGTTGTCGCTTGCGCTGATGCCGTCGCAACCCGCCGATTGGAACGTGGTCTGGCGCATGGCCTTGTGCGGCGCGGGTTTCGGGCTGTTCCAGTCGCCCAATAACCACACCATCGTGACCAGCGCACCGCTGCATCGCAGCGGCGCTGCCAGCGGAATGCTGGGGTCGGCGCGCTTGACGGGGCAGACACTGGGTGCCGTGCTGCTCGCCGCGATCTTTGCGATCTGGCCGTCGCACGATGGGTTCTCCGAATCACTGGCTTTGTGCATTGCCGCAGCCAGCGCGGTGATTTCGGGCTGCTGCAGCTCGATGCGAATCAAGCGCGGCGCAAACGCACAGGGCGCGCATTGAGCCGCAAGAGCCCGAACAGATCCTTGGGGTCATCCAGTTCGGGAATCAGCGCTATGGTTTCAAGCAAGCCCGCCTGACGTCCCAACTGGCGCATGGTGCGCAGCGCCGAATAGTCTTCGAGCGCAAAGCCGACGGAGTCGAACACGGTGATCTCCTCGCTCGATATCCGCCCCGGTGCAGCGCCCTGAATCACGCGCCAGAACTCGGTCACGGCGAAGTCAGCGGGCATCTGCTGCAGATCGCCCTCGACGCGGGTTTGCGGCTCGTACTCGACGAACACGGATGAGCGCTCCAACACGGTACGCTCCAGTTCGGTCTTGCCGGGGCAGTCACCGCCCACGGCGTTGAGATGCATGCCGGGCTCCAGCATGTGCGCGCCCACGATGATCGCGCGCGCCTTGTCGGCGGTGACCGTGGTGACGATGTCCGCACCGCGCACAGCTTCCTCGACCGAGCCGCAGACGCGCACCTGGGCACTGTATTCATGCAGATAGAACTCGATGTTGCGCAGCAGCTTGGCGCTGGCGCTTGGGTCGATGTCGAACAAGCGCAGCTCGCGCACGCCCAGCAGGCCGACAAACGCCAGCGCCTGAAATTCGCTTTGCGAGCCGTTGCCGATCAGCGCCATGCTGCGGCTGTTCTTGCGGGCGAGTCGCCGGGCCACCATCAGCGACGTGGCGGCGGTGCGCAGCGCGGTGGTCAGCGTGAGTTCGCTCACAAAACGCGGCGTGCCGGTGGCCACATCGGCCAGCGCACCGAATGCCATCACCGTGGGCAAGCCATGCTGCGTGTTGACGGGGTGGCCGTTGACGTACTTGAACGCGTAATCGACCGAGTCGGCCACGGGCATCAGCTCGATCACGCCATTGCTTGAATGCGCCGCGATGCGCGCGGATTTGTCGAAGTCCTGCCAGCGCGCAAAGTCGGCCTCGATGGCGTCGGCCATGAGGCGCAGGCACTCGACCACGCCGGTCTGCGCGATCAACTGCGCGGCATGGCTGACGCTGAGAAATTCCGTGGTTGTCTTGTTGGAGGCAGTGGTGGGCGTGGTGGGCGTGGCACTTGGCCCTCGGGCGGCAAACATGATGGGCTCCTGAAATCGCTGAGGCTCAGGTTCTCATGCCTGCATGCCAATCCAAAGGGGCTGAAATGAGCACTTTTGCTAATTTACTTGTCACTTTGCCAAGTCAGAATGACGTTATGAGCCATCCCCATCCCCTTGATGCGACCGACCAGCAACTGCTGGCCCTGCTCAGGCAGAACGCCCGCGAGAGCATCGCCACGCTGGCCACGCGGCTGGGTGTCTCGCGCGCCACGGTCACCAATCGCTTGAGGCGTCTGGAGGACGAGGGCGTCGTCGTCGGTTACACCGTGCGCCTGCGGCCCGAGGTCGAATCCAACGGCCTGCGCGCCTGGATGAGCATTGCCATCGAGGGCAACGACGCGCGCCGCGTGTCCGCGTCACTGCTCGGCGAACCGTCCGTGCAGGCGCTGCATGCCACGAATGGGCAATGGGATCTGCTGGCGGAACTGGAGGTTCGCACGCTCGCCGAACTGTCGAAGGCGCTGGAGCGCATCCGGCTGATCAAGGGGATTCGGCACACGGAGACCAGCATTCATCTGGAGACGCTGCGCGCGTCCGACGAGTAAGCCCGTTCAGTCAAGCGATCACGGAAGCCATGCGTTGGGGCTCCGCGCCCGCCTTGGGACGTCTTGTAAAAATTTCAGCCCGGCATGTATCTTTTTGTGTTGTTTGCACTAAAAATACGCGGGTGAACTCAAACAATGCGCCCGTTTCGCTGGAGCCTCGGACGCAGCCGCCTTACATGAAGTGGCTGCTGTCGGCGGCCGTTCGTCAGTCGAGCAATGCGTTGATGATCACCCATGCCGACCTGTCCGGCGAAGGGCCGTTGATCGAGTTCTGCAACAAGGCGCTGTGCGACATGACGGGTTATGCCGAAGCGGAATTGCTCGGTCGTTCGCCCCGCATGCTGCAAGGCCCGCTGACCAATCGAAAGGTGCTCGACGAACTGCGCGCATGTCTTGAAACGGGTCGCGATTTCGAAGGCGTGGCGCTGAACTATCGCAAGAACGGCTCGACGTACTGGCTGGAATGGAATGTGTCACCTGTGAGAGACGAGCAGGGCGCGATCACTCATTTCGTTTCGGTGCAGCGCGACATTTCGGCCAGAGTGCATGCCGAGCAGGAGCTCAAGCTGTTGGCGCAGGCCTTGCATGCAAGCAACGACGCCGTTCTGGTCACCGACCGGGAATTTGCCATCGTCTTCGTCAACGCGGCGTTCGAGCGCATGTCGGGCTATTCGGCGAACGAGCTGCTCGGCAAGACGCCCATGGCCACGCTGCGCAGCGGAGCGCACGAGCCCGCGTTCTATGACCGGCTGAACATCGCTCTGGACAAAGGGGAGGACTTTCGGTCCACCTTCATCAATCGGCATAAGAATGGCGGGGAATACTACGCCGAGCAGAGCATTGCGGCTCTGCGCAATGCAGAGGGGCAGCTCACGCACTACGTCTGCATCGCGAAGGACATCTCGACCATGGTCCAGCGCGAGAACATTCTGAAGGAGCAGGCCCATCGAGACCGGCTGACCGGCCTGCTGAATCGACACGCCGGAGAATCCGCGCTGCAACGCTTTCAGGTTGATGCTCAGGACAACCAACGGCCCTACAGCCTTGTTCTTTGCGACGTGGATTTTTTCAAGCAGATCAACGATCGGCACGGTCATCCAGCCGGGGATCATGTGCTCAAGCTGGTGGCCAATGTGCTTCAGGAAAGCACGGGGAGCATGGGCGAGGTGGTGCGCTGGGGTGGCGAGGAGTTTCTGCTCATCTTCGGCAAGGCCGATCTGTCTGACGTGATGAATCTGGCCGAACGGATTCGCACGTCCGTGGCCGCCTGCGACGACCCTGCCGTGGGGCATTTCTCGATTTCACTGGGTGTTGCGCGTTGGTTGCCTGGCGAGAATGCCGAGGACCTTCTTCTGCGTGCGGACTGCGCGCTGTACCGCGCAAAGCATGCCGGACGAAACCGCGTCGTGCTCGACGAGCGCAATGCGTGATGTTTGGAGGGGTGATGCGTGCAGAGAGCCTGCAAGGCTGAACCCCGAACGGCTTGTGCGATCCACAGCTAGATGGCCTGATGGGACTGTTTGAACTCATTGAGATTTTCCTGCTCTGGTGGAGTCTTGCCCCGCTGAGGGATGAACGATGGACTTCGCCAAGGATTCGACCGTCAACGGTGCACAACCTTCCGCATGGTTGCTGACCCCCACGTACACCAACTGCTTGTGTGCCGCAAAGGTGTTGACGAGTTGCCCCAGTTCGGCAAGCAATTCGGGTTCGGGGTGGTGGATGCGGTCGTAGGGCGAATACAGCTTTTCCGCTTCGGCATAGCCATAAGGCCCGTGGATGGGATGCAGATTCCAGCGGCAGACCAGCGGGCCGGGCCAGCGTTTTCTGAGCAGACGCAGTTGTTCGGACAAAGGCGGCATCTTGGCATGCAGGCCGATGCAATACGTGGCATTGCCTTCGCGCAGGGCGTTGGCGAACAGCGGCAGCATGTCGGGCGCAAGCCATTGCGGGTCGCGCACCTCAACGGCGATCACGCCATCGGGTGCGTGGGGCTGCAGCGCGGGCAGGGCGCTGAGCATGGTGCGCAGTTTGTCGATCACCTCGGGCAGGCGCTCAAGCATGTGCCAGGGCAGGGGGCTCAACTGAAAGACCAGCGCGCCCAGATTCTTGCCGAGCCCTTCGATGGCAGGCGCGATGAATTCCTGTACGGCCAATTCGGGGCTGAGGAAGGCAGTGTTGGGCTCCTTGCCGCGACCGTCTTCGCTGCGCACGAGGGCATCGGTCAGCAAGCTGGGGGCCTTGACCATGAAGCGGAAGTCCGCCGGAACCTGAGCGGCATAGCGCGCGTAGTCGCTGGCCGAGAGCGGGCGGTAGAAGCTGCGGTCGATGCTCACCGTGCGAAACAGTGGGTGCTTGGCATAAACCTCCAGTCCTTTCTTGGACAGCGTCTGCTCGGACAAGGCGGTCTGCCAGACGAGTCCTTCCCAGCCGGGGTAGCTCCAGGAGGATGTGCCAAGGCGCACGTTGGGTGGCAACGCCGCGCCAAGAGCGCGCAGTTCGTCACTCCAGTCAACGGCTTGCAGGCTGCCTTTGCGCGGGGTGGCTGCTTTTTTCTCGGTGGCTGATTCATCCGTGTCAGCCCTGGGCGCAGCAGTGTCGGCCTTGGTTTGGGGCTTGGATGGCGGCGCTGTTTCTTCTGGGGTGCCAAAAAGATCGTCTTGCATTGCGCGTCAAACTTACCATCAATTCGGCACGGTTCAGGAGAACAGGCTGCCTTCGTTCAGCAGGTCGAACGCGATTTCGGGGCGCTGCTCCATGCTCTTCTTGATGGCAGCGGGGATGGCCTGACGTGTCTTCTTGCACAGGCCCACTTGCTCATTCACCAGAATCGCAATGCCGCGCAGGCTGCGCACCTCATTGGGGCTGACGCTGATGGTCAGCTCGATGCCGAGCTGCTGCTTGAGCAGGTCTTCGAGATGTCGCAAATCCGGCAATGACACCAAATTTTCCAATCGTTGCAACAAGCGTTTTTCCTCGTCGCGGGTGAGGTGCAGCACACGCAGATCGGCATTCGGATCGTTCAGCAGCGCCTCACGTCCGCAGACGCATGCGCCGGGTGGGCATTCGGTGCGGATGGCGAAGGGCGGTGTGGGCATGAATGGCGTGAAGGGGTTGCGTGAGTGGAGACGTTCAGGTTTTGTTCAGGTGCTAACGCGAAAAATCGAAGGTTTATTTATACGGTCTCGATTGAGGGGGCTTGGAGCGAGGTTGATTTCGCTTGCAGGCGCTGTTCGCTTCAATCGTATAACAGACGCAAGAGGGCGGCTGTGGCTTGCCGGGCCAAAAACGAAAAACCAAGAACTCCATGATGTTGACTGCTGTGATGCGACCCGCCATTTGCGCTGGATTGCTTTTGACTTCTTCTTTTTCTACCTGGGCGGGCGCAGCGGATGCGTCCTCCGAAGCCACGTCGGCGCTTGCCGGTTGGACCATTGGCTACGCCCCATACACCTACCATTTCTCGGATGCGAAGAAGGAGCATGACTTCGAGCCCGAGGACGAGAAGCACAAGTACGTCTGGCTGGTCACCGCCGAAAAGCAGTTGGACGAGCGCCAGGTTGCCGGTCTGGCGCTGTTCAGCAATTCCTTTGGCCAGTTCAGCCAGTATGCGTATTGCGGCTGGATGTTTCGTCCGTTCGACAGCACCCAGTCGCTTTATTTCAAGCTCACGGGCGGCGTGATCCACGGCTACAAGTACCCGTACAACAAGAAGATTCCGCTCAACAACAAGAACGGCTGGGGCGTGACCGTCATTCCGGCTGTGGGCTGGGATTTCAATCGCAACTGGGGTGTTCAGCTGAATCTGCTGGGCAATTCCGCGTTGATGGTCCAGGCCAACTACACCTTCCGCTGAGTGGGTTCTTGGCATCGACCACGCGTAAACGATTGCTGACATACGCGTGGGCGACTCGCTCGGGAGCGGGTGGCTGGCTGTGGCAAACTCTGCTGTTTCGCCTCCATCTTCCATTGACAGCTCCTTGCGAGCCGAAGTTAGTTCATGCAGCAGATCACACGGCAGTTGGCCGCAGAAATCAAAATCTCCGAATCTCAGGTACGCGCAGCCGTCGAGCTGCTGGATGGCGGGGCCACGGTCCCGTTCATCGCGCGTTACCGCAAGGAAGTGACCGGTGGCCTCGACGACATCCAACTGCGTGAGCTGGAGGCCCGTCTGTCCTATCTGCGCGAGCTGGAAGACCGCCGCGTCGCCGTGCTCAAGGCCATCGACGAGCAGGGCAAGCTGACCGACGCGCTGCGTGCTGCGATCGCCGCCGCGCCGACCAAGCAGGAACTCGAAGACATCTATCTGCCGTTCAAGCAGAAGCGCCGCACCAAGGGCCAGATCGCCAAGGAGTTCGGCATCGAGCCGCTGGCGGACAAGCTGTTTGCCGACCCATCGCTCGATCCGCAGGAAGAGGCCAAGGCCTTTTTGAAACCAGCGGAAGTGCTCGACGATGGCAAGCCCGGTGCGGACTTCTCGACCGTGCCAGCGGTGCTCGACGGCGTGCGCGACATTCTCTCCGAGCGCTGGGCCGAAGACCCGTCGCTCGTGCAGAACCTGCGCGAGTGGCTGTGGAGCGAAGGCCTTCTGCGCAGCAAGAAGGTCGATTCGAAGAACGAAAACGACCCCGAGGTTGCCAAGTTCCGCGACTATTTTGAATACGACGAGCCGATTGGCCGCATCCCTTCGCACCGCGCGCTGGCGGTGTTCCGTGGCCGCGCGCTCGAAATTCTCGAAGCCAAGCTGGTGCTGCCGGTCGAGCCAGAGCCGGGCAAGCCCAGCATCGCCGAAGGCCGCATCGCCAACCATCTGCAGTGGAGCCATGCTGCGCGCAAGTCGGACGATCTGATCCGCAAATGCGTGGCCTGGACCTGGCGCGTGAAGCTCGGCCTGTCGACCGAGCGCGATCTGTTTTCGCGTCTGCGTGAAGATGCCGAAAAGATCGCGATCAAGGTGTTTGCCGACAATCTGCGCGATCTGCTGCTGGCCGCGCCTGCGGGCCCACGCAACGTGATGGGGTTGGATCCCGGCATTCGTACCGGCGTGAAGGTGGCGGTGGTCGATGCGACCGGCAAGCTGGTCGAGACCGCAACCGTGTTTCCGCATGAGCCGCGCAAGGACTGGGAAGGTTCGCTGCACACGCTCGGCAAGCTGGTCGAAAAGCATGGCGTGAACCTGATTGCCATCGGCAACGGCACGGCCAGTCGCGAGACCGACAAGTTGGCTGCCGATCTGATCAAGATGGCGGCCAAGGTGGAAAAGCACATCGAAAAGGTGGTGGTCAGCGAGGCGGGTGCGTCGGTGTACTCCGCCAGCGAATACGCTTCCCAGGAAATGCCCGATGTGGACGTGAGCCTGCGTGGTGCTGCGTCGATTGCGCGCCGCTTGCAGGACCCGCTGGCCGAACTCGTGAAGATCGAGCCCAAGAGCATTGGCGTGGGCCAGTACCAGCACGATGTGAACCAGAGCGAACTGGCCCGTTCGCTGGAGGCCGTGGTCGAAGACTGCGTGAACTCGGTGGGCGTGGACCTGAATACGGCCAGCGTTCCGTTGCTGTCGCGCGTTTCCGGCCTGTCGTCGAGCGTGGCCAAGTCGGTCGTGCGCTGGCGCGAGGCCAATGGCGCGTTCAAGAGCCGCAAGCAGCTCATGGATGTGAGCGGCCTTGGTGCCAAGACCTTTGAGCAATCCGCAGGTTTCCTGCGCATTCGTGACGGCGAGAATCCGCTGGACATGACCGGCGTTCACCCCGAAACCTATGCCGTGGTCGAGCAGATCATCGAGAAGACCGGCAAGCCCGTGAACGAAATCATGGGCCGCGCCGACATGCTCAAGACGCTCAAACCCGAGCTGTTCGCGAATGAGAAGTTTGGCGTGATCACGGTGAAGGACATTCTGGGCGAACTCGAAAAACCGGGCCGTGATCCACGTCCCGACTTCAAGGTCGCGCGCTTCAACGATGGCGTCGAGGACATCAAGGACCTGAAGGAAGGCATGATCCTCGAAGGCACGGTGAGCAATGTGGCGCAGTTCGGCGCGTTCGTGGACCTCGGCGTGCATCAGGATGGCCTCGTGCACGTGAGCCAGTTGAGCCACAAGTTCGTGACCGACGCGCGCGAAGTGGTGAAGACCGGCGATATCGTCAAGGTCAAGGTGCTGGAGGTCGATGAGGCCCGCAAGCGCATCAGCCTGACGATGAAGCTCGACGCCGCTCCCGCTCGCCGCGATGGCCCGCGCGACAACCGCTTTGAAGGAGCGGCTCGCGGTTATGCCCAGCCTCAGCGCCGCAGCAATGAGCCTGCGCCGCAGTCGGCCATGGCTTCCGCGTTCTCGAAATTGCAGCAACTCAAGCGCTGAAGATCGCCTGAAAGCGGCAATACGCGCATATAAGCGTGAGAGATTGTCATCGGTTGCGACAGTCCCGCCATTGGGGCTGTTGCACACCGTGAACATGCGTTAACAATTTCACGAAAGGCTCACGGCAGCGTGGATAATCGGGTGAGTTTGTTACAACCCCAAATGCCTGGTGACTGCTGCTGCCGCCGCGACTGAAACTGAAACGCTGGACCACTCGCTGGTGGTCCCGAGCTCGCCGCGTACTGTCGCTTTGCTGATGACGGAGCTGGTGTCGCCGGAGCCTCATTTCTCGCGCCTCAATCATCTCTTCAGCAGCGACACGGGGTTGACAGCCGCCTTGCTGTGTGTTGCCAATGGCGAGCGATTCGGTGCGCACCGGCAAGTCGTCGGTGTGCCCGAAGCCTTGGCGCTCCTGCCCAATCCGGCTTTGCGCGCAGTGGTTGCTGCAGCCCCTGTGGGCACGGCGGCGCGCTCCGTTCCCGGCATGAATCTGCAGCAGTTCTGGCGTTACAGCTTTGAGACCGCGCGGCTTGCGCGCTCGCTTGCGGGCATTGTCCATCTCAACCCGGTGGTCGCCTATACGGCGGGCTTGCTGCATGCCGTGGGCGAACTGGTGATCCACCGCTCCGAAGCCGCGCGCATCAACAGCATCAACGTGCTCTCTGGCCCGTTCGATCTGCGGCGCATGGAGTTTGAAATGCGCTTGTTCGGCTTCACCTATGCGCAGGTGAGCGCAGGGCTTGCCAAGCGCTGGCAACTGCCGGAAGTGCTGATCGAGGCGCTGTGCTATCACCCCAATCCGCTGGACAACGATTCCTACGAGCCTTTGGCGGCCGTGCTGAATCTGGCGATCTGGCGTGCTCGGGCCGGCGAGGCGCAGCTCAACGAGCGCGAACTGGCCGTGACCTATCCCGGAGAAATCGGCATGACGCTCGGCCTCGACATCGACACCGTGCTGCAGCAGGATCCGATCAACTGGAAACCCAAGAACGACGACGAATGACGCGCACGACGATGAAGGCTTTGCGCATCTACGCCGGGCCTGCAGCGCTCGCGCAGATTCAGCAACACGGAGGGCTAGCGCCCGAGATGGTGCGCGTGATTCCCGCAGCCGCTGGCGGCCCCAAGGGGCTGATTCTCGGGCCGCTTGATCGCTTCATTTTCGGCGACTGGCTGCCGCGTTCCGCGCAGCCAGTGCATCTGATTGGCGGCTCCATCGGCGCGTGGCGCATGGCGACGGCTTGTCTGCCCGATGCGGTAAACGCTTTCGAGCGGCTGGAGCATGACTACATTCACCAGGAATACGAGATCGCGCCCGGAGCCAAGCGGCCCACAGCCGAGCATGTCAGCGCGCGGTTTGCCGACAACTTGAAGACGTTCTTTGGTGGACAGGTCGCCACGCTGCTCGCGCACCCGCGCTATCGCCTGCATGTGGTCACCTCGCACGGTCGCGGCCTGCTCGCGCGCGAAGGCAGTCTGGCCACGCCGCTGGGTTATCTGGGTGCCTATGCGAGCAACGCCATCAGCCGTAAGGCGCTTGTGCATTGGCTGGAACGGGTGGTGTTTTCGTCATCGAGCGATGGCGCGATGGCCAAGCTGCCGTTTGATGGGGGCGACTTTCGCACCTTGCAGGTGGCGCTCGACGAACACAACTTCATGCCTGCGGTGCAGGCCAGTTGCTCGATCCCGTTCATGCTCAAGGCCGTACACGACATTCCGGGCGCGCCGCGTGGAGCCTACTGGGATGGCGGCATCACCGACTATCACCTGCATCTGCGCTACCTGAGCGGCGAGCGCGATGGCATCGTGCTCTATCCACATTTCCAGAAGCAGGTGATTCCGGGCTGGCTCGACAAGGCCTGGCGCTCGCGGCACCACGCCACCTCGGCGCTCGACCGGATGGTGGTGCTTGCGCCCGATCCCGAATGGGTGACAACGCTGCCCAACGCCAAGCTGCCCGATCGCAATGATTTCGTGAACTACCTGAGCGACAACGCAGGCCGCGTGCGGGTTTGGGAAGCGGGCGTTGCCGCTGCACGCCAACTGGCCGAAGAGTTGGGCGAGTGGCTGGACGAGCCCGATCTGTCGCGCATCGAGCCGCTGTGACGCGAGGCGTTCACATCGAATCGCGCAGCATCTGGCGGTAGTCCTCGGGGCTGGCTTCGCGCGGATTGGTCTTGTGGCAGTGGTCGGCCAGCGCGCCCTTGATCACGTCGTCGAACATGGCTTCGGTCACGCCGAGTGCTGCCAAGCCCGTGGGCAGGCCGAGGCGGGCGGTCATGTCGCGCACGGCTTCGGCCACGTCGCCGCCTGCGGGCAGGCCCATGGCGTGCGCCATTTTTTCGAGTCGGCGGTCGGCTTGGACTTTAGCGTCCTGGGCGTTGAAGCGGATCACGGCAGGCAGGAAGATCGCGTTGAGCGTGCCATGGTGCAGACGTGGATTCACGCCGCCCAGGCTGTGGCTCAGCGAGTGCACGCAGCCCAAGCCCTTCTGGAACGCCATCGCACCCTGCATGCTGGCACTCATCATGTTCAGGCGCGCTTCCTTGTTCGCACCATCGCGCGTGGCGGTTTCGATGTGCGCCCAGCCGCGTTCCAGGCCGTCCAGCGCAATGCCATCGGCAGGTGGATTGAATGCGGACGACATGAAGGTTTCCATGCAGTGCGCGATGGCGTCCATGCCAGTGGCTGCGGTGAGCTGCGGCGGCAGACCGAGCGTGAGGGCGGGATCGCAGATCGCCGTCTTGGGCACCAGATGCCACGAGTGAAAACCGAGCTTGCGGTGATCATCCACGATGATGATCGCGCCGCGCGCCACTTCGCTGCCGGTGCCTGCTGTGGTCGGCACGGCCAGCAGCGGCACGGCGCGGTCGGTGATCCTGGGCGAGCCGCCTTCGATGGTTGCGTAGGTCTTGAGCGGGCCTTCGTGCGTGGCCGCAATCGCGATGCCCTTGGCGCAGTCGATGGCCGAGCCGCCGCCGACGGCGATCAGGCCGTCGCATTGGCCGCTCTTGAAGAGTTCGACGGCAGCGCGCACGGCGGCTTCGGTGGGGTTGGAAGGCGTCTGGTCGAACACCGTGACCGCCATGCCGGGCATGGCATCGAGCACCTTCTGCAGCACACCTGCGGCCTTCACGCCTTGGTCGGTCACCACCAGCGGCCGCGTGATGCCGGTGCGCGCGCATTCCTGGGGCAACAGGGCGACTGCGCCGTATTCGATTTGAATCTGGGTGACGTAGTAGATGAAAGCCATGGTGTGGTGTCTCGCAAATTGGTTTTAGGATGTGGCCCACAGATTACAACAGGAGGCTTTCATGAACTTGAACCGGGCGCTTTTTCAACTGACTTCACTGGCTTTGACGGTCATGTCCGCGACAGCAGCGCAGGCTGCTTGCCTGAGCGACGCGCAAGTGGCGGAAATGGCTCAGCATTACGCCGCGAAAACGCCTGCCCCCAATTTCGATGCACTTTCCGATGAGGACAGTGCCTGCACGCGGGCCAAGTTCAATGCGGCGCTGGCCCCCAGTCTCGGCAAAGTGATTGGATACAAGGCGGGGCTCACCAATCCAGCGGTGCAAAAGCGCTTCAACACGGACAAGCCGGTGTGGGGCAAGCTCTACGAGAGCATGATCCAGAAGGATGGTTTCACGGTGGATGCGACGTTCGGCGCGCGCCCGCTGTTCGAGGCGGACATGCTGGTGCGGGTGAGGAGTGCTGACATCAATCAGGCACGCACGCCCATGGAGGTGCTGGAGAACATCGACCAGATCATTCCGTTCATCGAGCTGCCCGATCTGGTCGTGCAGGCCCCGCCCAAGCTCAATGGCCCCGGCGTTGCGGCCATCAATGTCGGTGCACGGCTCGGCGTGGCTGGTGCTCCTGTTGCCGCACCCGTCACGCGTGGCGAGCGCTATGCCATGTTGGGCGCGCTGGAACGCATGACCGTACAGGTCACCGACAATTCCGGGCAGTTGCTCGCAAGCGGCACGGGCAGCGATATCCTTGGGCATCCGCTCAATGCCGTGGTGTGGATTGCAGAGGCCCTCAAGGCCGAAAAGCTGAGTCTGCAACCCGGCGATCTGGTGAGCCTTGGTTCGTTCTCGCCCCTCATGCCACCCAAGGCCGGACTGAGCGTGACGACCACGTTCCTTGGCCTGCCCGGTGCCCAGCCGGTGCGTGTCAACTTCAAATAGCAAACGGTTTTTCAGGACGATCACATTGACTTCTGCAGGTTCAAAGTCCCCCCAACTTCCCCCCGGCGTGCAGCTCACGCCGCAGATGCGCAATGTGATCGAGCGCATGGCGCGCGCCAAGCATGCGCCCATGCACACGCTCACGCCCGAGGCTGCGCGCGCGTTCTACGAAATGGGCTCGGGCGTGCTCGAAGTGCCCAAGGCCGAACTGCCGCGCGTGGAGGATTTCACGATCCCTGCGCGCGATGGTTTCCAGATCCCCGCAAGGCTGTATGCGCCATCGCTTGAAAAGAACCTGCCGCTGCTGCTCTACACGCATGGCGGCGGCTTCACCATCGGCAGCATCAACACGCACGACACGCTGTGCCGCGAGTTGGCGCGACTGGCCGGTTGCATGGTGGTTTCCATCGATTACCGCCTCTCGCCCGAGCACCAGTTTCCCGTCGCAACCAATGATGCGTGGGATGCGCTGCAATGGCTCGCGGCCAACGCAGGCGGGCTCGGTGCCGACACCACGCGCTTGGCCGTCGGTGGTGACAGCGCTGGCGGAACGCTGGCCGCCGTCAACGCGATTCAGGCGCGCGACGCGAAGATTCCACTCGCGCTGCAAGTGCTGATCTATCCCGGCACCACGGCGCATCAGGACACGCCTTCGCACAAGATTTTCGCCCACGGCCTGGTGCTGGAAGAAGATGCCGTGAGCTGGTATTTCAACAACTACATCCCCCATCGTCAGGACCGCGAAGACTGGCGTTTTGCGCCGCTGCTCGCGCCTGATGTGGATGATGTCGCGCCCGCGTGGATTGGTCTGGCGGAACTCGATCCGCTGGTTGACGAAGGCATCGCCTACGCCGACAAGCTGCGCCTTTCCGGCGTGATGGTGGACCTCGAAATCTACCGCGGCGTGACCCACGAATTCATCAAGATGGGCCGTGCCTTGCCCGAGGCCCGACAGGCCCATGCCGACGCGGCGCGCGCATTGCGCGAAGCCTTCGGTCTTTGAACCCTGATCATCTACTCATATCGATCTCGAAACCAGAACATGAAACGCCAAGACTTTCGATGCGCGCACCGCCTGCGTGTGCGCTGGGCCGAAGTGGATGTCCAGAAAATCGTCTTCAACGCACATTACCTGACCTATGCCGACATCGGCATGTCCGAGTACTGGCGCGCGCTCGCCATGCCTTACGAAGCCAGCATGCAACTGCTCGATGGCGAGGTTTTCCTGAAGAAAGCGACCGTCGAATACCACGCATCGGCGCGCATGGACGACATGCTCGATGTCGGCATGCGCTGCACGCGCGTAGGCAATTCGTCGCTCGCGTTTGACTGCGGCATCTTCGCGGGCGACCGCCTGCTGGTCAGCGTCGAGCTGATCTACGTGTTTGCCGATCCTGCCACGCAAACCTCGCGCCCCGTGCCGCAACTGCTGCGCGACGCCATCGCGCAGTTCGAGGCTGGTGCCGACATGGTCACGCTGAAGGTCGGCGACTGGGGCACGCTCGGTCAGGCCGCGAGCGAAGTGCGCAAGGCCGTGTTCATCGAAGAGCAGGGCATTTCGCCCGACATCGAACTCGACGAACTTGACGCCACTGCCGTGCACGCCGTGGCGTTCAACCGCTTCGGCATGCCGGTCGCAACGGGCCGTCTGCTGCAGGATGCCCCCAAGGAAGCGCGCATCGGTCGCATGGCCGTCACCCGCGTGCTGCGTGGTCAGCGCTGGGGCCGGGCGATTCTGGATGCGCTGGTCGATGCTTCGCGTGCGCGTGGTGACGACAAGGTGATTCTGCATGCGCAATGCAGCGCGGAAGGTTTCTACCAACGTGCCGCGTTCGAGGTGGTGGGCGAGCCTTACGAAGAGGCAGGGATTGCGCACATCACGATGCAAAAACGCCTTTCCGACTGATCTTCTTTTCGCTCTTGCAGGAGGCCTATGGCAACGCTTCTGGATGAATGGCAGGCTGTGTTGGCCGAGCGCTTTCCTGCATGTGAAATGCGGCGCAAGGATATTGCGACGGCGTTCATCACGGCGTCTGCCGGAGCCGATCAGCCGGGTGAGTTGAAGATCGACGTCTTTGTCCACGAGTTGGACTCATACGGCACGAATGCATGGCGTCTGGAAGAGGGGCGCGAGGTGGGCGAACGCCAGCGCGCGCATGGCTGGATCAGCATCACCGATGCAAGTGATCGAAAGCTGCATTTCGAAGTCACCTGCTCGCCGCAGCGCTTTGGGCAAGTGGTGAAGGAATGGCTCTCGCCGCCGAGTGAGCCAGCTTCGGAGTTGGTGATCGCGCCATCGTCAAAGGACATCCGCAAAACGCGAAAGACGGCGTCCAGCAACGAGCCGCGCATCGAGCGGGATGAGTCGGCACAACTGCTGCAGGCTTTGCCGAATGCTGAGCACGCGCTGGCACAGTTCAAGGAGCATCTTGCCCTCGTTGATCTCTCCTCCATCGAGAGACATTGGCCGCGTGATGAGCAGGGCCGATACCTCCCGCGCGTGACGTCCGTGCTGGCCGCCTACGGCCCACCCACGCGCAAGCGCCAGCCGTGCTTGCTGCTGACTTCGGGGGCGCAGCGCGAGATGCCGGTCTGGCGTCTGCGGTTGTCGAACGAGTTTCTGAGCAACCAGCGCCATCGATGGACGGATGCGCTTTGGATGTGGGCTTCTGGCGCAACGGAGCCTGCTTTGAATTCCAAAGCACGCCAAGCAAGTGACTTGATGGCCCAAGGTCGCGTCGGGGATGCGTGCGATCTGTATGGCGTGCATGTCAGCCGCCATGTTCGCTTGCTGGCTGACGGGTTGCCCTGGCAGAAGTACTTGCACCTCAAGGCATCCTGGCCGGAGGAACTGCGGTTGGCGCTGCGGCAGCTTGCGCCTTGGCGGTTTGCGGCGGGGTTGGCGCGGATTCAAAGCTATCTTGAATCGGCCAACAAGAAACCTCCCAAACCTGGAAGCTGGGAGCGCAAGCTGTTCTGGCTTTCAGGCCAGACGACGCAGGTGCGTTATGGTCTGGGCGTTCGCTTGGCGGGCGATGGCAAGCCGGAGTTGGACATCATCGCCACTGCGTCGAATGAGCATTTTCCGGAAGTCGACTGGAAGCAGTCGGCATCCGGTGAGTGAGCAAGGGGCTGATCAGAGGATCAGCGGATCAGATGTCCGCGAGCAGTTCGTAAGGCAGCGGCTGTACCTGCAGTGCGGGGCCGCTGGTTGAACCTGCATGCAGCGCTTCTTCAGCCGAAGCGATCTGCAACGACACCAGCGCATCCAGACCGCCGTTCGGTGAAGCGGCTGTTTGCACGACGGTGCCGACAGGCTGATCGGCATCGCTCGCGTTGAACACTTCCGTGCCGACGGCTAGCTCGGTCGCATCCACATGCACCAGATAGGTCCGGCGCTTGAGGGTGCCTCGGAACTGGCTGCGTGCGACGATTTCCTGGCCGGGGTAGCAGCCTTTTTTGAAATTCACGCCGCCGACGGATTCGTAGTTCACCATCTGCGGCACAAAGGCTTCGAAGATGGGTTGGGTGAGGGTGGCGACGCCGCTGCGCACTTCGCTCAGTTGCCAGAGGGCCAGCGACAAGGGCTGGCCTTGCGGGGCTGGCGAGCCAACGGGTGCAACCAGCAATGCGCGGGGCTGGCCGTCGGCGGGATAGAGTTGAACGATGCTGGCATCGCCCTGTGCGGAAACGCTCCACGGCGCGGCACCGGCTGGCGCGGCGCTGCCTGCCAGGCCGTAGATGACGAAGTCGTTGCTGGCATCGCTGAGTTTGGCCTTGGCGCGCAGCACGAACATCGACAGACGTTTGAGCGTCTGCGGCAGCAGGTCGCGCGAGCAGATCAGCAGGATTTCGTCGGCCGCGCGCTTCACACCGATGAAGCTGGCCTGCATGCGACCCTTGGCGTTCAGAAAGGCAGCAAGGCGTGCCTGATCGGGCTTTTGCAGCGCAAAGTCCTGCGTCAGTTGACCGTGGATGAAGCTGGCTGCGTCTTCGCCGAGCACGCGAATCACGCCGAGATGTTCTAGGGGAGGAGTAACGCCGTCGAAAGGCACTGACGCAGTGTGGTTCATGGGTGAATTATGATGCCCCGTTCCATTCATTCGGTTGGTAGGGTTGTGCGTCGATTTCTGATTTTTCTGGTGCTGTTGGCATTGGCCGCTGCGGGTGCGGCTTACTGGTGGCTGCACGCGCCGCTGTCCCTGCGCGCGAGCGACACGCCCGGCGAGGCGCTGGAGCTGGAGATCGAGCCTGGCACCACGCCGCGCGGCGTGGCCAATGCGGCCGTGAAGGCGGGCATTCAGACCGATTCGCGTCTGCTGTATTACTGGTTTCGCCTCTCGGGTCAGGATCGGCAGATCAAGGCAGGCAACTACGAAATCCCCACCGGCACAACACCTTACGAACTGCTGGAGAAGCTCGCACGTGGCGAGTCGTCGCAGCGTGTGGTGACAGTGGTCGAGGGCTGGACCTTCAAACAGATGCGCGCCGCGCTGGCCAAGTCTGAAGGGCTCAAACAGGACACGGCGAGCATGACGAGCGAGGCGATCATGACGACGTTGGGCCGTCCGGGCGTGGCGGCGGAGGGGCGCTTTTTTCCTGACACCTATGCCTATGCCAAGGGCAGCAGCGATCTGGCAGTGATGAAGCGGGCGCTGCATGCGATGGATAGGCGTTTGGAGGCCGCTTGGTCGCAGCGCGAATCGGATACGCCGCTCAAGTCGGCCGACGAGGCGCTGGTGCTGGCCAGCATCGTCGAAAAGGAAACCGGCACGGCGCAGGACCGCGCAGAGATCGCGGGCGTGTTCACCAACCGTCTGCGCATTGGCATGCTGCTGCAGACCGACCCGACTGTCATCTACGGCATGGGCGAGAAGTTCGATGGCAATCTGCGCAAGCGCGACCTGCAGACCGACACGCCATGGAATACCTACACGCGCGGGGGCTTGCCGCCCACGCCGATTTCGCTGCCCGGCAAGGCCGCGCTGCTGGCTGCTGTGCAACCGGCGCGCACCAAGGCGCTGTACTTTGTGGCCAAGGGCGACGGGTCGAGTTATTTCAGCGCCACGCTGGAAGAGCACAATCGTGCGGTGAATCGCTACCAACGCGGACAGCGTTGAACGACGGACAGAAATTTGAATGATTGACGTGAAGAAGAACAACAAATGACCCAGGGCCTGTTCATTTCCTTTGAAGGCATCGACGGTGCGGGCAAGTCCTCGCACATCGAGGCGCTGGCACAGGCCTTTCGCAATGCAGGCCGCACAGTCACGCTCACGCGCGAGCCGGGCGGCACACCGCTGGCCGAGAAGCTGCGCGCGATGCTGCTGCATGACAGCATGGATCCGCTGACCGAGGCGCTGCTCGCCTTCGCCGGTCGTCGTGACCATCTGCGCTGCGTGATCGAGCCCGCATTGGCGCGTGGCGAAGTGGTGCTCTGCGACCGATTCACCGATGCGACCTTCGCGTACCAAGGTGCGGGGCGCGGTTTCGATCTGCAGGTGCTGGCCTATCTGGAAAAGCTGGTGCAGACCGGCTTGGCCGACGATGCAACGCTGCTGCGCAACCCCGACGTGACGATCTGGTTCGACGTGCCGCCCAAGGTGGCCGCCGAGCGACTGGCTGCGGCGCGCACGCCGGACCGGTTCGAGGCCCAGCCCGAAGCCTTCTTTGAGCGCGTGGCGGGCGGTTATGCAGATCGCGCTGCGGCTGACCCCCAGCGTTTTGCACGCATCGATTCCTCGCAGGACCGCGAAAGCGTTGCCAGACAGGTGATGGCGGCCATGGCTGCACGCGGTCTGCTGCCAGCGGAGGCGCGAGCATGAGCGACGCGCCTCTCGCTCCTTGGATTGCGGCGCAGCGCGACACCTTGCTTGCGCAGCGCGGCCATGCGTGGCTATTGCAAGGCCCATCGGGCATGGGGCAGTTCGGTCTGGCGCTGGAGATGGTGCGAGCGTGGCTGTGCGATGCGCCCACGGCTCATGGCGCGTGCGGACAGTGCGGAAGCTGCCATGGCATCGACGTGCATGTGCATGCCGACCTCTGCGTGCTGATGCCCGAAACCCAGATGATCGAACTTGGCTGGCCCTTGCCCGAGAAGGCGCAGAGCGAAATCGACGACAAGAAGCGCAAGCCCAGCCGCGAAATCCGCGTGGAAGCCATGCGCGATGCGGTCGAGTTTTCGCAGCGCACCTCGGCGCGCGGACGCGGCAAGGCGGTGCTGGTCTATCCGGCCGAGCAGATGAACCATGTGACTGCGAATGCGCTGCTCAAGACGTTGGAGGAGCCGCCCGGAGATGTGCGCTTCGTGCTGGCGACCGAGGCCGCGCACGAGTTGCTGCCCACGATCCGCAGCCGCTGCATGGGCCACACCATGCAATGGCCGGAAGAACCGGAAATGCTGGCCTGGCTGCAATCGCAGGGCATTGCGCAGGATGTGGCGCTGTCCTTGTTGCGTGCAAGCGGCGGTCGGCCCGAGGATGCGCTGGCGCTCGCGAAGTCCGGTCGCAGCCCGCAGGCTTGGAGCTTGTTCCCGAAAGCGGTGGCGCGGGGCGATGTGTCGGCGATTTCGGACTGGACGCCGCCGCAGGCCATCGAGGCGCTGCAGAAGCTTTGCCACGATCTGATGTCGGTGCAGGCGGGGGCGGATCCGCGCTATTTCGCGCTGGCCGACCTGCCCAAAGCACCCGCGATGCTGCCTTTGACACGCTGGGCGAAGGCGCTTTCGCAACAGGCGCGCACGGCGGACCACCCGTTCAACGCGGGCCTGATGCTGGAAGCACTTGTCGCGCAGGCGAAAAACGCCATAAACTCCAAGAACTGAACAAGGCGTTACAACCCCTATGAGCACACCGACCACCGCCGCCCGCCCCAGCGTGATGCAACTGGCCATCAAGGAAAAGGCCGCGCTGTATGCCGCGTACATCCCGTTCATCGAGGAAGGTGGCGTGTTCGTGCCCACGGCCAAGGAGTACCGGCTGGGCGACGACGTCTATGTGCTGCTGACTTTGCCCGACGATGCACAGCGTTATCCGGTTGCGGGTAAAGTGGTCTGGGTCACCCCGGCGCGCGCTTCCGGCAATCGCACGCAGGGCATTGGCGTGCAGTTCCCGAAGGACGACAAGTCTCGCCAACTGCGCGCCCGAATTGAAGAAATTCTGGGCACCAGCCTGAGTTCGGATCGCCCGACACAGACGATTTGAGCATTGTTCACACAGGATGAGGCGATCTGGCCTCATCGACAGCCGGCATCGCGATGGCCGGCTTTTTTGTTTTTTGAAGCGATCATGTTTACCGATTCACACTGTCACCTCAACTTCCCCGAGCTGCTGGAGAAACTGACGCCGATCCGCGCTGCCATGGCCGAAGCCCAAGTCGACCGGGCGCTGTGCATCTGCACGACCATGGAAGAGTTCGAGGGCGTGCACAAGCTTGCGACCGACCATGACAACTTCTGGGCCACCGTGGGCGTGCACCCCGACACCGAAGGCTTGACCGAGCCGAGCTTGCAGGACCTGCTCGACCGCGCCGCCTTGCCGCGCGTGATCGCCATCGGCGAGACGGGTCTCGACTACTACGGCATGGAAGACCGCAAGGGCGGGCGCACCGTGGCAGATCTGGAGTGGCAGCGCGAGCGTTTTCGCACGCACATCCGCGCCGCGCGCGCATGCCGCAAGCCGCTGGTGATCCACACCCGCAGCGCCTCTGCCGATACGCTGCGCCTTCTGCGCGAAGAAGGGGAAGATGGCGCGGGCAATCTGGCCGGTGGCGTGTTCCACTGCTTCACGGAGACTGCCGAAGTCGCACGCGCCGCGCTCGACATGGGCTACTACATCTCGTTCTCGGGCATCGTCACCTTCAAGAACGCTCAGGACTTGCGCGACGTGGCGGCCTTCGTGCCCATGGATCGCCTGCTGATCGAGACCGATAGCCCGTATCTCGCGCCCGTTCCGTACCGCGGGAAGGTGAACAATCCTTCCTATGTGCCCTTTGTGGCCAAGCAACTGGCTGAAGTGAAGGGCACCAGCGTGCAAGATATCGCCGAGGCAACGAGCCGCAATTTCGATGAACTGTTTCTCAATAGGAGCAACGCAGCATGATCAACCGTCGGCAAACCATGCTCTGGCTGACCGCATCGTCCGCCGGACTGGTGTCCGCATGTGCGCACGCGAGCGTATATGACGATTTCTTCACCTCCATCATCCGCGACAACGCGAGCAACATCACCTCGTTGCTGCAGCGTGGATTCGACCCGAACAGCCTGAGCCCCGAAGGCCAGCCCGCGCTGGTCATGGCGCTGCAGCGCGATTCGCAGCGTGCGTTCGAAGCGCTGTTGCAGTCCAAGAAGATCAAGGTCGAGCTGCGCAACAAGAAGGACGAAAGCGCGCTGATGATCGCCGCGATCAAGGGCAACATCCCCGCCGCCAAGGCGCTGATCGCGCGCGATGGCGACGTCAACAAGACCGGTTGGACGCCGCTGCACTACGCGGCGTCATGCACCACCGACCAGGCCGTTCCGATGATCCAGTTGCTGCTGGAAAACCACGCCTACATCGACGCATCGTCGCCCAACGGCACGACACCGCTGATGATGGCTGTGCGCTACGGCACCGCCGATTCGGCCAAGCTGCTGATCGCCGAGGGCGCTGATCCCTCGATCAAGAACGAAAAGGGCCTGACCGCCGTCGAATTCGCCCAGCAGGCCGACCGCAACGACATGGTGCAGGCCGTGAACGACGCCATCCGCAAGCGCAAGCAGGCGGTTTCGGCTCCAAAGGGTTCGGCTGCGCCATCGGCTCCTTCCGCTCCATCCACTCCATCCGCACCCGCTCAGAAGGGCGCCTGGTAAGCCACTGTTGGCCGATTCGTCGACCCACAGTCAAACAAAACGGGCCGTGCAGGATGACTGCACGGCCCGTTTTTTGTTGTTGTATTGCCGCGTGATGCGGTGAGAAACGTATCAGTTGTGCACGGAGGAATGGGTCTGCAGGCGCGCGTAGAGACCCCCCAGCGCCATCAGTTCGGCATGCGTGCCTTGCTCGGCGATCTGGCCGCGTTCCATCACCACCACACGGTCGGCGTGCTCGATGGTGGACAGGCGGTGGGCGATCACCAGCGTCGTGCGGCCGCTCATCAGGCGCTGTAGGGCTTCCTGCACCAGACGCTCGGATTCGGTGTCCAGAGCCGACGTGGCCTCGTCCAGAATCAGGATCGGCGCGTCCTTGTAGAGCGCTCGCGCAATCGCCAGACGCTGGCGCTGACCGCCCGAGAGCTGGGTGGCGTTGTGCCCGACGATGGTGTGGATGCCGTTCGGCAAGGTCGCCACGTGGCCCGCCAGATTGGCGGCTTTCAGGCAGTCGTGGACGCGGGTTTCGTCAATTTCGGAACCCAGCGCCACGTTCGCGGCAATCGTGTCGTTGAACATCACCACGTCCTGACTGACCATGGCGAACTGCGAACGCAGCGAAGGCAGATTCCAGTCGGCCAGTGGCACGCCGTCGAGCGAGATGTCGCCGGATGTGGGCGTGAGAAAGCGCGGCAGCAGATTGACCAGCGTGGTCTTGCCAGCGCCCGACGGGCCCACCAGCGCGACGATCTCGCCCGCCTTGATGTCCAGCGACAAACGGTTGAGCGCGGGCATCATGTCCGACTCGAACGACACGGTCACATCACGCAGCGAGATGCTGCCTTCTGCGCGTTCCTTGCGGTAAGTGCCGCCATCTTCGGTCTGCGTGTCGTTGAGCAGCATCAGGCCGCGTTCCAGCGCAGCCACACCACGCGTGATCGGGTTGGCCATGTCGGCGAGGCGGCGGATGGGTGCGATCAGCATCAGCATGGCGGCGATGAACGAGGCAAAACCGCCTACGGTCACGTCGCTGGTCGCCAGATTGCCATGGCTTTGCCAGAGCGCGATGCAGAGCACGGCCGACAGCGCCACCGAGGCCAGCAACTGGGTGAGGGGGGTCATTGCGGCGGAGGCGATGGTGGACTTGATCGCCAGCGTGCGCAGATTGCGGCTCAGCACGCTGAAGCGCTTGGTCTGGCCTTCCTCGGCACCGTGCAGGCGCACCATGCGATGGGCGAGCACGTTTTCCTCGACCACATAGGCCAGATCGTCCGTGGCCTGTTGGCTGCTCTTGGTGAGCTTGTAGAGGCGGCGCGACAGCGTCTTCATGATCCACGAGACGGCAGGACCCATCACCAGCACGATCAGCGTGAGCTGCCAGTTCAGGTAAATCAGGTAGACAAACAGGGCGACGGCGGTGAATCCATCGCGCGAAATGCCCATCAGCGCCTGCACCAGCGCGTTGAAGCCGGTCTGGACCTCATAGACCACGGTGTTGGACAGCGCACTGGCCGACTGGCGTGAGAACAGGCTCATGTTCGTCACGAGCAGCCGCTCGAAGAGCTGGGTGCGCAGTTTCAGCATGCCTTCGTTGGCGATGCGGGCCAGCGCGTAGGCGCCGCAGAACTGTGCCAGACCGCGTATGAAGAACAATCCGATCAGAAACAGGGGAACCATCCAGAGGCTGAGTGATCCCTCAGTGAAACCCTTGTCGAGCAGTGGTTTAAGCAGTGCCGGCATGAGGGGTTCCGTGGCTGCTCCCGCCAGGGTGGCAACCAAGGCAATCGTCCAGCCCAGACGCTGGTTTCCAAAGTAAGGCAGCAGCCTCTTGAGACGCTGCAGAAGTGACAGGGATTGAGTGGAGCCCGGCAAATTTGTTGGCACAGCGCTATGATTCGGGGATTGCATTAAGGGCGGATTCTACGGCTCAGCGTTGTTTACAGATTTCAGCACAGTTTGTCACATGGATTTCCAAGCCATGTGTAACATGCGAGGCTCTGTTACCCGGCACGTCTACGGTATTTCGTTGGTACACAATGACTATTGACCGAATTTCCCCTAAATTCAATTCATCCTCCCTTGCGCAGACTCTGCGCATCCCACGGCGACAAGCAGTCGCCGCGATTGCATCCCTCACCGCTTTGCCTGCGCTTGCGCAGTTCAAGGTCGAGATCACGGGCGTCGGCATGAAGCAAAGGCCGATTGCCATCGCTCCGTTCAAGGGCGAGGCGCAATCTCCTCAAAAGATTTCCGCGATTGTTCGGGCCGATCTGGAGCGCAGTGGCGTCTTCATCGGCGTGGACGCCGCTGGCGAGCAACTGGACGAGTCTTCTCGCCCTGATCTGGCCGCCTGGCGCGCCCGCACGGCCGAGGCGCTTGCCGTCGGCAGCGTGAACCGTCTGGGCGATGGCCGCTTCGATGTGCGTTTCCGCCTGTGGGACGTGATCAAGGGCCAGGACCTCGGTGGCCAGAGCTATGTGGTGACGCAGGCGGATCTGCGCCTTGTCGCCCACCGCATCTCGGACTACATCTACGAAAAGCTCACTGGCGAGCGTGGCGTTTTCTCGACACGCATTGCCTACGTCACCAAGAACGGTGGTCGCTACACCCTGTGGGTGGCCGATGCCGACGGTGAGAATTCGCAACTGGCGTTCGGCAGCTCCGAGCCCATCATCTCGCCCGCCTGGTCGCCATCCGGCACGCAACTGGCCTACGTGTCCTTCGAGTCGCGCAAGCCGGTGGTCTACGTGCAGGACGTGGGCTCGGGCAAGCGCCGCCTGATCGCCAATTTCCGCGGCTCCAACAGCGCACCAGCCTGGTCGCCCGATGGCAACACGCTGGCCGTGACACTGAGCCGCGACGGTGGCTCGCAGCTCTACACCATCGGTGCCAGCGGCGGCGGCGAGCCGCGTCGCCTGATGCAAAGCAGCGGCATCGACACCGAGCCGGTCTACTCGACCGACGGGCGCAGCATTTATTTTGTGAGCGATCGTGGCGGTGCGCCACAGATCTATCGCGTCGGTGCGGGCGGCGGCAGTGCCGAGCGCGTGACCTTCAGCGGCTCCTACAACATTTCCCCGTCGATCAGCCCCGATGGCCAGTATCTGGCCTATATCTCACGGGTTGGCGGCGCATACAAACTGCACGTGATGGATCTGAAGTCGGGATCTGCCCAGGCCATCACGGACACGTCAGCCGACGAAAGCCCCAGCTTCGCTCCCAACAGCAAGCTCATCGTCTACGCCTCGCAGCAAGGCGGTCGCGATGCGCTCATGACGACGACGCTGGACGGCAAGATCAAGGCCCGCCTTGCGGGCCAAAGCGGAGACATTCGGGAGCCCTCGTGGGCCCCGTATCAGAAGTAAGCAGTGATTTTTTTCTCATTTTTTCATAGCACTGGTTCCCTAGGAGAACTCTAATGATTCGTTTTGACTTCAAACGTGCAGCACTTGCACTGACCGTTACCGCCCTCGTTGCTGGTTGCAGCTCCGGTGTGAAGCTCGATGATGCCGCCACTGGCGACAGCAACACCACCGCCAGCACCAGCGGCAGCAACAACGGCTCCGGCAGCTCCACTGGTCAAAGCACAGTGACTCCAGCCGACATGAACGGCTCGACACGTCCCGGTCAAGGCCCTGTGGGCGTGGCTCACATCGTCTACTTCGACTTCGACAGCTACACCGTCAAGTCGGAATACCAGTCCGTGCTGGAATCCCACGCCAAGTTCCTGAAGGCCAACAATGCCAAGAAGGTGAACCTGGAAGGTCACACCGACCAACGCGGTGGCAGCGAATACAACCTGGCGCTGGGCCAAAAGCGTGCTGAAGCCGTGCGTCGTTCGCTGGCTCTGCTGGGCGTTCCAGATGCGCAAGTGGAAGCGGTGAGCTTCGGCAAGGAAAAGCCTGCCGCTCAAGGCAACTCCGAAGACGCTTTCGCGCAAAACCGTCGCGTTGAATTTTCGTATCGTTGATGATGAAGCGCTCATTTTCTCCACAACTTCCTCTGATGGCCGCGGTGCTCTGCGCCAGCTCGTTGCTGGGTGCTTCGGCACACGCCGCCCTGTTTGAAGATGCTGAGGCACGACGTGCGATTCTGGAGATGCGGCAGCGCGTGGACGCGATGCAGCAGAACACCCAGCGCAGCACCGAGCGTTCCGGAGACGATGCAGCGCAAATGCGCCGCAGCCTGCTCGACCTGCAGACCCAGATTCAGTCTCTGCAGAGCGAACAGGCCCGGTTGCGTGGCCAGAATGAGCAGTTGCAAAAGGATGTCTCCGACCTGCAGCAGCGCATGAAGGACGTTGCCAAGGCGACCGATGAGCGTCTGCGCCAGTTCGAACCGGTCCCGGTGACCGTCGACGGCAAGGAGTTCAAGGCCGATCCGGCCGAAAAGCGCGATTTCGAAGCGGCCATTGCCGTGTTCCGCACGGGCAAGTTCCCCGAGGCGGGCCAGGCCTTCGCAGCCTTCACGCGCCAGTACCCGCAAAGCGGCTACATGCCTTCCGCACGTTTCTGGTTGGGCAATGCGCAATATGCGCAGCGCGACTACAACAACGCGATCAACAACTTCAAGTCGATCCTGACCAACGCGCCGGACCACGCACGTGCTCCCGAAGCCGCGCTGTCCATTGCCAACTGCCAGGTGGAGTTGAAGGACACACGTGCAGCGCGCAAGACGCTGGAAGACCTGATCCGCGTGTACCCGCAATCGGAAGCCGCAGCCGCCGCCAAAGAGCGTCTGTCGAAGATGAAGTGATTGCAAGTTGCTGAACGTTGAAGAGAAGCAGGGCGGGACAGCCGCCATCGATGACGCCGATCTGGAGCGTCGCTTTGGAGGTCTCGCCCGGCTGTATGGTGTCGAAGGTGCGGCGCGCATTCGCGCAGCGCATGTCGCCGTCATCGGCATCGGCGGCGTAGGCTCTTGGACGGCCGAGGCACTGGCGCGCAGTGGCGTGGCGTCTCTCACGCTGATCGATCTCGATCACGTGGCCGAATCCAACATCAACCGCCAGATCCATGCGCTCGACACGACGGTCGGACAAGCCAAGATTGAGGCCATGCGCGAACGCATCGCGCACATCAATCCGCATTGCCAGGTGAACTGCGTCGATGAATTCGTCGACGAGGACAACTGGCCCGCGTTGCTGCCCGAGAAGGTGGATGCGGTGATCGACGCCTGCGACCAGATCCGCGCCAAGACCGCAATGGCCGCCTGGGCGCTCAAGACCAAGACCCTGTTCGTGAGCATCGGTGCCGCAGGCGGCAAGCGCCAGGCGCATCTGGTGGATGTGGCCGACCTGTCGCAGACCACGCACGACCCGCTGCTGGCGCAACTGCGCTATCGCCTGCGCAAGTTTCACGGCTCGCCCAAGGAAGGCAAGAAGATCGGCACGCTGTGCGTCTTCAGCAAGGAGCCGGTGGCCCCTCCGCATGCCTCGTGCAACATCGGCGGCGAGGGCGATGGTTCGCTCAACTGCGCCGGTTATGGCTCTGTGGTGACGGTGACTTCGACCTTCGGCATGTGCGCAGCCGGTATGATTCTGGATCGCATCGCCGGGAAGTAAATCCGGTCAGCCAGCAGCGCTTCTTCAATTGTGCTGCGGCATATAGGCCGCCACCATGGCAGCGAACTCGGTGGCGAGCTGCTTTCCATACTCGTGCTGATCGCGCATCCACACGGCTTGCTCCAGTGAAAAATCCTGCTTGTCCGAGCGCCCGACGGTGCCCATGGACTCGACCAGCGACTGCTCGAAACTGGTCAGCATCTTCTGCGGATCACTCTGCGCGCGCATGACCAGCGCCACCAACTGCGCCAGCACGGCCTCGTGCAGCGCCAAGCGGGTGGAAAACTCCATCATGGAATTCTCGGGTGTGATCATGCGCGGCTCCTCATGTTGCTTGCGGCTTGGGCATTGCCGTCCATCGTAAGAGCCGCGCATGAATTTGCTGTAGGAGCAGAACCGATAAACATTTGGGCACACTGGTTGCAGTGCGCCCAAATGTGGGCTGCTTCGGTCAGTGCTTGCGGTATTCGTGTGGCTTCCACGGGCCCCATTTGGCTTCGTAGATGACACGGTTCTTCTCCATCAAGGCGCGCTTGCGTTCATCTCCCAGCTTGTTGAACGAAGCGGAGAGGTGGTGGTGCACAAAAACGTCTTCGGCACAGACGATCTTCAAGCCAGCCTGCTCGACCATGCGGCAGTAGTCGTCATCCTCGAAGAATCCCAGACCGTAGTCCAAGCTCATCGGGCCGCATTGCTCGTAGGTACTGCGCGGCAGCATGGCGCAGAAGAAGGCGACGGTCTGCAGCTCGAAATGCTTGCCGAGCCTGCGCTCGGTGATGTTCACGGCCTCGGCAGGCATGTCGGCGAGTGCCTTGTAGTGCGTGGGTACGCGTGCTTCGTTGCCGATGTTGTTGGTGGATGGGCCGATGATGCCGATCTCCGGCGCATTGCGCAGATGGTTCACCAGACGCCCGGCCCAGCCCTGCGTGACGACCGTATCGTTGTTCTGGATGACCAGATAGTCGCCCGTCGCGGCCTCCAGCCCTTGGTTGTTGCCACCGGCAAAACCGCGGTTGTCGTCGTTGAGGATCAGCTTCACGTTCGTGCGCGATGCGGCCCATGCCGACAGGAATTCGGGCGAGCCATCGGTTGATTGGTTGTCCACCACGACGATTTCCAGATCGACGTCGTCGCTATGCTGCTCCAGGCTGTCGAGGCAGGCCTTGGTCAGATCGAGATTGTTGTAGGTGAGCACGATGGCGCTGACCTTGGGGCGAGGCAGGGCAATGGCCGCTTCGCGCAAGGACTGCACACGGTGCGCCCAGGTCTGCCCGGCGGCAAAGGCCTTGCGCCGCTCGACCTCGGCATCCGAATCCGGCTGTGCCATCAGGGCATTGCGGACCTGTTCGATGAAGGCATCATGGCCCGTCGCAACGCGCACCAGATCACCGAACTGGGCCATCTCGGGCAGATCGACCGAGACGACGGAGCGGCCCGCGCCAAGGTACTCATAGACTTTGACCGGATTGGTTGCGAGGGTGAGCGGAATCACCTTGAACGGCATCAGGCAGACATCGAACGCATAGAGATAGAAAGGCAGCTTGGCATACGGCACTTCGCCGGTCATCACCACGTTGGGCAAGGCGCGCAGGCGGTCTCCGACCTTGGCGGTATCGGCACCGACCAGCAGGACCAGATGGTCCGGGAATGCATGCGCCGTGCGCTCGATCAGATCGACATCGAACCACTCGGCAATCGCGCCGTAGTAGCCGATGATCTTGCGGCCTTGCGCATCCACATAGCGTTCGGCAGGCGGGTTGCAGAAGTCGGAATACTGGCCCGCGTTGCGGATGATGCGCACGTTGGCGTTGTACTTCTCGGCATGCTCGCCAAGCCAGCCGGAGGTGGCAATCAGCATGTCGGCGCGGCGCATCATGCGATCTTCCAACTGCAGCAATTCCTGAGGCACGTTGCCGAAGCCTTCGTGATGGTCCATGCAGTCGTAGGCCAGGCATTCGGATTGCATGCGCTGCGCGATCGGGTACCAGTAGGCATGCTGGACCACGGACCAGGAATTCGACGTGCCGCTCCATGCGCGGAACATCTCGAGACCCGCAGCGATCTGCTCGATGGCCGCTTGCGTGGGCGGCGCAAAGTAGATGGCGGGAGCGCCAGCCACCTTCAGCTTGATCTGATAGAGCGGCAGCGATTCGTCGATGCGCTCGGCGGTGAAGCCGGGCTCCTTCGAGTCTTCGAAATGGTTGGTGAAGAAGTAGACGCGATGACCTGCGCGCGCCAATTCACGGGCCAGATGCTGTGGGCGCTGGATGCGAAAGTGCCAGTCGATGATGCTGAAGATGAAAACGTCGGCCTTCTCGCGACGGGCGACTGGCGTGAATTGGACTTGTGGCAACTTGGCGGGGGAGCTTCCAAGCGAGGCAATCGCCGTGACGGGCGTGCTGGCGGGATGCTTGCCCGCAAATCGCTTGGGGAAGTAACGCAGCGCGCGCGAGATCACGTTGGACAGACCGCCGTGCGCATACGCATGCTCCACATCCTTCATGCGACGCGCGATCCAGCGCGGTGCACCGCGAACCGCACGCAGTGGGGCGGTGATCTTCCAGCTCGTCGTCGCCAGAATCGTGTTGACCTCGTGAATCAGCGCTTTCTCGCGGTACTCCAGAAAGCGGATGCGCTCGCTGTCCTTGGCGCTGGCATTTTTCAAGTTCTGTTGATCGGCCTGCAAGGACTCTATGCGCACGAGCGTCTGGGTGTGTTCGACCTCCAACGTGAGCCGCGTCTTGTTCTCGGATTCGAGCCGCGATTGCGCTGTTTCCAGAAGCTGCTGCGTGCTCGCTTGCTTGCTTTGCAGGCTGTCGAGTTCCGCGCGCAACTCGGTGATCAGTTCGTGGCGATCAGGCTCTCCAAGCTCCGCATCGGCCAGCGCAAAACGCGTCTTCGCCAGATGTTCGACACGCGCATACACCAACAGAATCTGCTTGCCGGGCCAGTAGGTCGGTTGGTGCTGGCTGGTGTCCGTCACGCTGCTGTGCACCAGCGCCCAGCGGGGATCGGGCGAGATGGGGATGTTGTTGGAGTCGAAGGTCACTTCATGCTCGGAATGCCGCTCGAATTCGCGGAACGGCAGCAGCAGCACGATGTAGGTCGATGCGTAGCGGGTGAGCTTGTCGAACACCGACCAGGGCGTGGAGAAATGCTCCAGCGTGTTCGATGAAAACACCACGTCGAATGCGGGACGCTCGGGCGACTCCAGCAGGTTTTCATGCGAAAAACGTGCGTGGGTGTGGTGGCGCTGGGCCTGTTCGATGGCGGGGCCGGAGAAGTCGATGCCAGTCACGTCCCAGCCCAGCACCTGCGCAATCGCTTCCGTGCCCGCGCCTTCGGCGCAACCCCAATCACAGACGCTCAGGCGATTCCAGCGCACGGCCTGCACCAGCCACTGCGGCATGGCTTCGATGGCGACCTGTGCGAAGAAGCGGCTTTGCGCGGGGCCGCCGTTGGATTCCCAGTCGGTGACGAAGCGCTGGTCCCAATAGCGGTTGCTGTTGATGTCGTTGGGTTGGTTCATGGCTTGTGTTTGTTCTGTTCGGTCGCTCGCATGCTCGCTCGCTGGTTTGTCGTGTCGCGCGCTATGCGTGCACGGATTGCGAGACCTGGGCGAGGAAGGTGCCGTATTGTTTTTTCTCGGTGAGCGAGCTGAAGTAGTGCGCGCCTTCGATGTACTCGTAGTACTGCGGCAGCACGCCGCTGCGGTCTTCGAGCGCCACGGCCAGCAGATAGTCGCCTGCGTTGAGATGATTGGGCAGCCGGAATTCCGCCACCAGCGGGCCGTTGCCTGCAGCAAAACCCGTGGGGTTCTGGTCCCACGTGGTGGACACGATGAGGTCCGTGCCGCGCAGATCCTTCATCGAAAAGGCCACGCTCATGGTGTTGCGGTCGGCGTGGTCTGGCGGCTCGAACCGTATGCGCACGGTCAGCGGCTCGCCTGCCGTGTAGACCGATGAGCGCTCGCCTTGCTGGTTGAAGATGCCGGCCTCGATGATCGAGCCCACATGGCTGCCCCAATGGTTGATCGGGCGATGCAGCTTCATCGCCTGTTGCGCGTCTGGCGGCTCGGCGGAGTTCTCTTGCGGTATCGATTCTTCGATCTGTTTTGGCGCAGATGTCGGCACTGCCTCGTTGTCTGCTTCGAACAGGAACTGGTTGTACTGCGCGGTCACGGAGAACGCGTCGCCCAGCATGCGCACGTTGCCCTTGTCCAGCCACAGAGCGCGTTCGCACAGGGTTCGCACGGCACCCACGTCATGCGAGACAAAGAGAATCGTGACGCCCTCGGCCTTCATCGCCTTGATGCGGTTGAGGCACTTGGCCTGAAAGCGCGAGTCGCCAACTGCGAGCGCCTCGTCCACGATGAGAATCTGCGGATCGACGTGAATCGCAACGGAAAACGCGAGACGCACGTACATGCCGCTCGAATAGGTCTTCACCGGCTGATCCATGAAATCGCCGATTTCGGCGAAGGCTTCGATGTCGGCAAAGCGCTCGTCGATCTGCGCGCGCGTGAGTCCCAGCACGGCACCGTTCATGTAGACGTTCTCGCGCCCGGTGAAGTCGGCGTTGAAGCCTGCGCCCAGCTCCAGCAACGCAGCGATGCGGCCATTGACCTCGATGGTGCCTTCGGTCGCACGCAGTGTTCCGCACAGAATCTGCAGCAGCGTGGATTTGCCCGAGCCGTTCTGTCCGACGATGGCGCAGGTCTCACCGCGCTTGACCGAGAGGCTCACGTTGTTCAGGGCGCGAAAGTCGTTGAATCCCTTGGTGCGTCCAGGAAAGACGACGTGCTTCAGACGCTCGAGCGGCGAGTGGTAGACCGAGAAGTGCTTGGACAGGCCTTCGATGCGGATGGCGAGTTGCTCAGAGGACATCGGCAAACCCCTCGCGAGCGCGCTGGAACCAGACCAGCGCCAGCCAAGCGAACACCATGCTGGCCAAGGTGAAGAGGCCGATCATGGCGAAGTCGGGCAAGCGTCCGTCGATCATCACGCTGCGTGCCTGTTGAATGACGAAGGTGAGCGGGTTGATGTTCAGTACGGCCTGGAATGCCTTGGGCAGGGAGTCCACGGGATAGAAGATCGGGCTCATGAACATGATGAACGAGGTGAACACCCCGATCAGCTGTCCGATGTCGCGGACATAGACGCCGAGCGAGCTGATGATCCAGCAGACGCCCAGTGTGATGAAAACGAGAGGCAGCATCACCAGCGGCAGAAACACCAAGGTCCATTGGATCTGGTGATGGACGACGGCGGCGAACAGCACCCAGACCAGCAGGCTGATGGCGGTATGGAACAGCGCCGTGCCAATCGTCATCCACGGCAGGATTTCCAGCGGAAACGCGACTTTTTTGACGAGATTGACGTTGTTGTTGATGAGGCTTGGCGAGCGGTTCAGGCATTCCGAGAAGAAGTTGAACACCAGCAGACCCGCAAACAGCACCAGCGAAAACTGTGCGGTGTCGGTGGCGCCTCCCCACTTGGCCTGGAGAAAGACGCCAAACACCATGGTGTAGAGCAGCAGCATCAACAGCGGGTTGAAAAACGCCCAGACGGAGCCGAACAGCGAGCCGCGATACCGGCCGGCGATGTCTCTGGAAATCAGTTGAACCAGCAAGCTGCGGTGCACCCAGAGGTCGGTGAATATTTTGGTGGGCGGGGATTTTTGCCTGAACTCGGTCCCGTTGATGAGAAGTTTGGCGCGGGTCATTGTTCTGAGGGGAGGGCGCGATTTTGCGGCGGCATGGAAACGGGCTGCTCCACAGCCAGCAAGGAGCGCGCGATGATGGGTTCGAATCGCCGCGTCCAGGAGATTTCCTTGCGGAAGGCTTGCAGTTCTTCGTCGGAAAACTGGCCCTGGGTATTTTCATTCCAGAGTTTCTTCCAGTCCGATTTTGCGTCTATGTGAATGACGCCATCCTTTTCGCTGCGATATTGCATCTCGCCGAAATCGGTGGACCATACGGGAATGCCGAAGCAGCGGTATTCGTAGTATTTGATCGGGTCGACTGCTGCGGTCAAATCATCGATGCGAAACGGAATCAGGCCGACAGAAAAATCATGGATGTATTGCATGACTTCGCTGTGGTGGATTTCGCCGATCATTTCGATATTCGGCGGCAGATTGGTGGGGCGTGGAATGAACTCCGGGCCAATCAAACGTACGGTGGTTTGCGGCAAGGCCTTGGCAATCGACACGACCAGTGGCCAGTCGAACCATTTGGCGATGCTGCCAACATATCCGATGCAGCGAGTGGGCGTGCCGTGGCTTGTGTGCGGCAGGTCGGTCGAGAAATAGCCGTTGAGCACGGTGATCGCATCGCCGCGCAGGGACTTCAAATCAGCGCTGAGTGCGGAGGACGAGCAGTAGACATCATCTACTTTGACGCACAAAGCCTGCAGACGCTGACGCATCGAGACTCTGGAGATTCCGCTGTAGAACGCAGGGAAGTTGTCGAGCACATCGATGAACGAGCGCGCATGCGGCACCTTGTCGATGGCCCATTCGGCGAGCTTGCTGGGACGGCCCACGCCGATGACGCAATGCGCCGAGTTTCTTGCAAATGCGAGCAGTCGATCACGCACAGGTCGCCATGCCAGTGCGTGGTTGATGGCGGCACTCATGGGCAGGGGCTCGATGGGAAAGGCCGTTGGCTGCAGCACGTCCACGCCAGCGAACGGTCGTTTAATGGGGGGCTTCTTGCGTTGCACCAGGCGTCTGAAATCCGAGATCACCGGAAAACGCGTGGGGTAGGGGTCCACCCACAGGATGGCATCGAAGCCGTTCTTCGAAAAGGCTTCGGCCATGAAATGAGGGCGCTGCGCGTAGCTGTCGTAAGGAACGGACGAAAAATAGATCAGGCTTCGCCGGTGTTTGGGCGAGGCCTTTCCATCGGACCTTGTATGCAAAGCGCTCATTTCTGATATGGCTGGGGTGTTCTGCTGCGGGTGTCGAGTGTCGGGTCGCTGGTGCTGCTGGTGCTTTTTTGTCACGCCGTCTTGTCGGACGCTGCAAAAGAAGATTCGAGAATGCCGACAATGCGAGCCGCTGCCGTGCCATCGCCATAAGGAGACGCGCCGCGCGCCATGTCTGCATAGGCGGCTGGATCGCTCAGCAGGCGCTGAACTCGCTCGACAATGTGCTGTGTGTTGGTGCCCACCAGCTCGGCCACGCCAAAGGTCACGGCTTCCGGGCGCTCGGTTTCTTCGCGCATGACCAGCACGGGTTTGCCCAGCGCTGGCGCTTCTTCCTGGACGCCGCCCGAGTCGCTCAGGATGATGGTTGCGGCCTCCATGGCCGCGATGAACGACAGGTAGTCCAGCGGCGCGCAGAGTTCCACACGCGGGTGTTTTTCGAATTGGGCGCGCACTACGGAGGACACATTGGGATTGGGGTGCACGGGGAACAGCACTTCCAGTTCCGGATTCTTCTCCAGCAACTCCAGCACGGCATTGCAGATGTGCTGCAGCGGTTCTCCAAAATTCTCGCGCCGATGTGTGGTGACCAGCATCATCTTGCGCCCCGGCTCAATGGGGCGCGCCACTTTGGAGGGGTGTTTGCGTGCGTCGAACAGCGCGTCGATCACGGTGTTGCCGGTGAGGAAAACGCTGTCGGCTGCAAGTCCTTCCTTGAGCAGATTGTCGGCGGAGGATTGTGTGGGGGCGAAGTGCCAGCGTGCGAGTCGGCCCGTCAGAACCCGGTTCATTTCTTCAGGGAACGGGTTCTGCATGTCATGGGTGCGCAAGCCGGCCTCGACATGTCCCACGGGGATGTGATGGTAGAACGACACCAGCGACGCTGCCATCACCGTGGTGGTGTCGCCTTGCACCAGCACGGCGCTCGGTTGGATTTCCTTGAGGCATTCGTCGAGTGCGGTAATCAGCCGTGCGGTCAACTCGGGCAAGGTCTGATTGGGGCGCATCAGGTCCAGATCGTAGTCGGGCTGAATATCGAAAATATCCAGAACCTGATCGAGCATTTCACGATGCTGTGCGGTGGCAATCACCACCGGAGTCAAATGCTTGGAATTGCGCAGGGCCTTGACGAGTGGCGCCATCTTGATGGCTTCGGGCCGGGTTCCCAGAACGACTGCGATTTTTCTCATGCCAATGACTTCCTCGTGTATTGTTTTTCGAACCGTTCGGAGCATTGCGCCATCCATAATCGGATCAGCAAATGCCGTGTGGCGTTCTCCGTGCTCATCCCGAAATAAAAAACACGCTGCTGGATCGGGACGGTGAGCGACTTTACATTTTACTGTCCCGCGCTATTCAGGTTAGTGAATGGGGGTGTCGATCTGCCCATGTTTATACAGTGCGTAACATCTAAAGTGGATGTGGAACAGTCGTTCTGCGTTTTCGCCGTCACGAGCACTTGTCTTTTTTGTCATTCTGTCTTTTGGCTATGGCATAAGTCATTAGACTCGCAGTTGAATGACAGTCAAGAACAAAAAGAAGAAGCCCACCAAGCGCAAAGCGGCGGGCTCATCGATCTCCAGCCTTGTTTCCTCCACTCGTCGCCTCTGCCTCTGGTTGATCGGCTCCAGTGCCATCGCTACCCAGATTTCCAGTTGTGGGTTGATGCCCTGGGTGTTGGAGGAGCTGCGCCACTCATCACTCAACCCTCCGTTCAGGCTGCCGCCGATTGCGTCCACTGGGCCTTCGACGGGCCATGCGCCTCCTGCATCCCCTGTCTCGTCGTCCAACGGGCAGGGCTTGTCGCCGACTCGGTTTGTGAGCTGCCCCGAATTCTTCGCGGGCGGGATTGCTCCGCGCGTGCCGTCGGCACCCAAGTTGCGCGAGCTTTGTTATCACGCGTTTGCGGTGCTGCACAACGGGAGCACGCGCACGCCGGTGTTCGTGGCCGAGCGGCTCAATCGGCAGACAGTGCTGAATGCGCAAGGCGAGGAGCGCACGGATCGTTTCTTTGCCGATGCGCGTCTGCCTCGCAGCGAACGTTCGGAATTGGACGACTACAAAGGCTCGGGCTTTGCGCGCGGGCATATGGCACCGGCTGCCGACATGCCCACGCCCGAGGCGATGGCGCAGAGCTTCAGCCTGGCCAACATGGTGCCGCAGAACTCGGCGCATAACAGCGGGCCGTGGGCCAAGATCGAGAAGGACACGCGCAGCTATGCGCTGCGGGCCAAGGGTGATGTGTATGTGATCACCGGACCGGTGTATGAGTCGCCACGTCGGCAGACCATCGGGCAGGACCGGGTGAGTGTGCCGACGCAGCTTTTCAAGCTGGTCTACGACGCCACCACCAAGCGTGCGTGGGCACATTGGCAGCAGAACTCCGCACAGGGACAGGCCGGGCGGCCCATCAGCTATGGCGAGTTGGAGCAACGCCTTGGCATGGAGCTGCTGCCGGGCGTGGAGATCCGTTAACGCTAGTGCTCAGGCCTTGGCGGCTGCGGCGGCGGACCAAGGCACTTCCTGCAATGGTGCGCCGGTGGCGATGCCGCTTTGCAGATTGTCCAGCACCAATTGCGCCATGGCCTCGCGCGTTTCGTGGGTGCCGCTGGCGACATGCGGGGCCAGCACGATATTGTCCAACGCGAGCAGGCCGGGCAGGGGATGGGGCTCGTTTTCGAACACGTCGAGGCCCGCGCCTGCGATGGTGCCGTTGGTCAGCGCTTCCAGCAGCGCCTGCTCGTCGATCACGCTGCCGCGTGCGATGTTGATGACGAAGCCGTTTTTGCCGAGCGATTGCAGCACCTGCGCGTTGACCAGATGCCTGGTCCCTTCGCCGCCTGCTGCGGCGATCACCAGAAAGTCGCACCATTGCGCGAGCTGGTCCAGCGAGTCCATATACGGATAGGGCGAGCCCGCCACCGCACGGCGGTTGTGATAGGCCACTTCCATGCGAAAGCCCTGCGCGCGTTCGGCGATCTGCGTGCCGATGCGGCCCAGACCCAGAATGCCCAATCGCCTGCCCGACACCTTGGTGCTCACCCCAAAGCGCTCGCCTTGGGACCAGCGAACCGCGCGCACAAAGCGATCTGCGGCACTCAGTTGTCGGGCAGTATCGAGCAGCAGCGCAAACGCCATGTCGGCCACGCAATCGTCGAGCACGCCGGGCGTATAGCCTACGCGAACGCCGCGCGCGACAAGGCTTTGCTCGTCGAGTTTGTCGAAGCCCACGCCAAAGCTGCTCACCATGCGCAGATGGGGCAACGCGTTCACCACATCGGCCTTCAGGCCCATGTTGGCGGAGGTGACGAGGTATTCGAACTGCGCGCCCTGTTCGGCAAGAAATCTGGCGGCATCCGGTTGCTCGCTCAGCACGGTCACGTCATAAAGCTGCGCCAGTTTCACATTGAGCGAAGGCTGGGGCAGCGGGCCGATCTGCAGCACGCGAATGCGCGCGTCGGTAGTGGATTGCGTCGTTGTCATCGCGCCATCATCGCGGATTCATGGCAACGACCACGGAGCACAGACAGGTGCCTGTGCTCCGTGGCAGGTTTTTGTTCTCAAGCGATCAGAAGCTCAGGCAAACCTTGCCAAAATGCTTGCCAGCCTTCTGGTGCTCGAAGGCCGCTGCGATCTGTTCCAGCGGATATTGGCTGTCGATCACCGGCTTCCAGTCGAAGTTGTCGAGCGCGCGAATCATGTCCTGTTGGTCCTGACGGCTGCCGACGATCAGCCCTTGCAGCGTCTGCTGCTTGCGCATCAGTTCGACGGTTGGAATGTCGCCCGCAAAGCCCGTCAGCACGCCGACGAGCGAGATATGGCCGCCCACGCGGCAGGCGCGGATCGATTGGGGCAGGGTGCTCGGGCCGCCGACTTCGACGACGATGTCCACGCCGCGTCCGCCCGTGAGCTTGAGCACTTCGTCGCCCCACTTGGCATTGTCCTTGTAGTTGATGACATGGGACGCGCCCATGGCGAGCAACTGCTTTTCCTTCGCGGTGGACGAGGTCGTCGCGATCACGGTCGCGCCCATCGCGCGGGCCATCTGCAGCGCGAAGATCGACACGCCGCCCGTGCCCAACACCAGCACGGTGTCGCCCGCCTTGATGCTGCCGTTGATCACCAGCATGCGCCATGCGGTGAGACCCGCTGTGGTGAGCGTGGCCGCTTCTTCATGCGTGTAACCCTTGGGGGCGAGCGTGAACGAGGTGGCGGGCGCGTTCACCACTTCGCGCGCAAAGCCGTCGATGCCGTCGCCCGGTACGGTGGCGAAATCGGCAATCGTCGCGCGACCGGCCTGCCAGGTCGGGAAGAAGCACGAGACGACCGCGTCGCCCGCCTTGAACTCGGTGACGCCCGCGCCCACCGCAGTCACCACGCCTGCGCCGTCCGCCATGGGGATCATGCCTTCGCGCTTGCCGATGGGGCTGCTCACCACGCCGAGGTCATGGTAGTTGAGCGAGCTGGCATGCACGCGCACCTGGATTTCGCCCGCCTGCGGCGCGCCGGGTGTGGGCAGATCGACGAGCTTCAGGTGGTCCAGACCACCGGGGCTTTGCAGTTGAATGGCTTTCATGACAGGAGTCCTTTGCTTGGATGATGTATGGGATGACGCAATGGGTGGAAGGAGATTCCATCGTTCGCGTGCATGGGCTTATCTTGCGCGGTAAGCTTCAAAAAACCAAGAACCGACATATTTGTTGGGTAGTATTAAAAATGTAAGTATTGGGGTTCGATATGAAGCGATTGAACAGCAAAAGCGGTTGCTCCGTGGAAGTCACGCTCTCGGTCATGGGCGGCACATGGAAGCCCATCATCCTCTTCAAGCTGATGACGCAAAAGAAGCTGCGCTTCATGGAACTGAGCCGCGAAATCCCGAACGTCACCCAGCGCATGCTCACTCTGCAATTACGCGAGCTGGAGATCGACGGCATCGTTCAACGCACCGTCCACGCGGAGGTGCCGCCGCGTGTGGATTACGAATTGACGGAGCTGGGCATGTCGCTCAAGCCGGTCCTGCTGGCGATGCGGACCTGGGGGATGAAATACGCGGAATTGCAGGAGCAAGGCGAAGCGGCTCTGGCCGTGTGTGATTGATCAGAACACGCCGAGCGCCAAGCCCGAAGCCAGTGATTCGCCCAGCGATCGGCAGGTCTGCAGATCGGCATCGCTGATCTTTTTCTCGGCCTGAATGGCTTCTGGTGTCTGCGCGTGCGTGCAGATGATCAGCGGCTCGGCCACTTCCTTGAGTCGCCAACCCGTGGCGATACGTGCGATCTGCCGTGCGGCGTTGCTGCCGTCGCTGCCCGCGCAGATCAGTGAGAGATAAGGTCGCCCATTAATGCGATCGAGCACAGGGTAGTAGCAGCGGTCGAAAAAATCCTTCATCTGGCCGCTGATGGCCGCGAGGTTTTCGGGCGTGGCGAAGACATAGCCATCGGCTTGCAGCACATCGTCTGGTTGCGCGTCATTCGCATGCAGCAGGCGCACCTGAATCTCGCTTTCCTGCAAGGCACCATCGCGCGCGGCCTCGGCCATCTGGTGGGTGCCGCCGGTCATGGAGTGGTAGACGATGAGCAGGGTTTTGCGGGACATGGTGTAGCAAGCATATCCCGCATTTACATCCCGGATTTTCTGGCTGTGTGCGATCAGGCCGGTGCGACCTCTGAGCGTTCCGCTGACGCAGTCGCTTCAAGCGCCTTGCGCAACGACGAATGGCGGAAGCGGTAGCCGCTTGCCATGGCCTTGGCGGGCACGACGTTCTGGCCGTCGAGCAGCAGTTCCGACATCTCGCCGAGCAAGGTGCGCAGCACGCCTGCAGGCATCTTCATCCACACCGGCATGCGATGGACCGACGCCAAGGTGCGCGCAAACGCAGCCTGCGATGCGATGCCGGGTGCGACCGCATTGAGCGGGCCGTGCAGCACGGGCTCGGACATGGCATGGCAGATCAGGCCAACGAGGTCGTCGAGATGAATCCACGGCATGGCTTGCTCGCCCGATCCGATGATGGCACCCAGACCCAGCCGTGCAGCAAACGCCTGTGGGGGAAGGGCACCGCCGTCCGCACCGAGCACGATGCCGGGGCGCACGCAGACCACGCGGGTGCCGAGGGGTTCGGCGCGTTGTGCTTCGCGTTCGATGGCGGCGCACAGGTCGGATTGGAAGCGGCCGGGGTCGCTTGCGGCGGATTCGTCGATGCGCGCGTTGCCGTGCACCGTGCCGTAGTAGCCCACGGCCGATGCGGCGATCAGCACTTCGGGCTTGCGTTCAAGGCGCTCGATCAACGCCATCAGATCGCGGGTGATGTTCAGGCGGCTTTGCAGCAGCGTCTGGCGGCGACTCTTGGTCCATGGGCCGCCGAGGATGTTGGCACCGGCCAGATGAACGATGGCGTCGATGCGGGTTTCCGATGGAATGTCGTTCAACCGTTCCGTCACCCAGACGCTGTGGCCAAAGCTGGCGCGGGCTTGCAACGGATCGCGGCTCAGCACGATGACGCGGCGACCTTCGCGCTGCAGTTGGCGCACGAGTGCCGATCCCACAAAGCCGGTGCCGCCGGTGACGAGCACGGTCGATGCGCCGATGACTTGCGGTGTGCTGTGCGCGGCTTCGGGCTCGACCGCCTTGCCCATGTGCCATACGGCGATGGCGTTGCGGGCGCTCCAGGTCAGCACGCCGACCGATGCGAGCGTGCAGAACCAGCTCCAGAAGCCGTGGTAGGTGAACACGAGTTCCGTCGGCATCTGCGCGGCAGCCCACAGCATGGGCGCGAGCAGGCCGATCAGCAGACCGTAGCTCACGGTGAGCACGGTGTGCAGCGCGCGCTCGAAAGGCGGCAGCTTGCGACTCTTGTCTTCTTCCAGAAAATCGGCGACGGTGATCACCATCTCGATCATCAGCAGCGCTGCGACCAGCACGGCCCACCAGCCCTGCAGTTGAATCCACGCAAACGCGAAATACAGCACGCCGTAGATGGCCTCGCGCATGGAGTGCAGGCGCAGCTCGTAGCGTGCCGATGCGCGCTGCGGCAGTCGCGCGTGCAGCTCGTGGTGCCAGAGATTGTCGAAGCCGCCCATCATGGTTTGCAGGGCGAGCACGCAGAAGACGAGTGTGGTCATGGTCATTTGGATTTCCTCTTTCTTCAAACTCAAATTCAGATCTGTGGGTCGTTGAACACGCCGCTTTGATGGAAGGTGTGGCCCCAGAGGGGGTGGTGCATGTCCATCGTGAAACGGAACTGGCCGGGGGCCACATCGCGGTGTTCGACGCGGCAGGTGCCGGGCGTGAGCCAGGCGGGAACGGAGAGGCGCAGCTTGCCGATCAGCAGAAAGTAGCCACGGCTGGCGAACACCAGCGCGCCGTCTTCGACCAGCACATCGAGGTGCATGGACAGGCCGCCCGAGGTGCATTCCTCCAGCCCGCCATCGGGGCCCCGGCGCTTGGTGGAGCGCACGCTCTGGTTGCCCAGAATGCGCTCCCACACCACGCCGCCCGCGCCGTCATTGCGCACGTTCACCGTGGCCTTCACCGCATGCTTGCGTGATGCGGCGAGCGGGCTGCCCAGCAGGCTTGCCGCCATGCCGAAGACGCGGCCGATCAGCGATGTGCGCAACTCCATGTCGCCGACGTAGCTCACATCGGCGTGGCCGCTGGCAAAGCGGCGGCGGATCGCGGGCGACAGCGCATTCCATTGGTCCGCAGCCACCAGTGCGGAAATATCCAGAGCGGCATGCACGGTCTGGCCTTCGGGAGCGGTGGTGGAGTGGTTTGGCGTGTTCATGCACTGTGTTGTGCAGCAAGCGTGCCAATTCGCAAGTGGTTGATTTTGTTGGGTTTGTTCTTTTGGGTGTCAACGCCGTATACAGCGTTCTTGCCCGAGGCGTCAACGCCGTTTACAGTGCGAGCCCATGGCTATTCACGTCGCTTTATTTCTGACTTTGCTGGAGACCATTGCGCTCAGCGTGGTGCTGCTGGTCTGGGCCCATCAGGTGCGCGGCGCGCGGCTGCTGGTGGTGTTTCTGGCCGGTGTGGCGACCTGGATCGTCGGCAATGAACTGCCCAACTGGTTCGGCATAGGCACTGCGCCGCTGGCGATGGCGCTGCTGTCCACGCTGCCGCTCACCTCGGCGGCGTTTCTGCATTTCTGTCTGATCTTTTGCCACTCGCCGATTGACCGGCGGTGGATCTACGCGGCTTATATCGGCGCGGGGTTGACCGCGCTGCATGCCTTGCTGCGCTCGCCCGGCAGCTTCGAGCACTTTGCGCCTTTCACCGGCGTGGAATGGGTGGTGGTGCCCAACCATGTGGGCTGGATGACGAGTCTGGTCTGGGCCTGCTTTGCTGCGCTCGGGATTCTGGCGTTGCTGATGGCATTTTTCCATGCGGCATCGGCGCAGCGGCAGCGCCAGATTGCAGCCGTGGCCATCTCGTGCGGCTGGGGGTTGATGGCCATGTCGGGCTATGCGTTTGCGGCGCTCAAGATTCCCGTCTATCCGTGGCAGGTGCTGGCCGCGCCTGCGTATCCGGTGATTCTGGTCTACGGCATTCTGCGCTATCGCGTGTTCGTTGCGAACATCTGGGCACGGCGCGCATTGGCGTCGGCGATTCTGATTGCGCTCGGTGTGCTGGTCGTGCCGCTGGCGGCTGTGCTGCTGCCGTTCGAGTCGCGCTGGGTGGTGGCGATGGCCGTGGCCGCCACCACGCTCGCGCTGCGCGGGCCGGTGTGGAGCTTCGCGTCGCGCCTGGTGTATCCGGGCGGCACCTTGTCTGCCGAAGACTGGCGGCAATGGCGTGTGCAACTGAGTCAGGCCGACACCATGGAGCAGTTGAAAGCCAAGGCCGCTGCCATGCTCTCGCAGCGCATGGGCATGGAGATTCACGTGCAGATGGCGCGTGATGCCAGCGTCGTTCACGCGCAGGAGCAGGGCAGTGAACCGACCTTGATCTGCACGGCAAATGGCGCGGGCGAGTGGCAGACGCAGCTCATCGGATTTGAAGAAGCGCCACCTGGCCAACTGCATCTGGCCGAGCTGTTTGGCACGATTCTGGCCGATGCCGCAGCGAACGTGGAGCGCTCCGAGCACGCCCAACAACGCGAACGCGAGCGGCAGTTGAATGCGCGTCTGGCAGAGCTCGGCTCGCTTGCCACCACTGTGGCGCACGATCTGCGCAACCCGCTCAACATCATCGCCATGGCGGTGGCAATGGCTCCGCAGGATACGCGGCAAGAGGTGGGCGATCAGATCGCGCGCATCTCGCGCCTCACCGAAGATCTGCTCGACTACGCCAAGCCGTGGCAGATTCATGCGGCGGAGACCGACATCGCGGCGCGCATCAAAAGCCTGATTCGCCGCATGCCCGAAGTCGAAATCGGGCCGAGGCTGGAAGGCGCATTCAACGTGACGCTCGACGGTGCGCGTTTCGATCAGGCCATCGTCAATCTGCTGACCAACGCGCGGCAATCGGCTGGCAGCAAACGGGTGCTGGTCGATGCCGAACGACGCGACAACGCCGTGCTGGTGCATGTCTGCGATGACGGCCCCGGCATTCCCGACGATCTGCGCGAGCGCCTGTTTCAGCCGTTTGCATCGCGCAGTCCGGGCGGCACGGGGCTGGGCTTGGCCATCGTCGCGCGCATCATGGCCGCGCATGGTGGCACCGCCGAACTGAGCGAGCGAGCGCCTTGGCGAACCTGCTTCACGCTGACCTTTCCCGCGACCCCGACAACCGACAACAACACCGCACCATGAGCCTCAACGACGCCAACAAGACCTCCGCATCCGGCCACATTCTGCTGGTCGATGACGAGCCCGCGTACCAGCGACTGGGCGCATCGTTTCTGCGTCAGCTCGGCTATCGCGTGTCGGTGGCGGGTGATGTGGACGAGGCGCTGCAGGCCTTTGAAAACGACAGGCCGCAGGTGGTTCTGCTCGATCTCGCGATGCCGCCGAGCATGGACCCCGAAGCGGGCTTGTCGCTGATTCCACGCTTTGCGTCGGCGGTGGTCGTGGTGCTCAGTGGCCACGGTGATCGCGACATCGCGCTGCGTGCGGTGGAACTGGGCGTGTGGGATTTTCTGGTCAAACCCATCGACCCCGAGATGCTGCGCGTGGTCGTCATGCGTGCCATGCACAAGGCGCGGCTCGATGCCGAGGTGCGCGAGTTGCGTTCGGCCAAGAGCGAGCAGCAACCCGATGAAATGGGCCTGATCGGTCAGACCCCTGCCATGCTGCAGTTGCGCGCGATGGTGCGGCGCGTGGGTGCGACGTCGGTGAATCTCATCGTGCTCGGGCCAACCGGAACCGGCAAGGAGCTGGTCGCGCGCGCATTGCACCAATGCAGCCCTCGGCGCGATGGGCCGTTCGGCATCATCCATTGCGGCGCGCTGTCGGCGGAACTGCTGGAAAGCGAGTTGTTTGGTCATCTCAAAGGCAGTTTCACGGGCGCGCATCGCGATCAGGTGGGGCTGGTGGAAACTGCACATGGCGGCACGTTGTTTCTGGATGAAGTGGGCGAGATGCCTGCGCTCATGCAGGTCAAGCTGCTGCGCTTTCTGCAGGAGGGCACCTTCATGCCCGTGGGCGGCAGGCAGGAGAAAAAAGCCGACGTGCGCGTGGTGGCGGCCACGCATCGAGACCTTGAAGCCATGGTGCGCGAAGGCAGTTTTCGCGAAGACCTGTATTACCGTCTGAAGGGCATGGTGCTGCGTACTCCGGCCTTGTCAGAACGCGGTGCGGATGTGCCCTTGCTCGCCGCGCGATTTCTGCATGGCGTGATGCCGAATGCGCGCTTCAGTGCCGATGCGCTGCAATGGCTGCAGACACGCGAGTGGCCCGGCAATGTGCGGCAGTTGAAGGCGGTGGTGGAGTCGGCGGGCGCGTTGATCCTGCCCGAAAGCCATACCGTGGATGCCGATCTGCTGCGCTTTGCGAGCGGTGAAAGTACCGAATTGCCTGAAGCTCCTGCTGCAGAAAAATCCACCATGCAAGGCAGCATGGATGCGGCGATTCAGGAACTGGAAACGCGCATGATCCGCGAGGCCATGGCACAGTCGGGCGGCAACCAGTCCGAAGCTGCGCGCGTGCTGGGCATCTCGCGCGTGGGGCTGATCAAGAAGCTCACGCGTCTCGGTCTCAAGTAGCAGCCATCAGGCCGTTTTCAACCTGCTGCTTTGCAGTCCGAGCAGCACCAGCACGATGGCGACGAGCGGCAACATGCCCGTGTTGATGCCGTTCCAGCCCACGGTGTGCAGCAACTGGCCCGAGCCGAACGATGCAATCGCCACGGTGCCGAACACGAGAAAATCATTGAGCGCCTGCACCTTGGCACGCTCGGCGGGGCGGTAGCACTCGGTGATCAGCGAGGTTGCACCGATGAAGCCGAAGTTCCAGCCCACGCCCAGCAGAATCAGTGCACCCCAGAAGTGGAACAGATCGAGCCCGAGCAGCGCCATCACGCCCGATGCGCCAATCATCAGCAAGCCCAGCGTGGTGATGGCGCGGTTGCCGTAGCGGTTGATCAGCTTGCCCGTGAAAAAGCTCGGCGCGAACATCGACAGCACATGCCATTGAATGCCGAGCGCGGCCTCGCCGATGGTGTGGCCGCAGCCGACCATGGCCATGGGTGCGGCAGTCATCAGAAAGGCCATGAGCCCGTAGCTCACCACACCCGCCGCTGCGGCGACGATGAACTTGGGCGTTTTCACGATCTCCATGAGGGGCCGAGCTTCGCCCGCCACCACCTTGGATTGCGCCTTGGGCAGTCGCAGGCAGGCGAGCAGCGGCAGGGCCAGCAATGCGAGCACGGCCTGTCCGTAGAAGCTGCCGGCGAATGGTGTGCCAGGCAGGGCGTCGCGCGTCCAGATGACGATCTGCGGACCGATGATGCCCGCGATCAAACCGCCGATCATGATGCGCGAGATGGCACGCGCCTGTGCCGCCGAGTCGCCCATCACCGCGTCGGCTGCAGCGAAGCGGTAGCTCTGCACGCAGGCCGCGTAAAAGCCCGAGCAGGCCGTGCCGATGCAGAACAGCACGAAGTCCGACTGCGCGATTCCCTGTGCTGCCACCGCGCCGGAGACCGCGCCCATCAACGCGCCGATCATGTAGGTGAAGCGCCGTCCCATGCGGTGCATGAGCCACGCGGCGGGCAGGGTGCACAGCGCGAGCGCGAGCTGATAAAGGCTGACCGGCAGCGTGGCCGCTGATGGGTTGTTCGACAGTTGCTGCCCCACCAGACCGCCCAGCGAGATGATGATGGGCGGGGACGCGCCGCCCAGAGATTGCGCTGCGATCAGCAAACCGAGGTTGCGACCGTCACTCGAGTGGCTGGTGGTGGATGCGTTCATGTTGTCTCGCTGTTGTCGTGTGAGCCCAGTAGTTGATCGTTGGATCAGCGATGCGGGCTATTTATCAGCGGTAGCTTATATCGATTTGGCGAGACCGTGTTGACGCAATCGTGGAATCCCGTGTTCAGGTCTGACGAACCGAGATTTCCTCGATCTGGTGCTGCTCGCCCTTGCGCAGCACAATGCGCGCGCGGCCGCGTGTGGGGGCGATGTTGTCGAGCAGATTGGGCAGGTTGATCTGCTGCCAGATGCCGCGCGCCACCTGGATCGCCTCGCCCTCGCTCAGGTCCTTGTAGTGGTGAAAGTACGAGCTTTCGCGCTGGAATATCGTGCGCTGCAGCTTCACGAAACGCTGGATGTACCACTTCTCGATCAGTGTCGAATCGGCATCCAGATAGATCGAGAAATCGAAGAAATCGGACGCCACGGCTGCCGCGATGTTCTTGGTCTGCAGCACGTTCAGGCCTTCGAAGATCAGGATGTCGGGCCGGTCGATATGCTCGAATTCATCAGGCACGATGTCGTAGGCCTCGTGCGAATAGACCGGCACTTTGAGTCCGGATTTGCCGGACTTCACCGACGACAGAAAATCCAGCATCGCGGGCAGGTCGTAGCTGTCCGGAAAGCCCTTGCGGCCCATGAGCGCGCGCTCCTGCAACTCGCGCGTGGGGTAGAGAAAACCGTCGGTCGTCACCAGTTCCACGCGGCGGCCCGGCACGGTCTGCGCCAGCACCGCGCGCAGCAGACGCGCAAACGTGCTCTTGCCCACGGCCACGCTGCCCGCCACGCCGATCACATAGGGTGTCGCTCGGGTCGACGAGTCTGTGCCATCAAAACCGCTGTAGACGATGCGGCTCAATTCATGCGCGGCGCGGATGTGCGAGTTGATGAAACGGGTGAGCGGCAGAAAGATTTCTTCCACCTCGATCTGCAGCGCCGGATCGTTCACGCCTCCCAGCATCTCGATGCTGGCCAGCGAGGGCACATGGTCCTCGGGACTTCTGAGCGCGGCCCACTGGCTGCGGTCGAAGATGACATAGGGCGGTTCGAGGCGTGGAGGCGTCACGGCGGCGCGGGGTTCACTGGCATCACTGGCATCAAGGGGTTGTGCCAGAAGCGAAGAATGGAGCGATGACGGAGGATTCAATTGGGCACCTCGGGGAGGTCTGTCTCTTTTTACATGCGCCAGCGCCACGGCACCGCGCGTCGGCCGTATTGTTGCACTGCGGGGCGGCCGTGTGACTCAAAAATGTCAAATCCGGGATTTCACCGCATTCTCTGCGGACTGATGCATTTGTGCTACGCATGGCTTGCGGTAACTCGGTTACTCGCAATACACTCGCGGCCTTCTTTTCGGTTTCATCCATCCACCCTCACCACATAGAGGTGCACCATGTCCCGCCGCACACGTTCCTGCTGAACGACTTCGTCACACGCTGATCCCGGTTTCTCACCCAGGGATCTTTCTTTTCGCGTGTGCGCTGCGGTGTGTGGATTGGCGTGAAAGGCCCGTCGTTGCTTGCAACGGGCGCGCGCCGAGTTGCTTTCCACGGTTTTCTTCAACCTGTTTTTTCCGTACCCGTCCATTCGCTTGGATCGGCGCTGAAAAACGGCGTTGTCGATACCCTCGCTTCATTGCGGCGTTTTCGCAGTCGTTGGCTTTTCCTGTTTCATTTCACAGAAAGCACAACATGACTTCGCATTCATCCATACAACACCTGTCCAACCTGGACATTCTCAAATACCCGCGCACGCCGCATCTGAAAGGCTCGCGTCTGCAGGCAGGTGACGACAACGATTCCGTGCCTTATGAGCACTTGGCGGGTCGTCATATCGTGGTCGAGGAAAAGCTCGACGGTGCCAATTCGGCACTGAGCTTTTCCAATGACGGCGCATTGCTTCTGCAGTCGCGCGGTCACTATCTGCAGATCGACCAGATGGGCGGCAGAGAGCGCCAGTTCAACGCGTTCAAACAATGGGCGAGAGCGCATGAAGCTGCGCTGCTCAAACGGCTCGAAGACCGCTATGTCATGTACGGCGAATGGCTGTATGCCAAGCATTCGGTGTTCTACGACGCTTTGCCGCATTGGTTTGCCGAGTTCGACATCTGGGATCGCAGCCGGGCCTGTTTTCTCGACACGCCCGCACGCCATGCCTTGCTGGCCGATGTGCCGGTGGTGTCGGTGCCCGTGCTCTACAGCGGCACGGCTCCCAAGCGCATGCAGGACCTGCTCGCGCTGATCGCACCATCGCTGGGTCGCAGCAGGCATTGGCGTGCTGCGTTCGAGCAGATCGTGCAGCGTCAGCGGCTCGACATGGAGCTGTGCTGGCGGCAGACCGATCCGTCGGATTGCGCCGAGGGCCTGTACATCAAGGTCGAAGAAAACGGCCAGACAACGGAGCGCTACAAGTTCGTTCGCTCCGACTTTGTCCAGGTGATTCTGAATTCAGGCTCGCACCACAGCGAACGCCCCATCGTGCCCAACGGCTTGCGTGATGGCGTCGACATTTTTGCGGGCAACATAGACAAGACATGGCGTTGAGCGTGCACGCAGCACCCAATGCCCAAGGAGATTCCCATGCGGGACGATGATTGGAAAGACATTCAAACGCTGGTGCCTGACCCGGACAAGTCGGGCACGGATGTGGATTTTGCTGCGTGCCTCGACGCCTTTCCTCAACTGGAAAAGGCCAAGACCACGCCGCAGGACCCCATCTACCACGCCGAAGGCGATGTATGGACGCACACCCAGATGGTGGTGCGCGCACTGCTGGAAGATGCCCATTACGCGCAACTCGATCAGCGCGACCGCGAAACGGTGTTTCTCGCCGCGCTGCTGCACGATGTGGCCAAGTGCTCCACCACGGTGGTGAGCGACGACGGTCGCATCTCGCAGCCTGGTCACTCGCGCAAGGGCGCGGTCGATGTGCGCATTGCGCTGTGGGAGGCCGGTGCGCCGGTGACGCAGCGCGAGGCCATCTGCCGCCTGATCGCGGTGCACCAAGTGCCGTTCTTCGCGTTTGCCGAATCGCGTCGCGGCCATTCGCCCGAGTTCATCGTGCGCGAACTGTCTTGGCAGGTCGATGTGCATCTGCTGTGCATGCTCGCCCGCGCAGACATCGTGGGCCGCATCTGTCCCGACGTGGACGGCGTGCTGCTCAACATCGATCTGGTGCGCGAGCTGGCCGAGGAAGAGGGCTGCCTGCGCACTCCAAGGCAGTTCGCGTCGCCCGAGACGGCTGTGCGCTACTTTCGCGGTGCGCAACTGCACCCGGACTACGCACTGCACGAAGAACCCGGCTCGCAAGTGGTCGTGATGTGCGGCCTGCCCGCCAGCGGCAAGAACACCTGGGTGGCAAGCAATTGCCCCGATTGGCCGGTCGTCTCCTTCGACGACGCCCGCGCCGAACTCGGCCTGCGCCACGGCCAAAACGACGGCGCAGTCGCCCACCGCGCCATCGACAAAGCCAAGGCCCTGCTGCGTGAAAAACGCCGCTTCGTCTGGAACGCCACGCACCTGTCCCAACAAATGCGCGGCAAGACGCTGGACCTGTGCCTGGACTACGGCGCAACCGTCCGACTGGTGCATCTGGAAGCCAGCAGGGCAGAACTGCTCACAAGAAACAGCAAACGCGACACCACGCTCACGAACGCGGCGTTGCTCAGCATGCTGCACAAGTGGGAAGTGCCCACGCCAACCGAAGCCCACAGCCTGGAATTACTGGTGCATCAAACCAAGTAAACCCAAAAAAACCAAACGGCGGGCTGTTGGTATTCAAACAGCAGAACTCAGAAGAGAACGCTGTCCCAGGAATCATCAACCTCAACGCCAAGACAGCCCCTTAGCCGCGACGCGAAGCCGCAGACAGTACTCATGTACGGCAAGGCTTCGCAACAAAGGATAAGGGGCTGTATTGGCGCCTCAAAACGAATGACCCATCGAAGCCGCACAGGCTTCGTAGAACCCGCAAGCAAAACAAAAATATGAACAAAAACCAAAAAATGGATGAGTTGGGGAAGGAAAAGGGAAGGGCTGGGATAATTGGGCCCCTTATGCCTTTGTCGATCACGTTCCCCGAATCCCTCCCCGTCTCCGCCCGCCGTGAAGAAATCATGGAGGCCATGGACAAGCACCAGGTCATCATCGTCTGTGGCGAGACCGGCTCGGGAAAAACCACCCAACTCCCCAAGATCGCTCTGGCACTCGGTCGCGGCAAGATCAACGCGGTGCCGGACGACAAGGGCTTTGTGCGCGGCCACCTGATTGGCCACACGCAGCCGCGCCGTATCGCCGCATCGTCGGTCGCCAAGCGCATCGCCGAGGAACTGAACACGCCGCTCGGCGAAGTGGTCGGCTACAAGGTGCGTTTTCAGGACACGCTGCAAAAAGGCGCTTCGGTCAAGCTGATGACCGACGGCATTTTGCTGGCCGAAACCCAGACCGATCCGCTGCTCAAGGCCTACGACACGCTGATCATCGACGAGGCGCACGAGCGCAGTCTGAACATCGATTTTCTGCTGGGCTACATCCGCCAGATCCTGCCCAAGCGGCCCGATCTGAAGGTGATCGTCACGTCCGCCACCATCGACGCGGACCGCTTTGCCAAGCATTTTGAAAACAAGTCGGGACCTGCGCCGGTCATCATGGTCTCGGGCCGCACGTTCCCGGTCGAGATGCGTTATCGCCCGTTCGACGACAAGAAGGACGTCGATCTCGACGACGCGATTGCCGAGGGCGTGGACGAACTGTGGGCGGGCGGCAAGGGCGGCGACATCCTCGTCTTTCTGCCCGGCGAGCGCGAAATTCGCGAGGCGGCCGACCATCTGCGCAAGCACCTGCAGCACTCGCCCGTGCTGCGCAGTGCCGAGGTGCTGCCGCTGTTCTCGCGCCTGTCGCAGGCCGAGCAGGACCGCATCTTCGACGGCCACACGGGCCGCCGCATTGTGCTGGCGACCAATGTGGCGGAAACCTCGCTCACGGTGCCCGGCATTCGTTATGTGATCGATGCGGGCACGGCGCGTGTGAAGCGTTATTCGTTCCGCAGCAAGGTCGAGCAACTGCTGGTCGAGCCGGTGAGTCAGGCAGCGGCCAATCAGCGCGCGGGCCGTTGTGGTCGTGTGGCCAACGGTATCTGCATTCGTCTGTACGACGAGGCCGATTTCGAATCGCGTCCCAAGTTCACCGATCCGGAAATCCTGCGTTCGTCGCTGGCCGGTGTGATCTTGCGCATGAAGTCGCTGAACTTGGGCGATGTGGTGCATTTCCCGTTTCTCGAAGCGCCTTCGGGCCGCGCGATTGCGGACGGCTACCAGTTGCTCGCAGAACTCGGCGCGGTGGATGATCGCGGCCAGTTGCTGCCCATGGGCAAGGAGCTGTCGCGCCTGCCGCTCGATCCGCGCGTGGGTCGCATGATTTTGGAAGCGCGCGAACGCGGCGCCGTGGCCGAAGTGCTGATCATCGCCTCGGCGCTGAGCGTGCAGGATGTGCGCGACCGGCCGATGGAAGCGCAGCAGCAGGCCGATCAGCAGCATGCAAAGTTCGACGATGAGAAGAGCGAATTCAGCGGCTATCTGCGTCTGTGGAAATGGCTGTCCGACGCGCGTGGCGGCAAGGTCGTCGCCAAGACGCGCAAGGAAATGGCTGCGCAAACTGCGCCAGCGAGCAAGGGTGCGAATGCACGCAATGCGGCGTTTTTGCCGGTCGATCAGCGCAGCTCCGGCGCGCGTGATACCGAAACGGCGGAAGAAAAGCTCGCGCTGTTCAACCCGGCCGAAAGCGAACCCGCGACCCACAAGATCAGCAACCGCCAGTGGGAACAACTGCTGCGCCAGAACTTCATCAACATCCGCCGCGTGCGTGAGTGGCGAGACATTCATTCGCAACTGCTCACCGTGATCAAGGAGCAGAAGTGGAAGATCAACGACGAGGCTGCGGGCTACGATGCCGTGCACCTGTCGATGCTCTCCGGCCTGCTGGGCAACATCGGCTACAAGGGTGAGGAAAGCGACGCGTATCTGGGCGCGCATGGCATCAAGTTCCATGCGCATCCGGGCGCGCATCTGTCGAAGAAGCCGGGGCGCTGGATCGTGGCTGCCGAGCAGGTCGAGACCTCGCGTCTGTATGGTCGCGGCATTGCCGCCATCGAGCCACAGTGGCTGGAAGAGGTGGGCGCGCATCTGCTGAAAAAGCAGATGCTCGATCCGCACTGGTCCAAGAAACAGGCCGACGTGGTGGCCTTCGAGCGCGCGACGCTGTATGGCCTTGTCGTCTACAACGGCCGCCGTGTGAGTTATGGCCGCATCGACCCGCAGACCGCGCGTGAGCTGTTCATTCGCCAGGCCATGGTGGAAGGCGAGTGGGAGACGCACTGGCACTTTCTTGCCTCCAATCTCAAGTTGGTCAAGAAGGTCGAGGAGCTGGAGCACAAGAGCCGCCGCGCCGACGTGCTGGTGGATGACGAACTCATCTACGCGTTCTACGACCAGCAACTGCCCAGAGACGTTTTCAGCGGTGCGAGTTTCGACAAGTGGTTCCGCACCGAATCACGCGGTAACCCCGATCTGCTGCGCCTCTCGCGCGACGAACTCATGCGCCATGAGGCGGCTGGCATCACCACGCAAGCCTTCCCCAAGACCGTGAAGCTGGGCGGCGTCGATTGCACTGCGCACTACCTGCACAGCCCCGGCGATGCGCGCGACGGCGTGACGGTGACCGTGCCGCTGTTTGTGCTCAATCAGGTGAGCGAGGAGCGTTCCGAATGGCTGGTGCCCGGCATGTTGAAGGACAAGATTCAGGCCTTGCTCAAGAGCCTGCCGCAGCGCCCGCGCAGCCGCTTTGTGCCGCTGCCGGAAAGCGCGCAGCGCCTGGCCGATCTGTTCAACAAGGAACAGCGCATGGCCAACGGTGGTCTCATCGATGTGCTGCTCAAACAGGTGCGCGATGAAACCTCGCTCGACGTGAAGCGTGCCGATTTCAAGCTCGACATGCTGAGCCCGCATCTGTTCATGAACTTCCGCATCACGGACGAGCATGGCCGCCAACTGGGGCAGGGGCGCAATCTGGGTGCACTCAAGTCCGAGCTGGGTGCGAAGGCGCGCGGCGCATTCCAGGCGCTGGCGACATTGCGCGTGGCCGAACATGTGGACGGCGAGCAGGCGAAGGCGGTCGTGGCGGAACCTGTGGTCAAGCAGACGCAGCAACAAACTGCGCGCCAGGACAAGGCTCCGAAGACTGAAAAGCCCAATACCAAACCGCAGCAGCAAGCCGAAGCACGTTTCAAGGAATGGACCTTCGGCGAGCTGCCCGAGCTGATGGAAATCGGCAAAGGCAGCCAGACGCTGATCGGTTTTCCTGCGCTGATCGACCACGGCGACGCGGTCAGCATCGAGGTGTTCGACGAGCCCGAAGTGGCAGCGGCCAAGCACCGCATCGGCCTGCGACGTTTGTTTGCCTTGCAGATCAAGGACGCGCTCAAGTATCTGGAAAAGAACATCCCCGATCTGCAGAAAATGGCCGTGGCCTACATGCCGCTGGGCACGCAGGAAGACCTGCGCGCGCAGATCATCGACGTGGCGATTGACCGAGCCTTTTTGCAAGACCCGCTGCCCGCCAACGAGGCTGATTTCAAGCAGCGCGTGCAGGACGGGCGAGGGCGACTCACGTTGATCGCCAACGAGGTCGCGCGCATGGCAGGCGTGATCCTGACCGAGTTCGCCGCTGCGCAGCGCAAGATCAAGGACACCAAGAACGCGGCCGATGCAACTGCGGACGCGGCTGCGCAATTGCAGCGCCTGGTGCCCAAGAACTTCATCGCGATTGCGCCGTGGACACAACTGGGGCACTACGCGCGGTATCTGAAGGCGATCACGATTCGCCTCGATAAGTACCGTGCGGATGCTGCGCGTGACGTGGCAAAGTCTGCTGAACTCAGACCGCTGGAGCAGCGTTATTGGCGCCTCGTTGCCGAGCGCAAGGGGCATGTGGATGCGCGGATGCAGGAATATCGGTGGATGCTCGAAGAACTGCGGGTGAGCTTTTTTGCGCAGGAGTTGCGCACGCCTTATCCGGTGAGTGCCAAGCGGATGGAGAAGGTTTGGGGGCAGTTGCAGAGCTGATCTTCGTTTGCTTTTTTGAGTGCGGGTGCCGGGTCTCGCCCCGGCGGGCGAGTAACTTTTCGCTGGCGCGCGAAAAGTCACCAAAAGCGCGCTTGAATTCGGGGGCACGCGGCAGAACTCACTGCGAGCCCTGGAGGGCTCTCCGTTCGGACAACCGCCGCGAGTCAGAGGTTTCATAAGAGGTGTGTTTCGGCACTTCGCGTTGCTCGTGCCCGCGGCGCTGGTGAGCCCTGGGTTTTTGGGGGATGCCCGCTGCTTTTGTGGATTGATTTGAGTCAAGGTTCGCGATTGGGGAGATCGCGAAGTCGGTTGCGCTGGGGAGTGTGGTGATAGATTGCTGAAAAGGCCTCTTGGCAGGCCATTTACTCTTTCTGATTCACGGGCGAAGGCGGGTATTTCCATGCAAATCACGTTCCATGGTGCGGCGCAGACGGTCACGGGTTCTTGTCATCTGGTGGAGGCGAATGGGTGCCGCTTTCTCATCGATTGCGGGATGGCGCAGGGCGGGCGCGAGGCGGATGAGCACAACGAGAATGCGTTTGCGTTCGATCCGGCGAGCATCGATTTTGTGTTGCTCACCCATGCGCATATCGACCACAGCGGGCTGTTGCCCAAGCTCGTTGCGCTCGGGTTTCGGGGGCCTATCTATTGCACGCTCGCGACCAGGGATCTGCTGGGGGTGCTGCTCAAGGACAGCGCGCATATCCAGCAGATGGAATACGAGCGCGATCTGAAGCGGCAGAAGTCGGGTGGGCAGCGGCATCAACGCGGCAATGCGTATCGCTCGAACAAGGAAATCCAATTGCCGCTCTACAGTCTGGCCCATGTCGCGCTGGCCATGGAGCAGACCAAGGCCGAGCCTTATGGCACGACGTTTGCGCCGCATGAGCATGTGCAGGTCTGCATGCGCGATGCGGGGCATATTCTTGGTTCGGCGATTCTTGAAATCTGGTTGACCGGTGTGGACGACAAGGTCACCAAGCTGGTGGCCAGTGGCGATCTGGGCCAGCCCGGTCGTGTGATTCTGCGCGACCCTACGCCCATCGATGAAGCCGATGTGCTGCTCATCGAATCCACCTACGGCGACCGGCTGCACAAGGACTTGGGCAGCACGCTCGATGAGCTGGTCGAGGTGGTCAACAACACCGCGCCGCGCGGCAACATCATCATTCCCGCGTTTGCCGTGGGACGCACGCAGGAGCTGCTGTATCACTTCATGCAGCTTGCGCAGCAAGGGCGGTTGAACAATGTGGAAATCTTTGTCGATTCGCCCATGGCGGTGGCGGCCACGGAAATCACGCTCAAGCATTTCTCGGTGTTCGACGAAGAGGCCAAGCAACTGCTGGGCAGTGCGGCCAAGCTCATGGAAAGCCGGCGAGTGCACTTCATCAGCGATGTGGAAGACTCCATCAAGCTCAACCGCATCAAGAGCGGCGCGGTCATCATCAGCGCCAGCGGCATGTGCGACGCAGGCCGCATTCTTCACCACCTGCGCAACAACCTGGGCAACCCTGACTGCGCGGTGATCATCTGTGGTTTCCAGACCGAAGGCTCGCTCGGTCGACGGTTGGTGGATGGCGTCAAACAGGTGCGCATGTTCGGCGAGGAAATCGATGTGCGTGCCTCGGTGCACACGCTGGGCGGCTTCTCGGCGCACGCGGATCAGAAGGCGCTGCTTGACTGGGCAGGCGCCTTCAAGAAGAAGCCGCACAAGACCTTTGTGGTGCATGGCGAGGCAGAGCCTGCGCGGGTGTTGGCTGGGGAGTTGAAGGCGCGGTTCGGGATGGAAGCTGTGGTGCCAGGGGAGCGCGAGCGGTTCGAGTTTTGAAATTGCTGAAACGCTGTGTATGCGGCCAAGTGGATAGGAAAAAATGAGCGCTTACTGACGTGGCAAGCGTCTCGACATGCCGCTTGAATTGATTGACAATTACTAACATTCAATTCAATGCGTGCAATCAGAGTGAATGAGCGCGGGAGGCTGTGGTTGGCTTGCCTGTGTCGGACTCGGAGGGCATCCGTTTTTGCAAGGTAGACGAGATGCCCCGCAAGCGTGCGATTTTCACCATTTGCTCGAACAACTATGTGCCGATGGCGCAGGTGTTGCTCGCGAGCGCGCGTCGGCATCACCCTGAGGCGGACATCTATCTGTGCCTGGCGGACGAGTGCATTGGCGAGCCCGGTTTTTACCCTGATGGGTGTGAGGTCGTCACGGCGGATGCGCTCGGTATTCCCGATTTCCGGGAATTCGCATTCCGCTACGACATCATGGAATTCAACACGGCGGTCAAGCCGTTCATGTTTCGCCGTTTGCTGGAGCGCGGGCATTCCCATGTTGTCTATCTTGATCCGGACATCGAAGTGTTCGCGCCACTTGAACATGTCTTTCAGTGTCTGGATGACGGGGCTTCGTTTGTTCTGACGCCGCATCTCACCCAGCCGGCGGAACGCGATGCCTTTCCGGACGATATCGGGATCATGCGCGCCGGTATCTACAACCTCGGCTTCCTGGGGGTCGGGGCGTGCGATGAGTCGGACCGACTGCTGCGTTGGTGGTCCAAGCGGCTGCTGCATGAATGCGTGAACGAGCCTGAGCGCGGCATTTTTGTGGATCAGAAGTTCATGGACCTGATCCCCGGATTTGCCGATGGCGCGCGGATTCTTCGGGAGACCGCCTACAACGTGGCTTATTGGAATCTGCATCAGCGCGAGTTGGGCGGAGATTCGGGTGCGTGGACGGTGGATGGAAAGCCGTTGCGGTTCTTTCACTTCAGCGGCATCGATCCTCGCAATCTCTTGCGGCTTTCCAAGTACACGGAGGCATTTCGTGGCGATGAAATCTCCGCGCAACTGAGCCAACTGATGCGCGATTATGCGGAGCAGGTCCTATCCAACGGATATGGTCGGGTGCCCGGTGCCACGTATGCTTATGCGAGGTTTGCATCGGGCGTGCGGATTCCAGACGTCGTACGACGCATCTTTCGTGAAAGCCACTTCAGTTGGCTTGGAAACGATCCGTTCGAGGCCTACGAAGAATACTTGCAGATGCCGAGCCTGAAAAGCAGTGTCTGTGCATCCGGATATGTGACGCGCCTCATGGCCGAAATGCATGCACGATCTTCGTGGCTGAGCATTGCCTTCAACCTGCAGACCGAGCAGGGCGTGGCGGGGCTGATTGACTGGTTCGTCCATCATGGGCGTGACTGGTTGGGAGATCGTCGTCTGGTGGAGCCTGCGGCCTTGCGTGCGGCCAAGGCATCGGTGCAAAAAAATCCCCAAAGATCGGATCGGCCTGCCAGAAAGCACGGGCCGGAGCTGACCGTCATTGGATATCTTCAACTCGCGCTGGGCGTTGGCGAAGCAGGGCGGCAGGTCTTGCACTCGCTGCGACATGCGGGGCTGCCTGTGAGTGGCATGCCCATCCGGTTGAATGCATTGTCGGAGACGGTGGACAGCTCGCTGGAAGACTTGTTCGATGAAACAGTCATTGCCCCCCTGCAGATCTTTGGTGTGAATGCAGATCAACTGCCTGCAGTGATCGAGAGTCTGAAAGAAAAGCTGCCGCAAGACGGTTGGCGCACCGTCATTCCTTTTTGGGAGTTGGAGCACTTTCCTGCGACCTGGTTGAAGGCGTTTGATCTGATGGATGAGGTCTGGGCACCGACGCGGTTTGTTCAGTCCATGCTGGCGCACAAGCTGGATCAGCCGGTCGTTCACATGCCGCTGCAACTCACCTTCGATGTGCCGCCATCCGTTCCGCGCGCCCGATGGGGATTGCCCGAGGGCGCGTTTTTGTTCTACTTCGCGTTCGACTTTCTTTCGTTCGTGGAGCGAAAGAATCCGTTGGCTTTGGTGCGCGCTTTCCGCATCGCGTTTGGTGATGCAGCACTGCGGATGAATGCGCGAGTGGTCATCAAGACGCTCAATGCGGAGAAGGCCAATGCGCGTGGCCGCGAACTGTACGACGAGCTCTGCGCGAATCCGGATGTGGTGCTGGTCGATGCGACATTGAGCCGTGAGGAAACACTGCAATTGATGAACTGCTGCGATGCCGTGGTGTCTCTTCATCGCAGCGAGGGGCTGGGGCTTCTGGTTGCGGAGGCCATGCAGCTTGGCAAGCCGGTCATCGCCACCGACTACTCGGCGACCACGGAATTGGTGTCGTACGAAACGGGTTGGCCGGTCGACTTCAAGCTGGTGCCAGTGCGTGAGGGTGAATACCCATTCCACGAAGGACAGGTCTGGGCTGAGCCGGATGAGGTCCATGCCGCGTGGCAGATGCGTCAGGTGTTTCATCAACGCGCAGAAGCCGGGAGGCGAGCCAATGCGGCTCGCGAGTTGCTGCAGTTGCGTCATGGCGCGGACGCTTGCGCACAGTGGTTGCGCGAAAGACTGGGGCATGTCGTCTTGGAGAGCAATGAGTTGTTGGAGCCAACGGCATGCTGAACAATGCTTCGGCAACGTTGCCTGGGGCGGTGCGGCGCTGGACCGTGATTGGCGACATAGGTGCCAAGCACAGCTACCACGTCGGCGACGAAGCCATGTTCGAGGCGAACATCCACCTGCTGCGCAGCATGGCCCCGCAGGCCCAATTGCTGGCAGTCTCCAGGGATCCCGAATTCACCGCTGCAACTTATGGAGTCAAGGCTGTCCACGGACTGGGCTTCGAGTCGTGCGAGTCCGAAGCTGCATGCGAGGAACTGTTGGCGAGATGGACACGCAATCATTGGACCAGTCGCCTTCCATCCGCATTTGATGCGTTGACGAACGAAGCAGACGGTCTGGTGATTTCCGGTGGTGGCAATTTGAACAGCACCTGGCCCGAATACATATATGAGCGATTGGCCCTGTGTCGCAAGGCTGTGAGCATTGGCGCGCCAGTGATTCTGTTGGGGCAGACCATCGGCCCAGAATTGAACGCGCGTCAGCGAGCCATGGTCTCGGAGATACTGCGCGTAGCAGCATGGGTTGGCGCAAGAGAGATGGCGAGCTACGAGCTGGCGTTGGAGCTGGGTGCGTCGCCTCAGCGTCTTTCCTTCCAGATCGATGATGCTTCCGGTCTGGAGAAGCATGCCACTGCTGAACTGCGATGGCCGTTGCCTTTTGCGGCAGATGAGCGCTGGATTGGCGTGACATTTCATCCACTGTGTGATCCTACAGGCAGTGATCCCTTGCTGGATCAGCTTGCGCGGCAATTGGAGCTTGTGGCGGCTCAGACGGGATGTCGCCTGGTGTTCATTCCCCATGCTCGCGCGAATGTGGCGGCAGGGGGCTTGTGGTCGGATGAAGAGATGGGGCATGCGCTTGCAGCGCGTATCCATGCGACCCATCTGCACGTATTGCCAGTGCTCCCCGCCATGCAGGTGGCGCAACTGACAGCCCGCGCGAGCCTGGTGGTCAGTTCGCGATATCACCCGCTGGTCTTTGCCTTGGCGGCAGGCGTGCCTTGTTTCGGTGTCTGGAGCGACGAGTACACGCGAATCAAACTGCAAGGTGCCTTGCATCACTACGGGTGCGCTGGTGACTGCTGTGGTGTGCCTGAGGTGGTGCAGGGGCAGCTTGCTTCGAACGTGTTGGCGCTTTGGGCGCACGCTTCCGAAATGCGCGCGCGACTGAGCGAATGTGGTGACGTGATCGTTGCCGATGAGCAACTGCGACGCGATGCCTTGGCGCGTTGGATGCTTGGCAATCAGACGGTGAACCCTCCTCGCCCAGCACGTTTTGACCAGATATCTGCGGCCATGCATGCCCGGACCGCTTCAGGGCCGGAAACGTATGCGTCGGCACGCAATGCAGACAGCCAGATGGCGTGGGAAACAAGATCGATGACGGTGATGGGGCAGACCACTTTGGAGATTGATGATGAGGGATCGGTGCAAGCAAACCATTCAGCATACGCAATGAAGATGGACGAGTCAGCGCAAGCAATGCATGAAATCGAAGCCGAACGGTGTGCATCGAGCCTCATGGAGGTCAATGCGCAGTTGAGGAGTTCTCTTGAAGAGTCCATCCGGTACGCACGCAGCCTTGAGGGCGAAATCTTGAAAATGCGAGACCTTGGCGCTGAACCAGAAGACAGCAGGAAATTGACCAAGGCTGTTGCGCAAATGCGGGAAGAGATACTGGAGCTCAATCACGCTCTTCAAGCGGCTTATGACCAAATGGCCCAAGGTGACCGGGAAGAGGTCGGGAGATTGAGAGGGCAGATAGGGCATCTGACGGCCACCGTCGACGCACTGCACGCGTCCAGTTCGTGGCGCATCACCAAGCCGCTTCGTACGCTGTACAGCCTGCTCACGGGGCGATGAAGCGACCTGACGCGCAGATCATCCGCTGAATGGTTTTTCGCGAAACACCTCTGCCAAATAGTCCACAAAACAAGCAATCCGCGAAGCCAGCGCCGTGTTCCGGTAGTACACCGCGTGAATCGTCTGCCGGACCTCCAGCGTCTGTCTGGCAAACAACTGCACGAGCGCACCGCTGGCTCTGTCCTCGCGCGTCATGAAGTCGGAGAGGCAGACGATGCCTTGCCCTGACAGAGCCAGATGGCGCAGCGTTTCTCCGTTTGGCGACAGGATGTGCGGTTGGATCTGCACGGGCTCGCCATCGGGGTGGCGCAGCGGCCATTCGTTCAGTGATTCGGGTTTGCTGAAGCCCAGCAGCACATGGCGCTCGGCGTTCAGCAGTTGCGCGGTCGTTCTGGGCGCGCCGTGCTTTGCCAGATACGCGGGACTGGCCAGCACGCGCACGCGGCTGGTCGCTAGTTTTCGGGCGTGGAGGGTGGAATCCTTGAGCGCGCCGATGCGCAGCGCCACATCGGTGCGGTGTTCGATCAGGTCGATGATGCCTTCGTTGGAGTTCAGCTCCAACTCGATGTCTGGGTAGCGCTCACGAAAGCCCGGAATCAACGGCACGATGGCGTGCAGCATGAAGGGCGTGGCGGCGTCCACGCGCAGACGGCCTGCAGGGGCATGCTTGCGGGCGGCCATCTGCTCTTCGGCGGCGTTGACGGAGTCGAGAATGCTGCGCGCCTGTTCCAGAAAACTCGCGCCTTCATCGGTGAGTGTGAGCCGCCTTGTCGTGCGATTGAGCAGCGTGGTGTCGAGCTTGTGTTCCAGCCGCGTGAGTGTGCGGCTGGCGGCTGAGACGGTGAGTTCCAGCTGCTCGGCCGCAGCGGAGATGGAGCCCAGGTCCACCACGCTCACGAAGAGCTGCATTTCGTCGAGAGTCGTCTTCATTTGATTGTTGATTTGAAATCAAATATGTTTGCTCGATTTTGGCATTTTTTTGCAAAAGTATTTTCTGCATACTCCAACCATTGAACAAATTCTTCTGGAGCATCGAATCATCATGAGCATTCCTTCTTTTGGCGCAGGTACCTTCCGTTTGAAAGATGGCGCGGCCAAGGACTCCGTCCTCAAGGCGCTGGACGTGGGCTACCGCGTCATCGACACTGCGCAGATCTACGGCAACGAGGCCGAAGTGGGCGAGGCGATTGCCGAGTCCGGCGTGCCGCGCGATCAACTCTTCATCACCACCAAGATCTGGGTGGACAACTTCTCGAAGCAAAAGCTCATCCCCAGCCTGCGCGAGAGCTTGGACAAGCTGCGCACCGACGTGGTCGATCTCACGCTGATCCACTGGCCGGCTCCGGGCGGTGCGGTGGCTTTGCCTGAATTCATGGAAGCGTTGGCCGAAGCGAAGGTACAGGGGCTGACCCGGCAGATCGGCATTTCCAACTTCAACATCGACCTCACGCGCCAAGCCATCGCCGTGGTGGGCAAGGGCGAGATCGCGACCAACCAGATCGAGCTGAGTCCTTATCTGCAGAACGCCAAGCTGACGGCGTTCTTGAAAGAGCAGGGCATTCAGGTCACTTCCTACATGACGCTGGCGTATGGCAAGGTGCTGAACGATCCCGTGCTTTCGGCGATCGCGCACAAGCACAAGGCAAGCGTCGCGCAAGTGGCGCTGGCCTGGGCGTTGCAGCTTGGCTATGCCGTGATTCCTTCGTCCACCAAACGTGAGAATCTGGTGAGTAATCTGCTGGCGCAAAAGCTGCATCTGGATGCAGACGACATGGCAAAGATCGCAGCGCTGGAGCGCAACGGACGCGAGGTGAATCCGCAAGGATTGGCTCCGGTTTGGGATTGATCGGTTAACCTCCTTCTCGCGTCAACTCAAGTCTTTGCGCGAGAGGATTTCCATGCCCCGTTATGCTGCCTTTCTTCGTGGCGTCAGTCCCATGAATGCCAAGATGGCTGATCTCAAAGCGTGCTTCGAGAAGCTGGGACTCACCGAGGTGAGGACTGTGCTGTCCAGTGGCAACGTGGTTTTCTCCAGCACGGCAAGGTCGGAGAAGAACCTGCGCTCGATGATCGAGGCCGGTATGAGCGCCGATCTACCTCGCAGCTTTCCGGTCATTCTGCGCAGACTGGATCATCTGCAGAAGCTTTTGAGCGCCAATCCGTTCGCAGGATTTGACGTGTCGCCGCAAGCCAAACGGGTCGTGACCTTCTTGAGCGAACCGAATGCGGCAAACCTGAGTTTCCCTATGGAATTGCAGGGCGCGCGGATTCTCGCGGTACAGGATGGCGAGGTTTTCACTGCTTACGTCCCGCATGAGGACGGCCCGGTTTTCATGAGTCTTATTGAAAAGACCTTTGGGAAGAACGTGACCACGCGGACCTGGGCCACGGTTCAAAAGTGTGTGGCGGTCTGATTTCGACCATCAACGCCGCGTTGGATGGGTCAGAATCGACGTTCGCCCACTTGCTTGCAACGCATTGCTCATGTTCTGGAGCCGTTCTGTCACCGAAGCCGAACGTGCATTCGTGCACCGCTTTTTTGCGCATTCGCTCGATGCGCTGCTGCCGCGCATGCGCCTGCACGTGCGTCGCTTGGGCGATACGCGGCGGGCCTTGTCGATGAATGGCGGGCGCATCTACATGCCGCGCGCGTGCTTTGTGCATGGCGATCCGGCGCAGTCGCTCAAGCTGGCGCATCCTTATGTGGCAGGTGTGTTTGCGCACGAGCTGCTGCACCAATGGCAGCGTCTGCAAGGCATGGCGGTGACGCGGCAAGCCGCGTGGTTGCAGGTGAAGGCGGTGTGTCTGCGGCGTGATCCGTATGCGTATGAGGGCTGCGATGATTCAGCGCGCATGCTGGCGCAGTTCGTCGTGGCGCAAGTCGAGCAGCAGGGGCAGATGTGGCAGGACTATGTGATGGGCTGCGTTGCCGGAAATGCGGATTCGGCGTTCAGCGACGTGGCGGCGTTCGTTGCTGGCAAGGCGAGCGAATCGGGCGTACGGATCATTCAGACTTGAAATTCATCGCGGCCACAAAATCGTTGCCCGAAACATCACGCGCCGAGCCGAAGCCTGCAATGTGGCGAGCTGATTCCGGCGTGATGCAGACAAAGCGGAAGTCGGGCAATTCGGTCATGAATTCGGCCTCGGGAAAACGCGCGAGATAAGCGTTGCGCAGGCCGGTCCACAGAACGCTTTTCTTGGGTGGTGTCGATGCAATGCCTTGAAGGCTGACCCGTTCCAGCGCATGCACACCTTCACCCGCAACTTCCGGCGCAGCAAAAAGCAGCGACACGGCGGCATGCTGCTGCATGGCCTGCGTGTGCGCGGCCAGCGCGCTCACGTGGATCACAAGGCAGCCGAATTCCGCGCACCAAGCGAACGGCACCATGGAAATCAACGGCGCGCTCTGGCCATCGATGGACGCGACGGCGAGTGCCGCAGTGCGGCGCTGTTCGATCAACTCGCGCAGACTGCCCTGGAGGCGGGATTCGTGGGACATGGCGTCAAGGTCCAAAGCGAAAGTGGGTTCAGATGCGCCATTGTAGAAAGCCTGCGACGAACGCGGACGCCATTGCGCGCAGGCAATCTGCGTTGTGAATGGCGTGGCGAACACGCTGGCTTGCTCTGTGCGTTTTCAGGCGCAGGGCTGCATCTGACGTTCTTGCTGATGTGCAAGTCGATCCAGCTCGGCGCATACATCGGCCATGCGGCCGGAGATGACCATGCGGCCTGTGCCGCCAGTGGCGTCGGGTTTGACGACCACGCGCAGGGCGGGGCGTGCCTGTTTGGACGCTTGTACAGCTGCGTTGTGGCTGGCCAGTTGCAGCGAGGTTTGGGTGGCGGCGAGAAAGTCGAGGCGGTCGCTGTTGGCGGCCGATGTGGCAAGGCGACGGACCTTGCCAAGGCGTGGGCGCACCAGCAGCTTGAGCTCGGAGATGTCGACTTCGCGAGATTGGCTGACGGAGTGGTCGTTGCCCGCACGCTCAGCGACCCAGTGGGCGAGGCGGTTGAGAGGCTGGGCGAGAGCGGACAGTTCGATCAGGGCAGAACGCATGTGCATGTGATTTCTCCAGCATGACGAAGTGGGGATGAATACGTCATGAAAAGGGTGGAACACAGGCAGGATTTCCGAGGTACGGACGAAGCGCTGCCGCAGGGTTGACGAATTCACGGAAATCTCCATGAACTCGCCAAACGCCCGCCACCTGCGATCAGCGCTGGGAACTGGGGTGTTGCTCTACATGAGCATGGTGTTGCGGATCAGACCGACCGCAAGACCTTCGATTTCAAACGGCTCGCCGGGGTGCACGGTGATGACCGGGTAGTCCGGATTCTCGGGCAGCAGCTCGATGGCTTCGGCCGAGCGGCGCAGGCGCTTGACGGTGACTTCATCGCCCAGGCGCGCGACGACGATCTGGCCATTGCGGACGTCTTGCGTGGCCTGCACGGCGAGCAGGTCGCCGTCCATGATGCCGGCATCGCGCATGGACATGCCGCGCACCTTGAGCAGGTAGTCGGGCTTGCGTGCGAAGAGGCTGCCTTCGACGGTATAGCTTTGATCAATGTGTTCTTGCGCGAGAATGGGCGAACCGGCTGCGACGCGCCCGATGAGCGGCAGAATCAGCTGGGACAGGCCCGGAATCGGCAGGTTGAACTGCGAGCCGCGTGCGGCGTTGATGTTGCGCACGGTCTCGGAGCGCAGACGAATGCCGCGCGAGGTGCCGCTGACGAGTTCGATCACGCCTTTGCGGGCCAGGGCCTGCAGGTGCTCTTCGGCGGCGTTGGCGGACTTGAAGCCCAGTTCGGCAGCGATTTCCGCACGGGTGGGCGGCGCGCCGGTGCGCGAGATGGCGTTCTGGATCAGATCCAGAATTTGCTGCTGACGGGCGGTGAGCTTGGGGCTGTCGGACATGGTGCGATCCATCCAATGCAGTCAGGGTTGCGGAGTGAGTTACTGGTTAAACATCCAGTGCCTGTATTTTTGAACAGTTTTTAAGGAGACGCAAGTGGTTGTTGCAAAAAAAATCGTGCTGCTGGGAACGGGCGGGACGATAGCTGGCACTTCTGCAGTCGCCGGTGCCAATACGGGTTACACCGCAGCGCAGATTGGCGTGGAGGGTCTGATCGCGGCGGTTCCTGCACTGGCGGAGGTGGCTGCGGGTGGGCTGGTTGCCAAACAGATCGCTCAAGTGGATAGCAAGGACATGAGCCACGAAATCTGGCTCAAGCTTGCTCGGCATTGCGAGAAGCATCTGGCTGATCCGGACGTGCAGGGCATCGTGATCACGCATGGCACGGACACGCTGGAAGAAACTGCGTGGTTTTTGCAACAGGTGCTGGATCCGCGCAAGCCCGTCGTGCTGTGCAGCGCCATGCGTCCGGCGACGGCGCTGGCTCCGGATGGGCCGCAGAACCTGCTGGATTCCGTGATCGTGGCGAGCGAGCCCACGGCCAGTGGTGTGTTGTGCGTGGCAGCGGGCGAAATTCACGGCGCGCGCGAGGTCACCAAGGTGCATCCGCTGCGGCTGAATGCGTTTTCTTCGGGCGATGCGGGCCCGCTGGGCTGGGTGGAGGGGCGCAGCGTGCGCTGGGTGCGCAACAGCGCGCCGGAGCGTCCGGTGGCGTCGAGTGCGCGGCTGGTGCAGACCCTGCCCGAGCCCGATCTGTGGCCACAGGTGGAGATCGTCATGAGCCACGCGGGCGTCAGCGGCGCGCTGGTGAGGGCGTTGGCGGCGCAGGGCGTGGATGGCATTGTTGTCGCTGCCACGGGCAACGGCACGCTGCACAAGACGCTGGAGCAGGCGCTGGAGGCCGTGGAACAAGAGGGTGTGCTGGTGCGCGTGGCTTCGCGCTGCGTCGAGGGACTGGTGCATGGCGAGCCCGATGCGCGCTGGGCGAGCGCCAACGGGCTCAGCCCGGTCAAGGCACGGATCTGCCTGATGCTGGATCTGATCGATGACGATCTGGCGGCCGAAGACGACGATTCGGTCGTGGGCGATTGAGTCCGCTCAGAAACAGCTCAGAAACCAAGCGCCCACAAAAAACGCCGCATGAAGCGGCGTTCTTGTTTGTGTGACATGGCTGAAAAAGTGATCAGCCTGCCAGTGCCTGCAGGGCGCGCTGCGTGATTTCTTCCACGGAGCCGGTGCCGCTGATGGCCCGGTACTTGGGGGCTGCGGCAGCGTCGGCCTTGGCCCAGTTGGAGTAGTAGTCAACCAGCGGACGGGTCTGGGCGTCGTACACGTCGAGGCGCTTCTTGACGGTTTCTTCCTTGTCGTCTTCGCGCTGGACCAGGTCTTCGCCGGTCACGTCATCCTTGCCCGCCGCCTTGGGTGGGTTGAACTTGACGTGGTAGGTGCGACCAGAGGCGGGGTGCGAGCGGCGGCCGCTCATGCGTTCGATGATGGCTTCGAACGGAACATCGATTTCGAGCACGTAGTCCAGCTTCACGCCGGCAGCCTTCATGGCGTCGGCCTGAGGGATGGTGCGGGGGAAACCGTCGAACAGGAAGCCCTTGGCGCAGTCTGGCTGGGCGATGCGTTCCTTGACCAGGTTGATGATCAGGTCGTCGCTGACCAGTTGGCCTGCGTCCATCACGGCCTTGGCCTGCACGCCCAGCGGGGTGCCAGCCTTGACAGCTGCGCGCAGCATGTCGCCAGTGGAGATTTGCGGGATACCGTATTTCTGGCAGATGAAGGCGGCTTGTGTACCCTTACCGGCACCTGGGGCGCCGAGCAAAATCAGTCTCATGGATGTCCTCTGTATGTTGAAATCTGTGGGCACATCAGCCGCGGACATGCCAGCGCCCGCTCTTGTGCTCTAAACCGGTCAAGGATAGCACGCGTAGCCCGCACCAAACTGACGGTCAGCATAGAGACTATCCTCTGATTTGGGTGAAGTGACTGATGGATTGCCCCAATGTGGCGCAGTCTGTTTCGTTGAGTGACTCTCAGCCCAGCAGCGCCCGCACGCGCTCCAGATCGGCAGGCGTGTCCACGCCGGGGCCGGGCGCGTGTTCGCTCACGTGCACTGCAATGCGGTGACCATGCCAGAGCGCTCGCAACTGCTCCAGCGCCTCCAGCACCTCGGTGGGTGCGGGTGCAAGGCGCGGGAACTCGCGCAGAAAACCGGCGCGGTAGCTGTAGATGCCGATGTGGCGCAGCGGAGCGACACCCTTGGCTGCGACAGGTAGATGCTTCTCGTCTTTCCACCAGGCCGTGCCGGGTGCAAAGTCGCGCGCAAACGGAATCGGCGAGCGGCTGAAGTAATGCGCCAAGCCCTTGGCATCGAGAACGACCTTGACCACGTTCGGATTGACGTAGTCCTCCACCGAGTCGATGGCGTGTGCGGCTGTGCCCATGCTGGCGTCGCCGCGCTGTTCGAGGATGCTCGCGACCGCGTCGATCAGGCGTGGGTCGATCAGCGGCTCGTCGCCTTGCACGTTGACCACGATGTCACTGCCATCGAGGCCCAGTTGTCCGCAGGCTTCAGCCAGGCGGTCGCTGCCGCTTGGGTGGTCGGCGCGCGTCAGAATGGCTTGCACGTCGTGCGCTTGGCAGGCATCGACGATGCGCTGGTCATCCGCTGCCACAACGACGCGGGTGGCGGCGCTTTGCGAGGCGCGGCGTGCCACGTGCACCACCATGGGCGCTCCGGCGATGTCGGCCAGTGGTTTGTTGGGCAGGCGCGAAGACGCCATGCGCGCGGGAATCAGCACCGTGAACGGTGCGGCAGGAGCGGCAGCGCTCATGCTTCGAGCTCTTCGTCGGTCAGCTCGCGCGCTTCGTTTTCGAGCATGACGGGAATGCCGTCGCGCACCGGGTAGGCCAGACGGGCACTGCGCGAGATGAGTTCCTGGCGCTCGCGGTCAAAGGTCAGCGGGCCTTTGGTGACGGGGCATACCAGCAGTTCAAGCAGTTTGGGATCCATGGCGGTGTTCTTTTGAAGGGCATGCGAGCGATCGCACACCCTTGCGTGGTTCATTGAGCAAGGGGTGGATGATAGCGCTTGAGCAGCGTATCGAGCGCTTCGAAAAACGCTGCTGGCAACCGGACTTCCAGCGGCACGGCCAGCGCCTCGGGCTGCATGGGCCAGAGTTTGGTGGCGTCTTTTTCGGTGCACAGCAGGGGCAGAGCCGCATCGCCCTCCAGCTTCCAGTCGCTGAAATCGAAGTGATCGGGCAGGGCGAAGGTCTGCTTCAAGGTGAGGCCGTGCGCTTGCAGCATGCCGAAGAAATCTTCAGGCCGGGCGATGGCAGCCAGCGCGTTCACGGCTTGCCCGCGCAGCGCATCGAGTGGCTGGTGAAAACCGTCCGCATTGACTGCATTCGCGGCGAGCTGGCGAGTCAGCTCGAACTGCGGCGATTGGCCACCGGGGGGCTGACCCGCGTACAGCACCAGATCTACATTGCGCGGCCATGGCTCGCGCAGCGGGCCTGCGGGCAGCAGCCAGCCGTTGCCCGCGCCTTCGTTGTTGAACACGCAGACCTCGATGTCACGCTGCAGCGCCAGATGCTGCAGGCCGTCATCGCAGACGAGGATGTTTACTTCGGGATGCTCATCGAGCAGGGCTTGCCCGGCCTCGGCACGTTGGCTGGCGACGAAGACCGGCACCTGCAGCGCGCGCGCAAGCAGCAGCGGTTCGTCGCCCACGTCGTGCGCTGTGCTTTTTTCGGTGACAGCGCGGCAGCCTTCGGTCTTGCGCCCATAGCCGCGCGAGATGACGCCGGGGTGGAACCCGTGTGCCTGCAGATGCCGCACGATGGCCATGGTCACGGGAGTTTTGCCCGCGCCACCGGCAATCACATTGCCGACGGTGATCACGGGAACGGGAAGGCGCGTGCTTTGGAGTGTGCCGCTGCGGTAGAGCGCACGGCGCAGGGCGGTGAGGGCTCCGTAGAGCTGGGAGACAGGCCAGAGCAGGTAACCGAGAGCGCCCCGGCGCTGCCACGATGTGCGCAGCGCGGAGGATGCGTTCCCGGCCATGTGGTCCTGCTTATTTGCCGGCCGATGCCGACGTCTGGGTGGCGAAGGTGATTTGCGAGAGGCCCACGCGGCGTGCGGCCTCCATGACGGTGACGACCGCCTGGTGCGGCGATGAGGCGTCGGCGCTGATGATGATCACGCTGTCCTTGCCCGCCTTGGCGGCGGTGGACAGGGCGGCGGCCACCGTTTCCACGTTCTTGCCTTCGAGGGCGGAACGGTTCACGGCGTAGCGGCCATCCGCGCCCACGGAAACGATGATTTCCTTGGGGCGGTCACGCATCTGCTCCACATCGGCCACCGGCAGCGAGAGCTGCATTTCGGTGAACTTGCTGTAGGTGGTGGACAGCATCAGGAAGATGAGGATCACCAGCAGCACGTCGATGAACGGGATCAGGTTGATCTCCGGTGCTTCCTTGGCGCGTGGTCGAAAGTTCATGGCTTGTGCCTGCGTTCTGTGCTTTGAAGACTTCAGCGACCGGCGTGGCGCTTCAGGTAACGCAGGAACTGCTCGGACGACAGCTCCATGTTCAGCAGATAGTCGTCGACGCGGCTGCGGAAGTAGCGCCAGAAGATCAGCGTGGGAATCGCGATGATCAGGCCGAAAGCGGTGTTGTACAGGGCGATCGAGATGCCATGCGCGAGCTGCGCCGGGTTGCCGCCGGACATGGTGTTTCCACCGCCTTGCGAGCCGAAGATCTCGATCATGCCGACCACGGTGCCAAACAGACCCAGCAGTGGTGCAGCGGAGGCGATGGTCGCCAGCGCGTTCAGGTATTTTTCCAGGCGATGCGCCACGGCACGGCCGGTGCTTTCCATCGAGGCGCGGACATCCTCTTCGGTGGCCTGAGGTTCGCTGTTGAGCGTGCGCAGGCCCGAGGCCAGCACTTCACCAAGCGCGGAATTCTGGGCCAGTTGTGCCACCACATCGGGGCCGGGCACGCCTTTGGAGGAAACCGTCATGGCTTCGTCCAGCAGCTTTGGCGGCGCGACGCGCGCAGTTTTCAGGGCAATGAAGCGCTCGATGATGAGCGCAAGGGCCAGAATGGAACAGGCAATCAGTGGCCAGATGGGCCAGCCTGCGGCTTGTATGATCGACAGCAAATCTCTCTCCCGCGTATGAAAGCAGTGGGCGATTATGGCCCAGCTCTTGGCCTAGCTACAAAAATTGAGTATGTTTTGTGTCCTCTATCAATGTAGTCCTGTGGATTGCAAGAAGTCACCCACAATTTCTGTGGATAACTTTGTGGGAAAGTATCGATGCACCCGCCGCAAAGCGGCATGGCGTCGTGGTTTCAATAAATTGATCAAAAAATCGTCATCAATTTTTCTTTTAAAATCAATGGTTTGTACGAGGATATGCGCGTTGTGTAAGGTTTCTGTGGGTCTGCAATGCGATCACTCACTACCCATGCATTCTGTGGACTACTACAACTTGCGATTTGCCCGAAAGCCAGAGCCCATCTATGTTTGACCGACAAAATGTAGGACTGGAGCCACATGTGTGGGAGGTTGGCTCGCTGTGCCGTGCGATTTCCGACGCATTGCAGGCCCGGTTCAATCCGGTGGCCGTTCGCGGCGAAATCAGTGGGTTCTCGCGCGCGGCCAGCGGTCATTGCTACTTTTCGATCAAGGATCCGCAGGGGCAGATTCGCTGCGCCATGTTCAAGCGCGCCGCCTCCATGATGGATTTCTCGCCGCGCGACGGCGAACTGGTCGAGGTGCGCGGACGTCTGGGCGTCTATGAGGCGCGCGGCGACTTGCAACTGGTCGTGGAAAGCATGCAGCGCGCGGGTCAGGGCGCGTTGTTCGAGCAATTCCTGCGCTTGAAAGCCAAGCTGGAGCAGGAAGGCCTGTTCGATTCGGCCCGCAAGCGCGAGCTGCCGGTGTTCCCACGGGCGATCGGCGTGGTCACATCGCCCGGAGCCGCCGCCTGGCATGACGTGATGACAGCGCTCAAGCGGCGCGTGCCCCATATTCCGGTGGTGATGATTCCGGCGCTGGTGCAGGGTGCGCAGGCGCCGGCTTCCATCGTGCGAGCGCTGGAAAAGCTGTATTCGATGGCGGGCGATGATGCTCCCGAAAAGAACGGCGTTCCGCCGGTCGATGTGATTCTGCTGGTGCGCGGCGGGGGCTCCATCGAGGACCTCTGGGCCTTCAACGACGAGCAACTCGCGCGCATCATCGTGCAAAGCCCGGTGCCGCTGGTCAGCGGGGTGGGGCACGAAACCGACTTCACGATTGCCGATTTCTGCGCCGACCTGCGCGCGCCCACCCCCACGGCCGCCGCCGAACTGGTGGCCCAGCCGCGCGATCTCTGGTTGGGGGCGCTGGAACTGATGCAGGAGCGCCTGACCGAGGCCGTGGAGCGCCAGCTCGACCGCCATGCCCAGTGCCTGGACATGGCGGCGCGGCAGATCAGTCGCCCCTCCAATCACATCGCCAAACAGCGGCTCGAGCTGATGCACCGAACGCAGCGCCTGCAGCAGTCCGTGCAGCAGCAATTGCATCGGGGCGACAAGCAGCTCGAACAATGGAGCGCGACGCTGCCCCGAAGCATCGAACGATCCATGGGGCGGCTGGAGCAGCGGCTGGCCAACGCGGCCACGCGGCTGGAACTGCTCAACCCGCAGCATGTGCTGGCGCGCGGCTACTCGCTTCTGAGCGATGCGCGAGGCCGCACTGTGACGAGCGTGAAGCAGGCCCCGCCGGGCACCGCCCTGAACGTGGCAGTATCGGATGGTGTGCTCGACGTGGTGGTGACTCCGCCCCGGCTGCTGTGATGCGTGGAAAAAGCGGCCTTGGGTTTTCTGTAAGCCAATGCCGTTTGCATATCCATATTCCATCGAAGGGGTGCTTCGCCTCCTACAATGGTCAAGTATTTCCCCGGTAACGCTGGCGGTGCATGCTGCATGGCGCTACCCACATCAATCAATCCAACCACGAGGAAACAACCATGGAACGCACCCTGCCACCATTGCCCTATGCCATCGACGCTCTGGCCCCCGCCGGCTACAGCAAGGAAACGATGGAGTACCACTACCTCAAGCATCACAATGCCTACGTGGTCAAGCTCAACGAGCTGCAAGTGGGCACCGAGTTCGAAAACCTGGAACTCGAAGACGTGATCAAGAAGGCTTCCGGCGGCATCTACAACCAGGCTGCCCAGATCTGGAACCACACCTTCTTCTGGAACTGCATGACCCCCAGCGGCGGCGGCGAACCCACCGGCGCTCTGCTGGACGCGATCAACAAGAAGTGGGGCAGCGTTGCCGACTTCAAGAAGGCTTTCGTGACCTCCGCCGTGGGCAACTTCGGCTCCGGCTGGACCTTCCTGGTGAAGAAGGCTGACGGCTCCGTCGACATCGTCAACATGGGCGCTGCCGGCACCCCACTGACCACCGCCGACAAGGCCCTGCTGACCGTGGACGTGTGGGAACACGCCTACTACATCGACTACCGCAACCTGCGTCAGAAGTTTGTCGAAACCTTCTTCGACAAGCTGGTGAACTGGAAGTTTGCCGAAGCCAACTTCGCTTGATCGTCACGCGATCTTGCTGAAGCAATGACAGGAGCCTCCGAAAGGAGGCTTTTGTCATTTCAGGGGCTGCATATCGATTGCGCCGCTCGAATGTTCACGCATAGAATTGTTTTACACAATTAATTACATTCGAGGGAAATATGCAGTTCAAACAAGGTTCGCGAGCGGCCAGTCTCGTTGTGGGCGCTTTTCTGGCGCTGGGGTCATCCGTCGCGATGGCAGCGGCTGCGCCTTATGCCATGGTCACTTTTTCATTCGAACGGTCGGCTCCGACAGTCGCTTCGGTGCCAGTGATGAGCGACTGGGTCGCATTGGCAATGGCCTTGTTGGTGGCGATTGGCGGTGCGCTGGCCCTGCGGCGCAAGGCACCGCGCAGTTTGGCTGCGGCCCTGTTTGCGAGTGCACTGGCGCTTGGCGGTTGGGGCGGAGATCCGATCATGAGATCTGCCTATGCGAGTGTCAATGAGCAAGCGACATCCATTCAATTCGAGATTGGATCGTTGCCCGTCACTGACGGGATCGTCTGGACCGCTTCGATGACTCCTTCATCGCTGTTCGATGTGACGGGTGGCCAACCGTTGGAAAACATCTTCGTGGCAGATGGTTCAAGAAGCCCATCTTTCATCTCCCAGGCCTTTGGTGGTTCATACGATGACGTCGGCACAGCCGGACTTGGATTTCTTGGATTCGGCAGCGGAGATGGCACTGTCTTCGGCTCCAGCACTTTCGCTGCGTTGTTCAACCGGACCGGCTACACCATGATGATCGACGATATTCAAGGGTTTGATTCCGGTGGCGTTCCGTTCGGCCTGCAAGGCGTATTCGGTGCACCGACCTTGGGGCGCGCGCCGCTGACCAAGGCCAGTCCCGCGCCAATCACCACCATCTGTCAGGCGGGCGTGCGCATTCCGGCGGGAGGCAGTTGCTCCATTGGCTTGGTCGATCGGACTCCGCGCACCTGAGTCAGCAACTCGATCAGCCCCCTGAGCGCGGGTGACTGGTGGCGTCGGCTCGGGTAATAAAGGTAAAAACCTTCGGTCGGCGGGCACCAGTCGGCGAGCACGCATTCCAGCGCGCCGCGTGAGAGCGCATCGCTCACCATGTCTTCATACACATAGGCCAGACCGATTCCGGCAAGCGCGGCCTGAACGATCATCACGTCGTCGTCGAGCGTGAGCGGGCCTTGTGTCTGCACCTCGATCTGGCGACCGTTCTGGCTGAATTCCCAGCGGTAATGCGCGCCGCTCGGAAAGCGTCGGTTGATGCAGCGATGCGCTTGCAGATCCTGCGGCGTTTGCGGCTTGCCATGCTCGGCCAGATATTGCGGCGTGCCGACGACGATGAAGCGCGGCACGGGCGTGAGCGGCAGGGCGACCATGCCGTTCGCGAGGCTTTCACCAAAGCGGATGCCTGCATCGAATCCACCTTCGACGATGTCGACCAGCCGGTCGTCGGTGGCGATTTCCAATTCCACCAGCGGGCAGCGTTCGTGAAACTCGGCCAGCACGGGCGCGAGCACGATGCGCGCGGCCTGTCTTGGCACGTTCAGCCGCAGCCTGCCGCTGGGTGTGGTGCCCATGTCGCGTGCCTCTTGCACGGCCAGTTGCATGTCGGCAAGCGCGGGCGCGAGCCGGTCGAGCAGCAGTTGACCTGCATCAGTAGGCGTGACGCTGCGCGTGGTGCGATGCAGCAGGCGCAGTTGCATTCCGGCTTCCAATTGAGCGATGCCGTGGCTCAGCGCCGAGGGCGTGACCCCCAGCTCGCGGGCGGCGGCGCTGAAGCTGCGGTGCTGTGCCACCTTGGCAAATGCAGCCAGTGCGTCCAGACTGGTGCTTGGGGCATTCGGGTTCGGCGAGTTGGGCTGCTTGTTCATTTGTGAAATTTGCTCATGAGTTTGTTGAGCATTGATCGGATTATCAGATGCAAAGCCTTGCCGCACACTGCATGGGTCTTGATGAGAAAAACGCTGAAAAGGAATGGATTGAGTATGGAAACCAGACAACTCGGATCGCAAGGACTCCAGGTTTCGGCCGTGGGCCTGGGCTGCATGGGCATGAGCTTTGCCTACGGCGGCGCGGAGGAGGGCGACGCTCTGAACACGTTGCACCGCGCACTGGAGCTTGGCTGTAACTTCTGGGATACGGCCGAGGTCTACGGGCCGTACACCAACGAACAATTGCTCGCGAAGGCGCTGAAGGGAAAGCGCGACAAGGTGATCGTCGCGACCAAGTTCGGCTTCGACATCGCGCCTGAAACGCCCGAGCGCCAAGGCCCCGCCCGCATGGTGGGCCTGAACAGCCGCCCCGAGCACATCCGCGACGTGGTGCACGCGTCGCTCAAGCGGCTGGAGGTGGACGCCATCGATCTGCTGTACCAGCACCGCGTCGATCCTTCCGTGCCGATCGAGGAGGTGGTCGGCGTGATGGCGGACTTTGTGCGCGAGGGCAAGGTGCGGTTTCTGGGGCTGTCCGAGCCATCGGCGGCGACGCTCAAGCGGGCTCATGCCGTGCATCCGATCTCGGCGGTGCAGTCCGAATATTCGCTCTGGAGCCGCGAGGTCGAGCAGACCACGTTGCCCACCTGCGTCGAGTTGGGCGTCGGCTTTGTGCCTTACAGCCCACTGGGACGGGGCGCTTTGACCGGCAAGCTGCCCGCGCCGGATCAACTGGCGGCGGACGATTTCCGCCGCAACCTGCCGCGCTTTCAGGCCGACGCGTGGGAGCGCAACACGCCGCTCATCGCCACCTTGCAGCGCATGGCCGAGGCGCGCGGATGCACGGCGGCGCAGTTGGCTCTGGCCTGGGTGCTGGCACAGGGCGAGCACATCGTGCCGATTCCGGGCGCGCGGCGCGAGCCGCATCTGCGCGAGAACATTGCGGCGGCGGGCATTCGCCTCTCGGCGGCGGATCTGGCTGAAATCGTCGCGTCACAGGATCCAGGCAAAGTGCAGGGGGAGCGTTACACGGCTGCATCACTGGCTCTTGTGAATCGTTGAGTGCCACGCTACGGATTTTCCCTAGCCAAAGTGACTGGCTTCCTCGTGCGGAAGCCGGTTTTCCCCTCTTTCGAGACGGCTTTCTAGGGGCTTGAGTCTTGTATAAGACTTGAAAAACAGCGACAATCTTGGGATCGAATTCCGTATCGTGATATTGCATTGCGCAATGACGTCCGTTTACCCGCGGGCAGGCGCATGCAGCCACGTTTCGGACCGGTTTTTTTGTAGCGGGTTTTCATGAAAGACCCGCTGCACCCAGCTCCCTGTTTCGCCACTTGAAAGAGACAATGACTTCGAAAATCATCTATACCCTGACCGACGAAGCACCACGACTCGCCACAGCGTCGTTTCTGCCTATCGTTCGCGGTTTCGCTTCCAACGCCGGCATTGAAGTCGCCGACAGCGACATCTCGGTCGCTGCCCGTATCCTGGGCGAGTTCCCCGAACTGCTGACCGAAGAACAGCGCGTTCCCAACAACCTGGCCGAACTCGGCAAGCTCACGCTCACGCCTGACGCCAACATCATCAAGCTGCCCAACATCTCCGCATCGGTGGGCCAACTGCAGGAAGCCATCAAGGAACTGCAAGGCAAGGGCTACAAGATCCCCGACTTCCCCGAGAACGCTCAGACCGACGCCGAAAAGGACATCAAGGCACGCTATTCGCGCTGCATCGGCTCCGCTGTGAACCCCGTTCTGCGCGAAGGCAATTCCGACCGCCGCGCTCCGCTGGCCGTCAAGAACTACGCCAAGAAGCACCCCCATTCGATGGGCGAGTGGAAGCAATGGTCGCAGACGCACGTGTCCCACATGGAGCACGGCGACTTCTACCACGGCGAAAAGTCGATGACGCTCGACAAGGCTTGCGACGTCAAGATGGAACTGACCACCAAGAGCGGCAAGACCGTCGTTCTGAAGCCCAAGGTCGCTTTGCAAGCTGGTGAAGTCATCGATTCGATGTTCATGAGCAAGAAGGCGCTGGTCGAGTTCTACGAAAAGGAACTGGAAGACTGCCGCCAGTCCGGCATCCTGTTCTCGCTGCACGTGAAGGCCACGATGATGAAGGTCTCGCACCCCATCGTGTTCGGTCACTGCGTGAAGATCTATTACAAGGATGCGTTCGAGAAGCACGCCAAGCTGTTCGACGAACTGGGCGTGAACGTGAACAACGGCATGGCCAACCTGTTCGAGAAGATCGAAACGCTGCCAGCCACGTTGCGCGAAGAAATCATCCGTGACCTGCACAAGTGCCAGGAACACCGTCCGGCGCTGGCCATGGTGGACTCCGCCAAGGGCATCACCAATTTCCATTCGCCCAACGACGTGATCGTGGACGCATCCATGCCCGCGATGATTCGCCAGGGCGGCAAGATGTGGGGTGCTGACGGCAAGCCATACGACTGCAAGGCCGTGATGCCCGAGTCGACCTTCGCCCGCATCTATCAGGAAATGATCAACTTCTGCAAGTGGCATGGCAACTTCGATCCGAAGACCATGGGCACCGTGCCGAACGTGGGTCTGATGGCTCAGAAGGCCGAAGAGTACGGCTCGCACGACAAGACTTTCGAAATCGAAGAAGACGGCGTGGCCAACATCGTCGATCTGGCTACCGGCGAAGTGCTGATGAGCCAGAACGTGGAGCAGGGCGACATCTGGCGCATGTGCCAGGTCAAGGACGCTCCGATTCGCGACTGGGTGAAGCTGGCCGTCTCGCGCGCCCGCAACTCCGGCATGCCTGCCGTGTTCTGGCTGGACCCCTACCGTCCACACGAAGCCGAACTGATCAAGAAGGTGCAGAAGTACCTGAAGGATCACGACACCACCGGCCTCGAAATCCACATCCTGTCGCAAGTGCGCGCGATGCGTTACACGCTCGAGCGCGCGGCTCGCGGTCTGGACACCATCTCGGTGACCGGCAACATCCTGCGCGACTACCTGACCGACCTGTTCCCGATTCTGGAACTGGGCACCTCGGCCAAGATGCTGTCCATCGTGCCTCTGATGGAAGGCGGCGGGCTGTACGAAACCGGCGCTGGTGGCTCCGCTCCCAAGCACGTCGAGCAGCTCGTGGAAGAAAACCACCTGCGCTGGGATTCGCTGGGCGAGTTCCTTGCGCTGGCCGTGTCCTTCGAAGAAGAAGGCATCAAGACCAACAACGCCAAGGCCAAGTTGCTCGCCAAGACGCTGGACCAGGCCACTGGCAAGCTGCTGGACGAGAACAAGTCGCCATCGCGCCGCACCGGTGAACTCGACAACCGTGGCAGCCAGTTCTACATCGCTCTGTACTGGGCTCAGGCGCTGGCCGCTCAGACCGAAGACAAGGACCTGGCCGCCAAGTTCGCGTCCATCGCCAAGGAATTCGCCGACAACGAACAGAAGATCGTTGGCGAACTCAAGGCCGTGCAAGGCAAGGCTGCCGACATCGGCGGCTACTACCAGCCTGACCTGGCCAAGCTGGACGCAGTGATGCGCCCAAGCGCCACGTTCAACGCCGTGGTCGCCAAGATCGCTGCCTGATCGTTCGCCATCTCCAATCAGTCCTGATGCTTCATCGGGACTGGTTCGGCCGATCTCCAAAGCCCGATTGGCATGAAGCCACGCGGGCTTTGTCATATGCGTCTCTTGCAGCGCGCTTAGTCTGTGCTCAATCGCGTACCGTTCTCAAATAGCCGTTGCTATATTGGCGTATGACTATCTCGCCGACACAATGTGCAAATGAGGTAGAACAGTTGGTTTTGGTTGCCAGGAGACTTTATTTGTTGCGCCATGTAATTGAATTGCTTTGAATTGTTGCAATCAGGTAATCAGCGCAATACTTTTAAGATTTCTATGGCACGATGAAGCTGAATAGACGTGTTTAATCTTGAATTCCATGAATTGTCCTGCCTGCGGTCATACGCTTTCCACAGGAGCCAGGTTCTGCAACAAGTGCGGCACGCTGGTCTCCCAAGTCTCCACCAGCCCGGTGGAGGCGCCTGTCTTTTCCTTTGCCGACACGGAGCCTGCTGCGCTTTCTGAGGCGGCTCCCGTCGATGCATTGGTCGCCTGCCCGGAATGCGGCAAGGGGCTCAAGCCCGGTGTCCGGTTCTGTACGGGATGCGGGACGGCTGTTCCGGTGCTGGGGCCTGCTTACGATGAAGTCGTGCGCATCAAGTCGACTGAGTCCGTCGAGGACGAGGGCGTTGCTCTGGCTTCCGCCGACGTGGTTTCCGAGGCTGCACCGACCGCGCGTGTCGAAGAGGTCGATCTGAGTCTGTCGTTCGACGATACCCGGCCTGCCGAGATCGAACGCTCCGTCATCGATTCGTTGCCGCTGCACCCCGTGCAGCGTGGCATGCCGGATTTCGAATTGCCTGACCTGCCCGCGCCGCCTGTACAGCGTGAAGTGCCGAGCCAACCGCTGAGCACGCCTGAGTCGGTGAGCTTCGACAGCTTTGCCGAGATGGAACGCCAGGTGGGTGCCGGTGGGGGCTCAGGTCTCAAGTGGCTGCTCGTCGGCGTGTTGGCTGTGGCGGTTGTGGGGGCTGGCGGCTGGTTTGGCTACAAGCACTTTGCGGGTTCCAACACTGCGTCCCTTCCTGCTGCGGATGCGCGGCCTGCTCAAGAGGGGATGAGCGAGGGGGAAAGCATTGTTGCGCCGGTTGCCGTGGACGCTGCCACCGAGGCTCAAAATGCGACTGCGGCAGCCGTGGACGCGAGCAGCGCACCGCTGGACGTGGCCGCGCCATCGACGGTGCAGCAGTCGACCGTGGTGACAGCTCAACCAGCAGATCAAGCCGCCGATCCTGCGCCCAAGCTGAGTGAAAAGCCTGCGCCGGTCACCGTGGCGCCGGTGCATGTGCTTCAAGATTCACCCGGCTCTGGCACTGCTCCGGCGCGCAAGAAGAACCACAGCAAGAGTCTCGACAGTCTTCTGGATTGATGGCTGGGGTCCTTTCAATCCATCTCATCACCTTTACGCCGATATCGAACAGGAACAAAAAATGAAGCGTTTCCACCTTGCCACCATTGCCATCGCCGCAGCCGTTCTCACGGGCTGCGCCACCGGGCCGACTTCGGCGCCGCAATGCGATTCGAACAGCACCGATCCCGCCTGTGCCAAGAGCGAGGCGGCCCAGAAGGCCAAGGCCGAGCAGACGGCTCAGCAGCAGCAAAGCGAGGCTGAGGCGAATGCCCGCTTCGACGCACTGCAAAAGGTGCTGGATGCCGAGGTGCATGACGCCGAAGTCAGCATCGAAGCCGCCGCCGAGGCGACCAAGTCCCTGCCCAAGAATCAGCGTGCGCAGAACACCTCGGTGCTGACCACGCGCGTGCCCGTGACGGATGGACAGTCATCACACGTGGTCGACATGACCATGCTCGATACCGTCACGATCGAGCTGCCGACAGCCGGAAAGAAAAAGCGTGGCTACGTCAACGCCATGAATGCGGTGAAGGCGCTGGCCACCCGTATTGCAGACACCCGTGGCGGCGCGACCATTCTGGTCGAGCAGGCTTCGGCGGACGTTCGTGGCAAGAAAGTCAACACCAGCGAAGGCGAATCCCAGACCAAGGACGGCAATTCGCTGACCGTGCAGAAGGCGGTCACTTCGGACCTGCCGCGCGGCATCGAGCGTTACACGATCAAGGCGGGAGCACTCCAGAAGCGTCCATGAACGGATGGGTGAATGGATTGCCGCCGTGCGCCTGCAGGGGGCGCACTTCAATGACTTTGCAACAACGACTGAAGCCATGAACGACACCAACTATCAATCGATTGACTTTGGCGCGCTCACGCGGGCTGGCGAGGGGCTCACGCAGTGGCGGGCATTGGCCATGGGCTTTCTGACGGCGCTGGCGGTGGGGCTGCTGCTCTGGCTGATGCAGTTTTCGATGATGCGCATCGGCGGCGTCATCGGCATGGTGCTGATGGTGGTGATCGCCATTGCGGCGTTCGTCGTGTGGTCCGGCGGCATTTCGGCAGTGGGCGTGCTGCTGATGGACAAGGCGCGCAATCTGCCTCAGCGCAGCATCAGCGAGGCGGCGATCTTCGGTCTCGCTTCGGTGCCCAAGTTTCTGCTGCTGGGTGTGGCGATCTTCGTGGCCGTGCTGGCGTTCATGCTGGTCGCGGCGCTGCTGTATTTCGTCTGCAAGATTCCGTTTCTCGGGGCGGTGCTGGCCTTTGTGGTGCACCCGGTGCTGGTGCTGGTTGCCGCGGTGGCGATCATTGCCTGCGTGTGGGTGATCTTCCCGCTGTTCGCTCCGGCGGTCTGGAGCGGCCTGAGCTTCAAGAATGCGCTGGCCAGCGTGTTCGCCATTGCGCGCAATCGCATCGTGCCGGTGGTGCTCATGATGATGGTGCTCTACATCATTCTGGCGGTGGTCGGCATGCTGGTCATGTCGGGGCTGTTCCCTGCGTCCATGTCGCTCACGGGTCTTGCATCCGGCATCATGGGTGGCGGCGGGTCCAACTACGGTGCCTATGGTGGTGGATACGGTGGCGGTCTGGGCTCTGCCATGAGCATGTTCAGCAGCGGTTCGATGATCGGCGCCATTCTGGGGCTGAGCGTGCTGGGCATTCTGGTGGGCGCGCTGGTGGCGCTGGTGGCCATGATGGGCATGAACGTGCTGTATCTGCAGGCCTCTGCGGGGCTGGATACAGTAGGCACCGAAAGCGACCTTGAAGGTGCCTTCGGCGCGATGAAGGAAAAGGCCCGCGAAGCCGCTGAAAAGGCCAAGGCTGCAGCAGAGAACGCCAAGCAGGCGGTGGCTGATCGCGCGCAGGCTGCGGCGGCAGCGCGCGAGGAAGCGGTGCAGGAGCAGGCACGTCTGGAAGACGAAGAGACTCAGCGCCAGTTGCAAGACGAAGAGCAACGCCAGAAAACCGAGCGCGAGTTTGCGGCCAAGGCGGCGGCCGAGCGTGAAGCACTGGAGGCACAAGCGCGTGCTGAAGCGCAGCGTCAAGCGGCAGCCCGAGCGGCAGCGGCTCAGGAGGCGGCATCTGCCCCAGCACCTTCCACATCGGCCTCGTCATCCGTCTCTGCAGGTGCTGCGGCGCTGGGTGGATTGGCCGCTGGTGCTGCTGCTGCGGCTGCAAGTTCGGCGGAAGCGGCGGCAACCACCAAGGAATGCAAGACCTGTGGTCACAAGATCGGCACGGCCGACATGTTCTGCGAGAACTGCGGCACCAAGCAGTAATCAGGCAATTCTCAAGGCCCAGCGATGGGCTGGCAAAGGCGGTGGCGTCCCGAATGCCATCGCCTTTTTCTTTTACTTGGCGGGAGTGAAGGGGCGGCCCGACAGTCGTGTGCCCGCCTTGATGCCGCGCTTGTCGAACCAGCCCACATTCATCTCCAGCACATAGCGCACCGGCTTGGCTGAGCAGTGCGAGTCTTCGGTCATCGGCTTCATGTCGGCCAGATTGACGATGGTGCCGTCGTCGGCCACGAATGCGGCGGTCAGCGGCAGGAGTGTGTTCTTCATCCAGAAACATTGCGTGGCGGGCTGCTCGAAGACGAACAGCATGCCTTCCTGCACCGGCATGTCCTTGCGGAACATGAGCCCGATTTCGCGCTCGCGCGGCGTCATGGCGACCTGGGCATCGATGAGGTACATGCCTGCGGTGATCGAGGTGCGGGGCAGGGTGGTCTGCGGCGCGCTCTGGGCCTGAGTATGCAGGGCCGGGGCTGTCAGACTGATCGCCAGGATGAGCTGTGAGAGTGCTTTTTTCATCGATAGCCGGTCACGAGGAGGTTGATCTGGGTTCGCGTTGCCTGCGGAGGTCGGCTTGCTGGCAACATCAGTGCAAATGGATTCTGGATTCGTAGTTTAGTTGCGCGTGATGAATCTTGAGACGGCAACGCCATGCAACCGCGGCGAAAAACAAAACAGCCCGCTCAAGCAGGCTTGAAACGGGCTATTGGACCAGCCGGAAAGACTGCGCGCCAAGGCGCAGTCGATCATGCGAGGTGGATCAGGCCTTGTGGTGCTTGCGGCTCTTCTTTGCCTTGGCCTTGGTGTGGCGGTGCTTCGGAGTGGCCTTGGCGTGGTGGTTCTTTGCTGCCTTGGCGTGAGGTGCGGCAGCGGCAGGAGGTGCGACTTCAGGTGCGGTGTTTGGCGCGGCTTGCGCAAAAGCACCCGAAGCAAACATGCCGGCGACCAGAATTGCTAGGAGTTTTTTCATATGTGCAATTTCCATCGATGTGTTGAGTCAGCTGGGGCGTACCCCATGTACGCCTTGGCTGACCAGTCTTCAACGCGACGTATGCCGCGTCGTTGACAGGGTAATCGCAATTCTTTTGTAGCTAGAATCTTTCAGAACAAACACTTGCTTTACCAAAAGGAAAAGCGAGCTTGTCACTCGAATTCAACGGAGACCCGCATGAGTGCATTCCAACATATCAAGGTGCCAGCCGACGGCCAGCAAATCACGGTCAACGCCGACATGACGCTGAACGTGCCGGATCAGCCCATCATCCCCTTCATCGAAGGCGATGGAACGGGTGCCGACATCACGCCGGTCATGATCAAGGTGGTGGATGCCGCCGTGGCCAAGGCCTATGGCGGCAAGCGCAAGATCCGGTGGATGGAGATCTACGCAGGCGAGAAGTCCACCAAGATCTACGGCCCCGACGTGTGGCTGCCCGAGGAAACGCTTCAGGTCGTGCGCGACTACGTGGTCTCGATCAAGGGTCCGCTGACCACGCCCGTGGGTGGCGGCATCCGTTCGCTGAACGTGGCGCTGCGCCAGGAGCTCGACCTGTATGTCTGCCTGCGCCCGGTGCAGTACTTCAAGGGTGTGCCTTCGCCGGTCAAGGAGCCGCAGAAGGTGAACATGGTGATCTTCCGCGAGAACTCGGAAGACATCTACGCGGGCATCGAATTTCCCGCCGAATCCGACAAAGCCAAGAAGCTCATCAAGATCCTGCAGGACGAGTTCGGCATCAAGAAGATCCGTTTCCCTGAAACCTCCGGCATCGGCGTCAAGCCTGTGTCGCGTGAGGGCACGCAGCGCCTCGTGCGCAAGGCCATCCAGTACGCCATCGACCATGACAAGCCGAACGTGACACTGGTGCACAAGGGCAACATCATGAAGTACACCGAAGGCGCATTCCGCGACTGGGGGTACGAGCTGGCTGAGAACGAGTTCGGTGGCGAGCTGATCGACGGCGGTCCATGGATGCGCGTGAAGAATCCAAACACCGGCAAGGACATCACCATCAAGGACAGCATCGCCGATGCCTTCCTGCAGCAGATCCTGCTGCGCCCCGTCGAGTACAGCGTGATCGCCACCTTGAACCTGAACGGCGACTACATCTCCGACGCCCTGGCCGCGCAGGTCGGCGGCATCGGCATCGCGCCAGGCGCCAACATGTCCGACTCCGTCGCGATGTTCGAAGCCACGCACGGCACGGCACCGAAGTACGCCGGCAAGGACTACGTGAACCCCGGCTCCGAAATCCTCTCCGCCGAAATGATGCTGCGCCACATGGGCTGGAGCGAGGCGGCCGACCTGATCATCCGGGCGATGGAAAAGGCCATCGAGAGCAAGAAAGTGACCTACGACTTCGCGCGCCTGATGGACGGCGCGACGCAGGTGAGCTGCTCAGGGTTCGGCGACGTCATGATCAGCAAGATGTGACCGTTCAACGCTTGAGGTGACCAAGCCCGCGCAGCGCAAGTTCGCGGGCTTTTTTGTATTCACCAGACGAGTTGAATGAAGAGGGCGGACAAAAGAAAATCCGCCCAAAACTTGCGTCTTGGGCGGATTCTGAGTGGCTCCTCAACCTGGGCTCGAACCAGGGACCTACGGATTAACAGTCCGGCGCTCTACCAACTGAGCTATTGAGGAATATGGGTGCTATTTCGAATTTTTGAAAGCGCTCTCTGTGCAATTGCAGGGAGCGCTTGTTTGATTGGCTCCTCAACCTGGGCTCGAACCAGGGACCTACGGATTAACAGTCCGGCGCTCTACCAACTGAGCTATTGAGGAATAAATCGGGTTGTTTGTTCTTATGAACCGGCCTTGTGCAATTGCAAAGCCTTGAAATCTTTGGCTCCTCAACCTGGGCTCGAACCAGGGACCTACGGATTAACAGTCCGGCGCTCTACCAACTGAGCTATTGAGGAACAAGACTTAGATTATATACACAAAAAACTGTCACTTTTTGAAGTTACCCCTCTGGGCGACAATTTCCTGAAATATTTCAGCGTTCGGTTTCTTGGGGCGACTCCGGACGGAACCAGAGCCAAGTCAGAACGCAGGCCATGCAGCCGTTGGCCGTTATTCTCACCCAAACCGGGGCGGGGCTGAGCAAAAGAATGCAGGCGCACAGCGACATGACAATGGTGGCGCTCCATTTGGTCTTGCGGCTCACGCGCCCGCCGTTGGCCCATTCCTGCAGCATGGGGCCGAACAGCTTGTGATTCCACAGCCAGGCATGCAGGCGAGGCGAACTGCGCGCGGCGGCCCAGCCGGCCATCAGAATGAAGACGGTGGTCGGCAGGCCCGGCACGATGATGCCGATGACGCCCATCACCAGACAGAACACCGCGAACGCCATGAGCAGCCAGCGCACCACCACGGGTTGCGGCGGGTGCGCAGGCGGCTGGGTTGTTGTCTGGTTGTCGGCCGTTGGCAGATCGCGCTTTTCCTGCATATGGAGATTGTGCGCGAGTCTGCGGGGCCGAGGTGATTGGACTATGCTGACCGCGAACTTTTTTGAACAGAACAAGCAATCGATGGAAGCGCGATGACCGTACAAACCATTCTCAAGATGGGCGATCCCAGACTGCTGCGTGTGGCGCAGCAGGTGACGCACTTTGACACGCCCGAGCTGCACCAGCTCATTCAGGATTTGCGCGACACCATGAAGGCTGCCAATGGCGCTGGCATTGCCGCGCCGCAGATCGGGGTGGACCAGCAAGTGGTGATCTTCGGCTCCAACGAGCGCAATCCGCGCTACCCGGACCGTCCGCTGGTGCCGCCCACGGTGCTGATCAACCCCGTCATCACGCCGCTGGGCAATGAGGAAGAAGACGACTGGGAAGGCTGTCTTTCCGTGCCCGGCTTGCGTGGCAAGGTGCCGCGTTTTCTGCGCATCCGTTATCAGGGCTTCGACCCAGAGGGCCGCGTGATCGACCGCGAGGCCGAAGGCTTTCATGCGCGCGTGGTGCAGCATGAATGCGATCACCTCTGGGGCAAGCTGTACCCGATGCGGGTGCGTGATTTCACGCAGTTCGGCTACACCGAAATCCTGTTTCCGGAAATCGATGCGGCCGAGGATGATTGAGCTTTGGAACTGATTCTTATACGGCGGCGAGTGCCTTGAGCAGTTCGGTCTCGATCTGGATCTGCCGTGCACCATGTTGGAGCTCGTTGCCTTGCACCAAAAAGGTGTCTTCCACGCGCTCGCCCAGGGTGCTGACCTTGGCGAGTTGCACGCTGAGTTCGTGCTGCGCGAGGATGCGGGCCACGGTGTAGAGCAGACCGGCGCGGTCGCTCGCGGAGATGGTGAGAATCCAGCGCTGGGCTTTTTCGTCGGGGCGCAGCGTCACGCGCGGGGCGAACGGGAAGCTCTTGACACGGCGTGACACGCGGCGCTTGCTGGGCTCGGGCAGTGGGCCGGTGGCGCTGATGGCGCGCAGCAGTTCGCTTTCGATCAGCGTGATCAGCTCACGGTAGTGGCCCGCCAGAGTTTCCGACGGCACGACCTGGAAGGTGTCCAGCGCGTAACCGTTGAGGGCGGTGTGCACGCGCGCATCGAGAATCGAAAAGCCCGCGCGCTCGAAGTAACCGCAGATGCGGGCGAACAGTTCGGGCTGATCGGGCGAATAGACCAGCACCTGCAAGCCTTCGCCCGCGAGCGACTGGCGCACGCGCACCACGGGAGTGCCTGTGCCGACGTGGCGCGAGAGGTGTCGGGTGTGCCAAGCGATGTCGGCCGCTTCATGGCGCATGAAGTAGCTGACGTCCAGCGTGTCCCAGAGCTTTTTGTGCGACTCGAACGGCTGCGAGGTGAGGGCCAATTGCACCAGCGCCTCGCGCTTGCGCGCTTCGATGTCGGCGGCGGCATCGGGCTCGCGGCCGCCGAGCACGCGCAGCGTGGCACGGTACAGGTCTTCGAGCAGCTTGCCTTTCCAGCCGTTCCAGACCTTGGGCGAGGTGCCGCGAATGTCCGCCACGGTCAGCAGATACAACGCGGTGAGATAGCGCTCGGTGCCCACGCGGGCGGCGAATGCCTTGATCACGTCGGGGTCGGCCAGATCCTGCTTCTGCGCGACCTGGCTCATCGTCAGGTGTTCACGCACAAGGAAGTCGAGCAGGGCGGTGTCTTCCTTGTCGATGTTGTGCTGCTTGCAGAAACGGCGAATCTCGATGCCGCCGATCTGCGAGTGGTCGCCGCCGCGGCCCTTGCCGATGTCGTGGAAAAGCGCGGAGAGATACAGAATCCACGGCTTGTCCCAACCGGCTGCGAGCTGCGAGCAGAACGGGTATTCGTGCGCGTGCTCGGCCATGAAGAAGCGGCGCACGTTGCGCAGCACCATGAGGATGTGCTGGTCCACCGTGTAGACGTGGAACAGATCATGCTGCATCTGGCCGACGATGCGGCGAAACGGCCAGAGATAGCGGCCCAGCACCGAGGTCTGGTTCATCAGCCGCATGGCGTGTGTGATGCCGGCGGGCTGCTTGAGGATGTCCATGAACGCCTTGCGGTTCACCGGGTCGCGGCGGAATTCCGCATCCATGATGAAGCGCGAGTCGTAGAGTGCGCGCAGCGTCTTGGCCGACAAGTCTTTCAGGCCGACCGTGGTTTCGTACAGCAGAAAGGTTTCCAGAATCGCGTGCGGATTCTGCTTGTACAGATCGTCCGAGGCGACCTCGATGAGTCCGGCCTTTTCAAAGAAGCGCTCGTTGATCGGCCGCAGTTCGTGCGAGCTGGGATAGAAGCGCTCCTGAATGTTCAGATACAGGATCTGCGTGAGCTGCTGCACCGCTTTGGCGGCCCAGTAGTAGCGGCGCATCAGCGTTTCGCTCGCGCGCATCGCAAGGCGCTTGCCTTCGGGTGTGGTCGAACGGTAGCCGAAGGCCTCGGCCACGGCGGTCTGCAGGTCGAACACCAGCCGGTCTTCACGGCGACCGGCGACCGCGTGCAGCTTGGCGCGGATCAGAAACAGCAGGGCTTCGTTGCGCTCGATCGATTCGACCTCGAACTGCGTGGCAAGGCCGGTCTCGGCCATCTCTTCCCAGTCGCGACCAAAGCCCGCAGCGCGTGCGGCCCAGGCGATGAACTGCAGATCGCGCAGACCCCCGGGCGATTCCTTGCAGTTGGGCTCCAGCGAATAGGGCGTGTTCTCGTATTTGTTGTGCCGCTGGCGCATCTCGAACGCCTTGGCGATGAGAAACGCGCGCGGGTCCATCTGCTCGCCGTAGCGCTGCTCGAAATCGGCAAACGCCGTCGCATTACCGCACAGCAGGCGGGCTTCGAGCAGCGAGGTCTGCACCGTCACGTCGGCGGCAGATTCGCGCAAGCAGTCGCTCACGGTGCGCACGCTGGAGCCGATCTCCAGACCCGCATCCCAGCAACTGCCGATGAAGGCTTCGATGGGCGCGCGAAAACGCTCGGTCAGTTCGCTGCCCGCCGAATCGGGGAACAGCACCAGCACGTCCACGTCCGAGTGCGGGAAAAGCTGTCCGCGACCATAGCCGCCGACGGCGACGAGCGCGGCCTCGGAAGGCAGACCGGCGCGCTCCCACAGATGGGTGAGCAGGTGGTCGGTCTGCAGCGCGAGCTTGTGCAGCAGCGTGCGGATGCCGCGCGTATTGGCCGAGGGCTTGAGCAAGGTGGCGATGATCGCCGCCTTGCCCGATTTGTATTGCTCGCGCAGCGCTCCCAGATCATCGGTCTGGGAGGCTGGGGCGGTGGAGGTGCTTCGAGTGGACATGTGAGAGGACATGCGGTTTGACTAGCAAGAACCATGCACCGCCCGCGTGCAGACGCGCAGGGGCCGGATCAGGTCCGGGTCGTGGTCACGAACGCAGGCAGCGCGGGCGAGCCTTCGGACAGTGTGAGCACGTCGTAGCCGGTTTCGGTCACCAGCACCGTGTGTTCCCATTGCGCCGACAGGCTGTGGTCCTTGGTGATGATGGTCCAGCCATCCTTGCCGAGTTCCTTGATGTCGCGCTTGCCGAGGTTCAGCATGGGCTCGATGGTGAAGGTCATGCCGGGCACCAGCAGCTCGCCGGTTCCGGGACGGCCGTAGTGCAGCACTTGCGGCTCTTCATGGAATTTCTTGCCGATGCCGTGACCGCAGAACTCGCGCACCACCGACAGATGATTGCCTTCCGCAAAGGTCTGGATGGCGTGGCCGATGTCGCCCAGGCGCGCGCCGGGCTTGACCTGCTGGATGCCGATCCACATGGCGTCGAAAGTCAGGGCCGACAGGCGCTTGGCCGCGATCGAGACGTCGCCGATCATGTACATGCGGCTGTTGTCGCCAAACCAGCCATCCTTGGTGATGACGGTGACGTCCACGTTCACGACGTCGCCCTTTTTCAGCGGCTTGTCGTTCGGAATGCCGTGGCAGACCACGTGATTGACCGAGGTGCACAAGTGACCGGGGTAGGGTGGGTAGCCGGGCGGCTGGTAGCCGATGGTGGCAGAGACGGTGCCCTGCTTGTCCATGCATTCCTTGCCGAGGCGGTCGATTTCCAGTGTGGTGATACCGGGCTTGATGTGCGGCGCAATGTAGTCCAGCACTTCGGAAGCGAGGCGGCAGGCTTCGCGCATGCCTGCAATATCTTCTGCGGTTTTGATGGTGATACTACTCATAGAACGTCGATTATCCCACTGACGCTTCTCCATGCTTGGAACATGTGCTCGGGGCGTCTCGCGAGCACGCTTCACTATGATCTGCCGGACTTTCTTTTGGCAAATGGGCGGCGCTTGAGTCATGAAGACCATGAAGAAAAATTTCAGTGCTCATCATCTGGCGTTGGCCTGCACGTTCCTGGCTTGCAGCGCGGTTGCCTCGGACGCGGCAGAGAAGGCCGATCGCACGCAGAACCCGTCCGCAGATGCCCGTTGGCTTGCGCTGATCGTGAAGGCGGATGTCGGGGTGACGCCTCTGCCCGCGACGCTGGAATACGAGTCCGAGAAGTGCCGGGAGTTGCGGAGCTACGGCGTGGGTGGCCAGTCGCAAAGTGGCTCGACCATGATGAGAGCCCTTAACTTCGAACACGTCGATCTGGTCAAGGAGCCGGAGGGCAGCAGCTACAAGGCGCGCTTTGCCATCGACGCGGGCGGGCGCTGCGAGTGGAAGCTGGTGTCTCTGGAAACGTCGTTCGTATTCAAGAGCAGCCATCCTCTGGCCAAGGGAATGGAGGTTCATGCGAACCGGAAAACGTTCAGCTTCCGGGATCGAAAGGATGCCGTTCGCGCTCCGAATGTGCGCATGCAGATGCCGTACTTCCCGGTGATTCTGGTGAAGGATGATCCCCGGCAGAACGAGCTTCGACTGCGGGAAAAGGGACTTTTCATCCCGCCCAGCTTTGACCCCTCGGCGTCGGGCATGATGATTCTGGAGTGGAAAGTGTTCGACGACAAGGCCATGCTGGTGCGCGAGGACACCGAGAGCCGCTACCGCTACTTTGTGACCTACCCCGATGGCGCGACGGGCACGAACACGTCGGTGGGGCAGGTCGGTGTCGAGGACGAAAGAATGCAGTGCCTGCTGACATCCGGAAAGCAGAATTGCGACCAATTCGCACCTCGTGAGCGGTAGAAAAAAGGCGGAAAAACGGTAGATTGCGAGAAACCGCTCTGCGCAGCGCCCCTTGGCGGGGCGATCCGGTGGCCATGAATGGACAGGGACATGCCGTGGGCGGCTAAAATGCCGGGTTTCCACGAATCCGGCATTTTTTGCCCGGCCCCCATTCAGCGGTCCGGATGCGAAAAACGCCATTGCAACGTTTCTCCCACAGCACCACAGGCCGCCACCGTGACCCTGCACATCACCCCGTTTGACGGCGGGAACGCCATCAGCGCTTTCCGCGTCCAGCAACTGCAACCGGCTCTCGAAGCCATCCACCCCAAGATCACTGGCATTGCGGCCCGCTTTGTGCATCTGGTGGCGTCGGACCAGCCGCTCACGCTGGACCAGTCCGAGCGCATTGTTGCGCTGCTGACCTATGGCGATCCGTACGAAGGCCCGGTCGAAGGCGCTTCGCTGATCGTCACGCCGCGTCTGGGCACGATCTCGCCCTGGGCTTCCAAGGCGACTGACATTGCCCGCAACTGCGGTCTGGCCGTGCGCCGCGTGGAGCGCGTGACGGAATTCCGCATCAGCCTCAAGGCAGGCTTGCTCGGCAAGACGCCTGAGCTGTCGCTGGAGCAACTTGGTCAGATCGCCGCTCTGCTGCACGACCGCATGACTGAATCGGTGGTCGCCACGCGCATGGAAGCGGAAACGCTGTTCACCTCGCTGCAGGCCGAGCCGATGGAGTTCGTCGATGTGCTGGGCGGTGGCCGCGCAGCGCTCGAAAAGGCCAACAAGCAATGGGGCTTGGCGCTGGCGGATGACGAGATCGAGTACCTCGTGAATGCCTTCACCGGCCTCAAGCGCAACCCGACCGACGTGGAACTGATGATGTTCGCGCAGGCCAACTCCGAGCACTGCCGCCACAAGATCTTCAACGCGCAATTCACCATCGACGGCGTGGATCAGGACAAGTCGCTGTTCGGCATGATCCGCAACACCGAAGCGGTGTCGCCGCAGCACACGGTGGTGGCGTATTCCGACAATGCCTCGATCATGGAAGGCCATGAGGTCGAGCGTTTCGTCGCCCAATTTGCCGATGCCGACAAGGCACCGGTGTACGAAAAATCCGCTGCCATCAACCAGGTGCTGATGAAGGTGGAAACGCACAATCACCCGACCGCGATTTCGCCTTTTCCTGGCGCATCGACCGGCGCGGGCGGTGAAATCCGCGACGAAGGCGCAACTGGCCGTGGCTCCAAGCCCAAGGCGGGTCTGACGGGTTTCACGGTCTCCAAGCTGTGGGGCAGCGAAATCGGCAAGCCCGAGCACATCGCCAGCCCGCTGCAGATCATGATCGAAGGCCCGCTCGGTGGCGCGGCCTTCAACAACGAATTTGGCCGTCCCAACCTGACCGGCTATTTCCGCGAGTACGAACAGCAAGTCGGCGACATCACACGCGGCTACCACAAGCCGATCATGATCGCCGGTGGTCTGGGCGTGATCGACTCCAACCAAGTCAAGAAGATCGAGTTCCCCGCAGGCACGCTGCTGATCCAACTGGGCGGCCCCGGCATGCGCATCGGCATGGGCGGCGGCGCTGCCAGTTCGATGGCGACCGGCACCAACGCGGCTGAACTAGACTTCGACTCGGTGCAACGCGGCAATCCGGAAATCGAACGCCGTGCTCAGGAAGTCATTAACCACTGCTGGGAGCAGGGCGCGAACAACCCGATTCTGGCGATCCACGATGTGGGCGCGGGCGGCTTGTCGAACGCCTTCCCCGAACTCACCAACGACGCAGGCCGTGGCGCACGCTTTGATCTGCGTGCCGTGAATTTGGAAGAGTCCGGTTTGGCTCCCAAGGAAATCTGGTCCAACGAAAGCCAGGAACGCTATGTGATGGCGATTGCGCCGGAATCGCTGGCGCAGTTCACCGCATTCTGCGAGCGCGAGCGTTGCCCGTTTGCCGTGATCGGCGTGGCAACCGAAAAGCGCGAGCTGATTCTGGAAGACACCGCCGTCGCTTCCGGCGACCAGAAGATGCCGGTCGACATGCCGATGGACGTGCTGCTCGGCAAGCCGCCCAAGATGCACCGCGACGTGAAGACGGTCGAGCGCACGCTCGCTCCGATCGACCTGACCGGCGTGCCGCTGGAAAAGGCCGTGATCGAAGTGCTGGCGCATCCCACGGTCGCTTCCAAGCGCTTCCTCATCACCATCGGCGACCGCGCTGTGGGTGGTTTGACGCACCGCGACCAGATGGTCGGCCCATGGCAAGTGCCGGTGGCCGACGTGGCTGTGACGCTGGCCGACTTCAAGGGCTTCAAGGGCGAAGCGATGGCGATGGGCGAGCGCACGCCGCTGGCCGCCATCAACGCTCCCGCATCGGGCCGCATGGCTGTGGCCGAAGCCATCACCAACATGCTGGCCGCGCCGATCGAACTCTCGCGCGTGAAGATGTCCGCCAACTGGATGGCCGCGTGCGGCGAAGCGGGTGAAGACGCCGCTTTGTACGCCACGGTGAAGGCCGTTGGCATGGAACTGTGCCCCGAGCTGAACGTGTCGATTCCTGTCGGCAAGGATTCGCTGTCGATGCGCACGCAATGGAGCGTTGACGGCCAAGTGAAGAAGGTCACATCGCCCGTCAGCCTGATCATCACCGGCTTTGCGTCGATTGACGACGTGCGCGGCACATTGACGCCTCAACTCGACGCCCAAGAAGACGACACCACACTGGTGCTGATCGACCTGGGTCGAGGCAAGATGCGCATGGGCGGCTCGATCATCGGCCAGGTGCTGAACCAGGCGGGCAATGAAGTGCCTGACCTCGACAACGCCAAGGACCTGATCGCGATGGTCGATGCCGTGAACGCCATGCGCGCCAAGGGCCTGATCCTCGCTTATCACGACAAGGGCGACGGCGGCTTGCTCGCAACCGCTGTAGAAATGGCCTTTGCAGGTCACGTCGGTGTGGCGCTGAATGTGGACATGCTGATCACCGAAGGCGATGGCATCAGCGACAGCCGCATGGATTCAGGCGAAGGCAAGAACTGGGGCGCGCAGATCAGCGGCCGTCGTGAAGACATGACGCTGCGCGCGCTGTTCAACGAAGAACTCGGCGCGCTGATTCAGGTTCGCACCAGCGATCGCACTGAGGTCATGCAGATTCTGCGTGAGCATGGTCTCTCGACTTGCTCCAATGTGGTCGGCAAGACCCGTCCGCAATCGTCCACACTGGATGACGGCAAGGGCGAGCTGCAAGTCTGGCGCGATGCGAAGAAGGTGTTCGGCGCAACGCTGTCCGACCTGCATCAGGTCTGGGACGCCGTGAGCTGGAAGATCGCCCAGCAGCGCGACAACCCAGCCGCTGCCGACAGCGAACACGCAGCCGCCGGTGTGCCCAACGATCCGGGCATGCATGTGCACCTCACCTTCGATCCGCAGGACAACGTGGCTGCGCCTTTCCTCAACCTTGCCAAGCCACGCGTGGCTGTGCTGCGTGAGCAGGGCGTGAACTCGCATGTGGAAATGGCCTATGCGTTCGCCGAAGCCGGTTTTGAATCGGTGGACGTGCACATGACCGATCTGCAGACCGGCCGCGCACAGCTCAAGGACTTCGCGGGCGTGGTTGCCTGCGGCGGTTTCAGCTACGGCGACACGCTGGGTGCGGGCATTGGCTGGGCGCGTTCGATCACGTTCAATGATCGCCTGTCCGCCGAGTTCCAGCAGTTCTTTGGTCGCACCGACACCTTCGGTCTGGGCGTGTGCAACGGCTGCCAGATGTTTGCCGAACTCGCCGACATCATCCCCGGCGCGCAAGACTGGCCGCGCTTCACGCAGAACCAGAGCAACCGCTTTGAAGCTCGTTTGTCGATGGTGGAAGTGCTGGAATCTCCAAGCCTGTTCCTGCAAGGCATGGCGGGCAGCCGCTTGCCGATTGCGGTGGCGCACGGTGAAGGCTTTGCCAACTTCAAGTACCGTGGCGATGCCGACAAGGTGATCGGCGCGATGCGTTATGTGGACAACAACGGCGTGGCGACCGAGCAGTACCCGTTCAATCCGAACGGCAGCGCGGGTGGCCTGACGGCTGTGACCACGCTTGACGGCCGCTTCACCGCGATGATGCCGCACCCCGAGCGCGTGTTCCGCAACGTGCAGATGAGCTGGACGAACGGCGATGCAAGCCAGTTCAGCCCATGGATGCGCGTGTGGCGCAATGCCCGAAAGTGGCTGGGGTGATTTCACAGTGCCGCTGACCAAGTGGCGCTAAATTCCTCATTATTCCAAGCAAGAAGCCGGGTCGATCCCGGCTTTTTTGTGCATGCGAGCCAAGGCTCGCGCAACAGATAACTCGGGAGTTGAAAGATGGCAGGTGGTGGACTTTTGATGTTGCTCGACGACATCACGGCATTGCTCGACGATATCGCGGTGATGTCCAAGGTGGCGGCGCGCAACAGTACGGCGGCGGTGGACGATGTGGCGACCATGACCAAGGTGGCGATGCAGAAAACGGCGGGCGTGCTGGGCGACGATCTGGCGCTGAATGCGGAGAAGGTCACGGGCGTGGATGCCAACCGCGAGCTGCCCGTGGTCTGGGCCGTGGCCAAGGGCTCGCTCTGGAACAAGTTCATTCTCGTGCCCGCCGCGCTCATCATCAGCGCGTTCGCGCCTTGGCTGATCAAGCCGTTGCTGATGATCGGCGGAGCGTTTCTGTGCTTTGAAGGTGTCGAAAAAATCCTGAGCCTGTTCCACAAGCATGGCAAGCAGGAGGCCAGCGAGATCACCGCCGAATTCGTGGAAGCCGAGAAAGAGGGCGTTGCGCCTTCATCGGTGCGCGCCACCAAGGACGCGCCTCAGTCTGCGGTGGACTACGAGAAGGACAAGGTCAAGGGCGCGATCCGCACCGACTTCATCCTCTCCGCAGAAATCATGGCGATTGCGCTGGGGACCGTCTCCGAAAAGCCGATCTGGGAGCAAGGCCTGGTGCTGGTGTCCGTGGCCCTGGCGATCACGGTGTTCGTCTACGGCCTTGTGGCGGCCATCGTACGCATGGACGATGTGGGCGAATGGCTCAAATCCAAAAGCAGCAGCGTGGCGCGCGCCTTTGGCAATGGTCTGATCGCCAGCACACCGTGGCTGATGCGTGGCCTGTCCATCGTCGGCACGGCAGCCATGTTCCTCGTGGGCGGCAGTCTGCTGGTGCATGGCATTCCGTTCATCGAGCATTGGTTGCATGACGTGGTGACGAATGCCGGAGTCGTGGTCGCCACCATCCTGCCTTTGCTGGTGCATGCGGGTGTTGGTGCGGCGATAGGTGCCGTCGTGGTGCTTTGTGTGCACCTCTGGGGAGCGATCAGGGGCAAGCCCGCGCACTGAGTTGCAAACGTGACTTTTCTGCAACATTTGGGTGCGTACTAGGGTAAGCCCGCGCGGCCTTGATTTGGAGCAAATCGGGTAGTGGCTGAAATTGATTCAATGGAATGCATACAAATTGTTTCCGTTTCCATCACTACCCGAGGTAACCCAGATGAAGAAAACCCTGTTGGCCATCGCAGCAGTCAGCGCATTCACTTCCGGTGCAGCGTTCGCTCAATCCGCAGACGCCGTCGGCCCATTCATGGTGCGCGTGCGTGCAGTGCATCTGGACAGCCGCAACCACGACACCACCGGCCTCGACCTGTCGATCAACAACAAGTGGATCCCCGAAGTCGACGTTTCCTACTTCTTCACGCCCAACTTCGCGGCGGAACTGATCCTGACCTACCCGCAAAAGCACGACCTGCGCGCTGGTGGCGACAAGATCGGCTCGCTCAAGCACCTGCCACCCACACTGCTGGGTCAGTACCACTTCACCGGCATGGGCGCGTTCAAGCCATACGTCGGTGCCGGTATCAACTACACCCGCTTCTCGGCTGTGAAGTTCGCTCCTGCAGTGGACGCGGCTCTGTCGCCTTCCATCAAGAAGAACAGCTGGGGCGGTGCTCTGCAAGTCGGTTTCGATTACGCCATCGACAAGAACTGGTCGCTCAACTTCGACGTGAAGAAGGTTTATCTCGGTACTGACGTGTACTCGGCAGGCAACAAGGTCGGTTCGTTCAAGGTCGATCCTGTGCTGATCGGCGTGGGCGTGGGCTACCGCTTCTAAGTTTTCGGTTTTCCCGATACTGCGCGACATTGGTTCGCGCAGGTCCGTTCAATGGATCCCATTGGACAGAATTCAAAGTTTCATGGTGGGGAAGTTGATGCCGGTTCTCGTTGCGAGAGCCGGCTTTTTTTCGTCCGCACTGTTCGACTGAGCGCAGACTCAGAGTCGATAAAAGCGTTTGGCCGTGTCGTGATAAAGAAGGCGTTTCTCGCCTGCCGACATGCCCGAGGTGATGTGCTTGAACGCGTTCCACAGCACCGCGTAGCTGCAGGTGCCTTTGTCCACGGGGAAGTTGCTCTCGAACATGCAACGCTCTGGGCCGAAGAGGTCGATGCAGGTGAGGATGTACGGACGCCATGCATCGGCCAGTTCCAGCGACGTGGGCGGCTTGAGCTGTTTGTGGAACGGAAAGCCGAACACGCTCATGCCAAGGCCGCCAAGCTTGATGCTCACATTGGGCAGTTGCGCAATGCTTTGCAGCAGTTTCTTCCATTCGTTGAACACGCCACCGCGATTGCCCGCATAAGGGCCCACGCCAAGCGGCACGCCGATGTGGTCGATGACGATGGGCGTGTCCGGATAAGCCTTGGCCAGATCGGTGAGTTCGGCGAGCTGCGTGTGATACGCCCATGAGTCAAAGCTGAGTCCAAACTGCGCGAGCTTGGCGAAGCCTTCGCGGAATGTGGGGTCCATGTACACATGCAGGGGAGGGGCGTGCATCACGCCATACTGGAACTTGTCGTGCGCCGCCGCATGGCAGCGAATGCCGCGAAAACGGCCTTCGCCCGCTTGCACTTGCGCGGCCAGAACTTCTTCGACCGCCGCGCCCAGCGACAACTCCGCAAAGCCGACGATGCCCGCGCAGATCTGCGTCTTGCTCTGCGCAGCGTTGGTCTCTTTGGCGATCTGCACGACGCGCTCGGTTTCGCCGACGGGCTTCAAGGCTTCGGGGCCTTCTTCGCGATACGCAAAGCCGACTTGAATGAACACCGTCTGCTCAATGCGGTGACCGGAGTTCAGATCGGCCAGCAGATCGGGCGCGAGATAGCCGCCCCAGTTGGTGTCGGCCAGATGGTGGTGCGGATCGATGATCGGCAGATCGGGCTCCAGCGCCGCTTCGCTGTATTGCGCAAGCCAGCCGGGTCGCACCTCGGCGCGGGGGATGACGGGAAGAGTGGTGGTGCTGCTCATGCTTGGTTTTTCATTGGTTCAGATGCCGAGGAAGGCTTTCTGAACGAACGGATCGTTCAGCAGTTCCTGACCCGAGCCCGAGCGGATCACCAGCCCTTGCTCGAACACGTAAGCGTCGTCCGCCATCTTGAGCGCCAGACGCGCGTTCTGCTCGACCAGAATCACCGAGATGCCGCTCTCCTTGTTCAGTCGTTTGATGGCCTGCGCGATCTCGGAGACGATCTTGGGCGCGATGCCCAGCGACGGTTCGTCGAGCATCAGAATCTGCGGGTTCGACATCATCGCGCGGCCAATCGCCACCATCTGCTGCTCGCCGCCAGAGAGCGAACCGGCCATCTGATCGCGCCGCTCCTGCACACGCGGGAACAGCTCGTAGACCAGTTGCAGCGACTTGTCGCGCTGCTGCGAAGAGCCGACCGTGTGCGCGCCGACCATCAGGTTTTCCCAGACGGACATGCGCGGAAACAGGCGTCGGCCTTCGGGCGACAACGCAATGCCCATGCTCACGCGCTGCGCGGAGTGGGTGGTGTCGATGCGCTTGCCATCGAGTTCCAGCGAGCCCGACGTGAGCTTCTTCAAACCCATCAGCGCCTTCAGCGTCGTGCTTTTGCCAGCGCCGTTGGAGCCGACCAGCGCGACGATCTTGCCCGCGTCGATCTTGAAGCTCACGCCATGCAGCGCCTCGACCAATCCGTAGTGGACGACGATGTCCTTGACCTCAAGCGTGCGCATCTTCATCCACTCCCAAATACGCTTCGATCACGGCCGGGTTGTTGCGGATTTCTTCCGGCGTGCCCTGCGCAATTTTCTGTCCCTGCACGAGGACGATGATCTTCTCGCAGGTTCCCATCACCAATGCCATGTGGTGCTCGACGAACAGCAGCGAAATGCGGTGCTCGTCGCGCAATGTTTTCAACAGACGGCCGAATTCGGCACATTCCTCGGGGTTCAATCCGGCGGCTGGCTCGTCGAGCAGCAACAGGCGCGGACGGGTCGCAAGACCGATGGCCACGCCGATGCGCTTTTGATGCCCGTAGGCCAGCTCGCCCGCGATTTCGTTGCGGTAGGGCGCAAGGCCGGTGATGTCGAGCATGCGTTCGACCTCGCTGCGGATGCGTTCGCGGGCCGTCTTGTACGTGCCGGTCTGCGCAATCTGTGCCCACACCGGCACGTCGAAGTGGCACAGCGCGCCTCGGTACACGTTCTCGAAAACGCTGGCTTTCGGGTACACGGTGGCGGACTGGAAGGTGCGCGCAAGACCATGCTTGACCACGTGGCTGGGCTTGCGTCCGGTGATGTCGTCGCCCGCAAAAGCAATCTTGCCTGCGGTGGGTTCGAGCGAGCCGCTGATCATGTTGAACGCGGTGCTCTTGCCTGCGCCGTTCGGGCCGATGAGGCCGACGATCTCGCCTTCCTGCAACTCGAAGCTCAGGTCGCGCACGGCGGCAAGGCCACCGAATGTCTTGGACAGTCCCTCGACCTTGAGCAGAGGGCCGTTGTTTGTGGTCGCCATCACTTGCCTCCCTTGCCGAAGAACTTGCTGCCGATGCCGACGAGGCCCATGGGCAGGAACTTGAGAACGAGGATCAGCGTGATGCCGTACATGATGTTCTGCGTTTCGATGGCGCTGCGGAACAGCTCGGGCAGCGGCGTCATGATGAGCGCGCCGAGAATCGGCCCCAGCACCGAGCCGCGTCCGCCGATCACCAGCATGATGATGGCGGCCACCGAGATGTGCTGGTTGAACGACTCGGGCGAGACGAAGCCGAGGTAGTGCGCGAGCAGGGCACCCGCAAATCCGGCAAACGCACTGCCCAGCACGAAGGCGAACATCTGCGAGCCTTGAATGCTGATGCCGCTGGCTTCGGCCAGATCGGGGTTGTCGCCCACGGCGTCGAGCGAGTTGCCCTTGGGGGTCTTGAACAGCGCAATCAGCAGCACGATGGACGCGAACGCGCACACGGCGGCCAGGCAGTAGAACGACAGCTTGGAGTCGAACGTGAAGCCGAACAGGCTGGCTGGCGGAATGTTGGCGATGCCGTTGGCACCGCCCGTGATGTCGCCGCCTTCAAGCAGCACCAGCCGGGACAGCTCGCCAAAGCAGAAGGTCACCAGCACGAAGTAAACGCCCTGCAGCCGCAGAATCACCGCGCCGAGCAGAAAGGCGATCAGCATCGAAGCCGCGACGCCTGCGAACACGGAGACGAAGAACGGTGTGTGAAAGCGTGTGGTGCAGATCACCGCGACGAATGCGCCCATGCCCATGAACGCCGCGTGGCAGAACGAGAGCTGGCCCGTGCGGTTGATGAGCGCAAGTCCATTCACGAAGATGATGTTCAGGCAGATGAGCACCGCCAGATGGATGTAGAACGGGTTGCCAGCGAGCAGCAGCGGAGCCGCGAACAGGATGAGCAGGCCCGGAATCCAGGCCTTCCAGGCACCGCCCGGTGGAGTGTCGGACGTCATTGCGTGCACGCCTTCGGCCTTGTGGTTGGGGAGGGTGGAGGTGGTAGTTGGAGAAGCGTTCGTCATGGTGTCAGCGACCTGCCTTTCCAAGCAGTCCGGCAGGGCGGAAGATCAGCATCAGCATCACGAAACCGAAGAGCAGCATGTCCGAGAAACTGCTGGACATGAAGGTGTTGGCCACGCTCTCGAACACGCCGAGCAGCAGCGCCGCAAGCGCCGCACCGGGAATGCTGCCAAGGCCGCCCAGAATCACCACGATGAATGCCTTGAGCAACGGCGTGGAGCCGATGCTGGGCGACACCGAGAACACGGGTGCCATCAGCGCACCGGCAATCGCAGCCAGCGCCACGCCGATGCCGAAGCCCAGCGGATACATGAACTGCGAGCGGATGCCTTGCGCGTTGGCGATTTCGATGTCCTGCACCACGGCGCGCAGCGCGCGGCCGCCTTTGCTGTGCATGAGGAAAACGTAGAGCACGACCAGCACGACGATGGAGAACGCGACCACGTACAGGCGCGACATCGGCAGCATCACCGGGCCGAGCGAGACCACGCCTTCGGCGACCGGCGGCATGGATTGCGGATCGGGGCCGAAGATCATCAGCGCGCCGTTCTGCAGAATCATCGCGAGGCCGATGGTGGCGATCATGCCGTTGAGCTCGTCGCCCCGGAAGCCCTTCATCACCACGACCTCGATGAGCCAGCCGATGATGAGCGTGAGCACAAAGGTGGCGAGCACCGCCGCGAGAAAAGGCAACTGGAGCTTCGTGACGCACACGTATGCCGAGAACGCGCCCAGCATGTAGAACTCGCCATGCGCGAAGTTGACGACGCGCATCACGCCAAAAACCAGTGTGAAGCCAATGGCCATCAGCAGGTAGAGCAAGCCGACGATGAGGCCATTGGTCAACGCCTGACCAATCAGAAAAGTGAAGTCCACGGCGGTATTCCCGATATTTCCCGAATTTCCCGAACAACTACAGAACTACAGGTTGTGCGTGACGGATCACTTGCACTCGGTGAGCGAGCAGGTGGCCTCGATCACTTCCTGACCGTCCTGCACGCGGGCGATGTAGAACGGAGCGCTGATCTGGTGCGCTGCGCCGTAGACCTCGTTGCCGGTCCAGTTCAGCGTGCCGAGAATGCCCTTGAAGTCCTTGATGTTCTCGAGCGCCACGCGCACCTTGTCGGTGTCGGTCGTGGTGCCTGCCGTGCTCATCGCCTGGAACAGCATGTGCGTGCCGTCGTAGAACGCGGGGCTGAAGCCGTTCATGCGCTTCTTGTACTTGGTGAAGTAGCGGTCGGAGTAAGCCTTCACCGCAGCGTTGGCCGGATTGACGGGCGTGTTCACCAGCATGCCGTTGGTGGAGTTGGTGCCTGCCACGTTCACGATCTCTGGCGTGGCCGGGCCGCCGCTGCGGATGATGACGCCCTTGAAGCCCAGTTCGCGCGCCTGCTTGACGATCAGGCCCGCCGTGCCCGGTGCGTTGCCGTCGAGCTCGATCGCATCGACGCCCTTGGCCATCAGACGCGTGAGCAGCGGCATCATGTCCACACGTTCGCGTTCGAAGAATTCCTTGGCGTTGAGCTGCGCACCGGCCTTGCTGTAGGCCTTTTCCAGATCCTGTGCGATTTGCTGGCCGGTCTCGTCGTTGGGGAACAGGCCGCCGACCTTCTTGATGCCCTTGGCCTTCACGATCCAGTTGATCTGCGGCTGCGAGGTTTCCATGGTCGTGAGGTTGGGGCGGAAGTTGAACGGCTTGTCCTTGCCGAGCGCCTTGTCGGTGAAGCCGAGCGTGAGCATCACCACCTTGTTCTTGTCGACGATGGGCGTGACAGCCAGCGCACCTGCCGATCCCACGGGGCCGATGATGTACTTGACCTTGTCCTCGAACACGAGGCGGTTCGCGGCCGTCACGGCTTCGCCTGCCTGGTACTTGTCGTCGTAGGGCACGACCTTGACCTTGTACTTCTTGCCGCCCACATCGAGGCCACCCTTGGCGTTCACATCATCGGCTGCGAGTTCGGTCGCATACAGCATGGCCTGTCCCCAGGCTGCGCCTGCGCCGGACAGCGTGACGATGGCGCCGATCTTGAGTTCTTCCTGTGCGAATGCGGTGCCTGCCAGGCACATCAACGAGACTGCGAGTGCTGCTTTGGTCTTCATGTCTATCTCCTTGGTTTGTCGGGTGTGTATGTGGGTTGTCAAGGTCGGCGTTCAGGCGATTTCCTGCAGGACCGGAAGGATGTATTGGCGGAATTGCGCAGGGTTCTCGCTCATCGGAAAGTGGCCGACTTCCTTCATCACGGTGACCTTCGCGCCCGGAATGCTCTGGGCGGTGCGCAGCGTGTCTTCGGGGCTGCACGAGAAGTCGTATTCGCCGGTCAGCAGATACAGCGGCGTGCGCGCGCAATCGATGCCGCCGAGCTTGCCGCGCAGATCGGAATCGACACGGTAGAAATACAGATCGCCCTTGAAGATGCCCGGCCCGCCTTGCTTGTATTGCCACAGCGTTTCGTGGCGGTACTCGTCGGGGCTTTGTGGTGCGACGAGGCCCGAGACCAGCGCCGCGCAGACTTCGCCGCCATGCACATCGGGACGGTTGAGCCAGCTCGTGTCGTACCAGGGGCTTTGGTAGTCGGCACCTTCCAGCCCGATCAGCGCGCGGAATTCTTCGCCATGGGCATGCGCGAGCTGCAGCACGATGCGTCCGCCGATGGAGCAGCCCATGACCACAGGCTTATCCAGCTGTAACGCAGAGCAGAACGCTCGGATCGTCTGAACGTAGCGTTCGGTGGTCAGTTCGTAATCCTTGTTCTGAAATCCGGCGGGTGGATAGGACTTGCCGTGCCACGGCATGTCGAAGGCGATCACGCGGTACTTGCGGGTGATTTCCTCGTCGCACAGCAGATGGCGGAACTGGCGGTTGTCCGAGCCGGCGGTATGCAGGCACACGAGCGGAATGCCCTGGCCGTTCTCTTCAAAGTACACGCGGCAGGGCTCGCCCATGATGTCCACGTGGAGGTATTTGCCAGTGATGGGTTCGATGGTTCCGTGCATTTTTCTTCTCTTTCCGGACTGGCTTCAGGCGCCGTGGAATTGGCGTGGGGTGTTCAACACATCCTTGAGGTACTGCAGGTGCGCGAACAGCACATGCGACTCGACCTCGATGCGCATCGCGCCGCGCTTGTGCAGCGCAAAGATGTCGTGCCAACCGGCCTTGGGGAATTTCTCCCACAGCGCGGCCCATGTCTCGCCGCTGGCCGAAATCACCAGATCAGCCGTTTGAAACAGCGGAAATTTCTGCGTGAGCGAGGTGATCTTTCCTTCGTGGATTTCCATGAGCCAGCACGCACTGTCGATGGAGATCTTCAGTTGCGCATTCAGAAAACGCCCGCGATGCACGAGGTGCGCGTTGCGGTTCACATGTTCCGGAATGGACTCGAACGTCTGCTGCAGTGATGCGAGGCTCATCTGAAGTTGGCTCCTGGTTCGTTGTTGTTTGATCGTGATTTGATTTGTTCTGCCAAACAGAACATAAGTTCTAAAGTAATCATATCGACGGTGGGGAATTTGTATCTCAGGGTTTTTACCGAGGATAGAAAAGCCCAAACGAACGAATCCGCCCGCTCGAGCGCGAGCGTCGTCATGGCGCGAAGACGGCCAACAGGCGAACAAGCAGGGGGTGAAACGAGTGGCGCGCCCTTGGAGAATCAGGGCGGCAGTGAAGGGGGCGAGGCTGACGAGCGGGCAGGGCTCAGGTCGGAGGGCGTCTGCCGAAAGCTTCCGGCAGACGCGGGCGGCGAATCGTCCGAGCGGTCGAACGCTTCGCGATCACCGCGCGCGGATCGCCTGTCGCACGCGGCGGTGAGGGGGCAAGTGTCTGTGCGTCAGCGCATCAGACCGCTGCGAGCGCCTGGTCCAGATCGGCCAGCAGGTCGTCGATGTGCTCGATGCCCACCGACAGGCGCACCATGCCTTCGGTCACGCCGGCCTTGGCCAGTTCGGCAGCGTCCAGTTGGCGGTGCGTGGTCGAGGCGGGGTGCGTGGCCAGCGACTTGGCATCGCCGATGTTCACCAGACGCGTGAACAGTTGCAGCGCGTCAAGGAAACGCGCACCGGCGGCGCGGGCGTCTTCGCCGTTCGACTTGAGGCTGAACGACAGAATGCCCGAGGCGCGGCCGCCCGATTGCTTCTGCACGATGGCGTGATCGGGGTGATCCTTCAGACCTGCGTAGCGCACCCATTCGATCTTGGCGTGCTTTTGCAGCGTCTCGGCAATCTTCTGCGTGTTCTCGCAGATGCGGTCCATGCGCAGCGCGAGGGTCTCGATGCCTTGCAGGATCTGGAAAGCGTTCTGCGGAGAAATCGCCGCGCCCATGTTGCGCAGCGGAACCACGCGCGCACGGCCGATGTAGGCCGCAGGGCCGAGGGCTTCGGTGTAGACCACGCCGTGGTAGCTCACGTCGGGCTCGTTCAGACGCTTGAAACGCTCCTTGTGTTCGGCCCATGGGAACTTGCCGCTGTCCACGATTGCGCCACCCACACTGGTGCCGTGGCCGCCCAGATATTTGGTGAGCGAGTGCACGACGATGTCCGCACCATGCTCGATGGGGCGCAGCAGGTAGGGGCTGGGCACCGTGTTGTCCACGATCAGCGGCACGCCATGCGCGTGCGCCACATCGGCCAGCGCGCGGATGTCGGTCACGTTGCCGAGCGGGTTGCCGATGGATTCGATGAAAACCGCCTTGGTTTTCGCGTCGATCAGCTTGCCGAAGCTCGCAGGATCGCGCGGATCGGCAAAGCGCACTTCGATGCCTTGCTGCGGGAAGGTGTGCGCGAACAGGTTGTAGGTGCCGCCGTAGAGCGTGCTGGCCGAGATGATGTTGTCACCCGCCTCGGCAATCGTCTGGATCGCATAGCTGATCGCCGCCATGCCGGACGCCACCGCCAGCGCCGCAATGCCGCCTTCGAGCGCCGCCACGCGCTTTTCCAGCACGTCGGTGGTCGGGTTCATGATGCGCGTGTAGATGTTGCCCGCGACCTTCAGGTCGAACAGATCAGCACCGTGCTGCGCGCTGTCGAACGCATAGGCCACCGTCTGATAGATCGGCACGGCCACGGCCTTGGTGGTGGGATCGGGGGAATAGCCGGCGTGAACGGCCAGGGTTTCGATGCGCATGGGGGAGTCTCCGCAAAAGGTCGGTTCAATGAATCGACCGATTGTTGCCGCTGGAAGTCCGACTGCGAACGAAGAATTAGCTATGAGCTTATCTGACCCAAGCACTTTCCGATATGTGGAATGAGAGGGGCTTTGACCTCGTCGGCGCAGTTGCCCGTCAGTGCGTCTGCGTCAGCGCTCTTGCTGCTGGCAGGTATTTGCTCAGGATGTCCCGCATGGTCGCTGCTTCGGCGCGAGTCACGGGTGGAAAAGGCGTTGAGTAGGACATGCCATTGCGTCGTTTGTGGGCGGTGGTGATGAAGCTGAACTCGTTGGCGTCGAGTCCCGGCGACGAGGACACACGTTGAATCACCAGGTTGCGACCGGCATCTTTGGCGCGTACTCCGTAGAACTCCAGCACGGCCTGCACCAGTTGGAAATAGCCTTCATACGCCAAGGTGAAGACTTGCATCTTCATGGATGCATCCAGCATGTGAGCTCCGGACTTGTAGTCCTCCGCATTGGCGAGGAACCCGGCGATTGCTCCCGGTGTGGCGGCGACGGCTTCGAGAGCCTGAGTCTTGATGAGGTTCTCGTATTCGATGGGGCGTTGCATCAGATGACCTTCAGAGTGGGACCTTGAACGATCTGGGCAATGATGGGGTCCGACCTCTGCAACTCATCCCACTCTTCGTCGGCATACAGCGAAAAATTGACGGGGCGTGACAGGTATTGTGCTGTGCTGTGCAGAGCTTCAGTGAGTGCAAGCAGAGGCGCGGAGCCGATCACGATCAGATCGATGTTACTTTGGCTGTGATCGGAGCGCTTCGCTACCGAGCCGAACACAAAAGCTGAAGATATTTCCTGCGCAAAGGGGGCCAATGCTTCTTTCAGCGGCTCGACCACGGCAAACGACTTGCGGGCGATGCTGCAAAGCTCGGGGTAGAGGGCGAATTCAGGGTTGGCGCGAATGCTTCGCTGTCGGCCCCGGCGTGCATCTTCCTTGAGCACGCCTGCTGCAACCAGTCGATCCACTTGCTTTTGAGCGCTGCCGTTGCCGCTGTTGGCGAGCTTCAGCAACTCCTGCAGTGTGAAACTGCGCTCTGGATTCAGAAGGGTGGCTGCAAGCACGCGCTGCAGTCCCGGTGTGAAGAGGAAGTCCGCGATACTCATCGAAAATCCCTGAAATATGGATTGATCTCCCTATTATAGGGAGATCAATCCACGAAAGAGGGATTTGATCAGGGCGTGGTGGCGGAGGGCTCTCGTGGTTCCCGCCTGCGCTGCTCCTGCACCGGCGGCTGCGTTGCCTCCCAAGCCGCCAGATGCGCAAACACCATCGCGGGCGCATGCGCGTCGTTCGCTGCGTAGCGGATCTGGCTTTCCGTCAGGCGTTCGTTCGACCAGTTGGACGTGGTCACCTTCTTGGATTTGCGCAGGCTCTGGACGAGCACCATGGCGATGGCGGCGCGCACGCCGGTCGATGCGCCGAAGCCGTGGCGCTTGAAGATGCGGTCGAGGTCGATGACGTTCTGCATCTCGACCTGCAAGCGGCCTTGCAGTTGGTGCCGGTCGTTGTCGAGGCCAAAGCCAGCCTTGGTGATGCGCGCGTTGCCCAGCACTTCGCGGGTGATCGCAAAGGCCTGCGGGTGGCGCATCTGCAGCAGCCAGGCTTCGGTCGTGGTGGCGAACTGCACCAGATGCGGGCCGGTGTCTTTCGCGCCAACTTGGAAAAGTGGCTTGCTCTCGGTGTCGAAGCCCAGCACCTGCGCGTTCAGCAAGGCTTCGCGAGCGCGTGCGAATGCTTCGTCGGTGGAGGGAGTGTGGATGGCGGAATCCGGCAGCGCCGCAAAGGGCGGCAGCAGCGCGGATTCTTCCTTGGTTGGGGCTTTGCGGCGCACGATTGGCTGCTGTCGATCAGACGCCGGTGCGGGCAGGGCGCGTGCGGTAGAACTGCATGGGATGCTCCTGCATCTCCTTGGCATGCTGGTTCATCACAGAGCGCTTCATCTTGCCGACCACATGCATTTCGCAGGGCTTGCAGTCAAAGCGCAGCGTGAGCTTTTCCTTGCCGTTGATGAGTTGCAGCGGCTCGGCCTTGATGGTGCCCTTCACGCCGATCACGCCCTTGGCCTGCTTGGGGCACAGGCTCATCGAGAAGCGCACGCAATGCTTGGTGATCATCAGGCTGACTTCGCCTTCTTCTTCCTTGCTTTCGTACGCCGCGTCGATCACCTTCACGCCATGCTTCACGTAGAAGTCATGCGACTTCTGGTTGAACACATTGGCCAGATAGGTGAGGGTGTCTTCGGGGAACGGCGCTGGTGGCTCGACCGGCACGGCGCGGGGCAGGCGAATCAAGCCCTTTTCGCGTGTGGCTTCCAGCGAGGCAACCGCTTCGCGGCGCAGTTGGTTGAGCGCGGAGGCGGGCACAAACCATGGCTGCGAGAGGTTCAGCGCGATGTCGTGCACCGAGAAAATCGTCGCGCCGAAGCGGCCCAGTTGTTCGCGCAGCGATGCTTCCGATTTCGCGGCGTCGGTGGCGGGCTGGTGTTCCTGCTCGATGCTGCTCGATGCGGTGAAGCCGTCTTCATCGGTCAGCGTGAGCGCAAAGCCGTCGGCCGTTTCCTTGAGTTCGGCCCACAGGCCGATGCGGCGTTCGCTCGACTTCTTCTCCAGCGAGCGCACCCAGTCCATGTCGCGGTTGCGGTTGATTTCCAGGCCCTTGCGCAGGTCCTTGAACTCGGCGATTTCGTTCTTGGGGAACACGCGCCAAATACCTTTCTTGGCACTCACGCATTCGGCGCGGTTGATGTGCACGCCCACCAGTTCCTTTTGCAGGTAGTAGTAGCACAGGCCATCGCCGTTGTGCAGTTCGGTGGCCTTGTCGGAGCATTCCAACTCGAACCACTTGTCGCCCACCTGCGTGACCCAGCCGATCGCGCGGCCCGGTGTCTTGGGTGTGTCGAACGCGCCGATGTCGTCCTGACGACCGTTCACGAAATAGTCGGTGAACTCACGGTTGAAGTTCTGGTCTGGATCGGGCTCGAAGGTGAAGGTGGTGCGGCCAGATGACGAACGTGCCAGCGGCGAATCGGAGAACTCGCGCTCCTCGATCACTTCGTCGAGCAGCTTGCGGTAGTGGGCCGTGATGTTCTTCACGTAGCCCATGTCCTTGTAGCGACCTTCGATCTTGAAGCTGCGCACACCGGCGTCGATCAGCGCACGCAGGTTGTCGCTCTGGTTGTTGTCCTTCATCGACAGCACATGCTTTTCGTGCGCGATGATGCGGCCCTTGTCGTCGGTGACTTCATACGGCAGGCGGCAGGCCTGATTGCAGTCGCCGCGATTGGCGCTGCGACCCGTGTGCGCATGGCTGATGAAGCACTGGCCCGAATAGGCCACGCACAGCGCGCCGTGCACAAAGAATTCGATGGTGGTGCGGCTCGGGTCGGTCGCTTCGCGGATCGCCTTGATCTGCTGGAGATCGAGCTCGCGCGCAATCACGATCTGCGAGAGACCGGCATCCTGCAGAAAACGCGCCTTCTCGGGCGTGCGGATGTCGGTCTGTGTGGAGGCGTGCAACTGGATCGGCGGCATGTCCAGCTCCAGCAGACCCATGTCCTGAATGATCAGCGCGTCGGCTCCTGCCTCGTAGATCTGCCACGCCATCTTGCGTGCACCTTCGAGCTCGTCGTCGCGCAGAATCGTGTTCAGCGTGATGAAGATGCGGCTGCCGAAGCGGCGCGCATGTTTGATGAGACGTTCCAGATCGCGGATGTCGTTGCCCGCAGTCGCGCGCGCGCCGAAGGCCGGACCGCCGATGTAGACAGCGTCCGCGCCGTGGTTGATGGCTTCGATCCCGATATCGGCATCGCGGGCCGGGGAGAGCAACTCTAGTTGGTGGGGCAGGAGAGACATAAGGCGGCGATTATCTCAGGAGCGGCCGGTTTCGGCATTGGAGGGTGATTGCTCGCCTCGAAACCCGCGTCAGCACTGCCAGAGCAGCTTGCCCAGAGCGGGTTGGGAGCAACCACAGCGGAACACATAGCCGCAGCCACTGCCGAAGTTCATGGCCGTGCGGTGATCCGGTCCTTCCTCCAACTGCGCCAGCAATTGCATGGGTTTGCCGCAGGCGTCGCAGTCCGGCGTTTCGTCACCTTGAACCCACGAGGGCTCGCCGCCCATCTGGCCCAGCACATGGCGGGGCGATTGCCCGCTTTCGTCAGCCCAGTGCTGGCGTGCCTTGTCGTAGCTGGATTCGGCAGACTCCACCAGCGTGGCCCCATAGCGCGTGGCGCGGACGGTTTCTCCGTCTTCGGGCGGGTCGACTAATTGCAGATCGCTTGCCGGCACGACCAGCACCTTGTTGCCGCCTTCATTGGCATCCCATTCCTCGCACGCACCGGGGTCGTTCTGGCACATGAACACCAGCAGCAAGGTCGAGTCGGCCTCATTGCGCAACTGTCCTTGAAACTCCATGTTGCCGCCACAACAGGTGCAAGTCGGCCAATCGAGTCGTCCTGCAGGCGCGCTGGGCATGCCGCCGAACATGGTCTGGTCGGTGGCCTGTTCGCCGGTTTCCGGCAGGCCGATCATCAGGGTCGTCATGGGTGATTCGTCATGAGGATGAAGACAGGCCGCATGTTGAACGGCGGCAGATGCTATTGCCCAGACGGATTAACCCGACGGGCGTGATTTTTCATTACGAGCGCGGGCTGAAGGTGCGCGGAAACACCACCACCTCGTCGCGATCGGCAAGCCGATACCCCATGGCGGGCCGGTTCGACGTGCCTTCCACATGCCCGGCCTCCACCAAAAACTGCGCCGCCAGCATGCGCGTGCGAAAGCCGCTCTTGTCCACCGGGCGACCCAGCACGGTCTCGTAGACCTGCTGCAATTGCGGGAGGGTGAAGGGCTCGGCCAGCAAAAACGCGGGCAACGAGGTGTATTCGACTTTGCCGCGCAGGCGCTCGACGGCGGCTTGCAGGATGGCGCTGTGGTCGAACGCCAGTCGGGGATCGGTGAGAAGTTCGTCCACCTCGAACCACGCCACATCCGCCGCATTGGCACCTTTGGCGAGCGTGATGTCCCGCGCCGCAATCAGCGCAAAGTACACATGCGTGGCCGACCAGCCGCGCGGATCGCGCGCCTTGCCGCCCCAACTGCCGAGCTGCTCCAGATAGGGGCTGTCCACGCTGGTTTTTTCCTTGAGCTTGCGACGCGCGCAGGCCTGCAGATCGTCGTCCTGCTCCACATTCACAAAGCCGCCCGGCAGCGCCCACAGACCGGGAAAGGGCTCCTTGCTGTGCGCGGGGCGTTGCACCAGCAGCACCTTGAGACTGTCATTCACCACGGTGAAGATCACCACATCCACGGTCGTGAACGGACGCGGAAAATCAGGCACGGCGGCAGTGGGTCGGGCGATTTTGGTGTGAGCGGCTGCAACGGCCATGGAAAAAAATTCTTGACGGGCTGAATATTGGGTTGTATTGTACAACTTATGCAAGTTGTTCTGAGCAACTTGCATGATCTCCACAAGAACAACAACGATGAAAGAAGAATAAAAATGAATGAACTAAACAACAAAAACAGTCTGGTGTCACACAGCAAGTTTCTGAGTCTGGTACTGCGCCACAACCCGCAGCGCATTGGCCTCACGCTCGACGAGGCAGGCTGGGCGCGCACGGACGAACTGCTGGCTTGCCTGCAGAAATCCAGCCATCCCATGAGCCTTGCGCAGTTGCAGCGCGTGGTGGCGGCAGACAGCAAGCAGCGCTACTCCTTCAGCGAGGACGGCCTGCGCATCCGCGCCAATCAAGGCCACTCGATTCAGGTGGAACTGGGCTTGTCCGCGCAGCAGCCACCCGATGTGCTTCACCACGGCACAGCCACGCGGTTTCTGGCGTCGATTCTGGAGCAGGGGCTCACGCGCCAAAACCGCCACCATGTGCATCTGTCGGATAGCCTGGACGTTGCGGCCACGGTCGGGCGGCGCTACGGACAACTGGCCATGCTGGTCGTGGACGCCCGGCGCATGCATGCGGACGGGTATGTCTTCTACCGCTCCGACAACGGCGTGTGGCTGACCGATGCCGTGCCACCGCGCTATCTGAAAGTACAAGCATGACGACGACAAACTTGAAGAACCGGCTGATCGCACTGGACGCCGACGGCGTGCTGCTCGACTACAACCGCGCATACGCCAAGGCCTGGGAACGCGCCTTCGGCGAAGTGCCCAAGCTGCGCGATCCGGAAGCTTATTGGGCCATCGATCGCTGGGGTCTGGAGCGGCTGGAAGGCGAGCGACTGGAGCGTCTGCGGGCCAGTTTCGATGAACAGTATTGGTCGAGCATCCCAGCCATCGACGGAGCGGTGGACGCATGCCAGCGTCTGGTCGATGCGGGCTACGACCTGGTCTGCGTATCGGCGCTACAACCGCAGTTTGCCGATGCGCGTCTGGCGAATCTGCGCGCGCAAGGCTTCCCCATTGACAGCGTGTTCGCCACCAGCAGCGCCACAGATGGCCGTAGTCCCAAGGCCGCGGCGCTCGAACAACTGCGTCCGCTGGCCTTTGTGGATGACTACCTGCCGTACTTCAAAGGCGTGCCTCAGGACATGCACACCGCTTTGGTGCTGCGTCAGCAACGTGGCTCACCAAATGTAGGGCCGGAGCTGGCGAATGTGAAATCCACCCATGCGGATCTGGCTGCGTTTGCGGATTGGTGGTTGGACCAATAACAAGCCAACAAGACAACAAGAAAAGGAGTTCAGAAATGATGAACGAAACCATCACCCTCTATCGCCCGACCGGTCCGCATGAACTGGCACTGGTCGAGGCATGGGGCTTTCGGCAATGGCCGCAGCGTTTGCCGGATCAGCCGATTTTTTATCCCGTGACCAACGAGCAATACGCCGTCGAAATCGCGCGCGACTGGAACGTGCCCGCAAGCGGCAGCGGCTTTGTGACGCGCTTTGAGGTGCAGAAGACCTTCATGGATCGCTTCGCCATCCAGCAGGTGGGCGCTGCGCATCACACGGAATGGGGGGTTCCAGCGGAAGATCTGGAGGAGCTCAACCGGAACATTGTGGGGCAGATCGAGGTGATCAGGCGTTTTCCTGAAGAGGTGCTGCCATGAGTGCAAGCATTGAAAATGTTCGCTCGCTTGCCGATCTGCTGGCAGCCATTGACGGTGGTCTGAATCCCAAGTATCTGTACTTTTGGGGGCATAAGGCGGAGGCCGACGGATCTGTCGGAAAAGGCAGTCTGAGCCAGTGGTTTCCTGCCGAATTCACGGTGGACGGAGATCGTTACCGAACAGCCGAGCACTTCATGATGGCCGAGAAGGCGCGCCTGTTTGGCGATGACGAAATTCGCGCGCAAATTCTGGATTGCACAACTCCGGCAGAAGCGAAGGCGTTGGGCCGTGCGGTACGCAATTTCGATGCCGAACGTTGGAATTCCGAATGCTTTGGCATCGTGGTGAATGGCAACGTGGCGAAGTTCGGGCAGAACGCGGCCATGGGGGAGTTTCTGTTGAGGACGGGAACGCGCGTGCTGGTGGAAGCCAGCCCGCGTGATCGGATCTGGGGCATCGGCATGGGTGCAGCCAACCCGGCAGCTATGCAGCCTTCGCAGTGGCGTGGACGCAATCTGCTCGGCTTTGCGCTGATGGCTGCGCGGGAGCAACTGCGCTTGGGGGATGTGGATGACTCGCGAGATTGATCGCTTTCATGGGGCATTGCTCGGTCTGGCTTGCGGCGATGCTGTTGGTACGACCGTGGAGTTTCAACCCCGAGGCAGCTTCGCGCCGCTGACCGACATAGTGGGCGGCGGGCCGTTTTCGCTCAAGGCGGGGCAGTGGACGGATGACACGTCGATGGCGCTGTGTCTGGCGGAGAGCCTGATCGCCAAGGATGGCTGCGATCCGCATGACCAGATGACGCGTTATGTGAACTGGTACACATGGGGATATTGGAGTTCGACGGGAACGTGTTTCGATATCGGCGTTGCCACGCGCGAGGCACTTGAGCGCTTCAAGAGGACGAATGAAGCCTTGGCTGGAACCCCCGATCCACGCAGCGCGGGCAATGGTTCGCTGATGCGACTGGCGCCCATCGCCATGCGTTATGCGGGCGATGACGAGCACTTGCGCGAAATGGCCGCGCTCAGTTCGCGCACCACCCATGGTGCCGAGGAATGCATCGAGGCTTGCCAGTTGTTTGTCGTGGCTTTGAGCCGTGCCTTGTCGGGTGCGAGCAAGTCGGAGGTGCTTGATCTGGCGGATCAGCCACTGCACAGCAGCAAGATCAGGCAGATTGCGCAAGGCGGTTATCTGCACAAGAGCCGCGAGCAGATTCGTGGATCGGGTTATGTGGTCGAGAGTCTGGAGGCGGCGTTGTGGTGCTTTGCGCGGCACGACAATTTTTGCGATGCCGTGCTCGAAGCCGCCAATCTGGGCGACGATGCGGACACCACTGCAGCCATCACCGGCCAGATCGCTGGCGCGATGTGGGGTGAGCAGGGAATTCCCGCCGAATGGCTGGCGCGGCTTTGCATGGCGGACGATATTCGCGGCCTGGCGTCGCAACTGTGGGAGGCCAACGCGCGCGGACGCTGAGGCGGCTGAAGTCGCAGCGCCTTTTGGTGTGGCCGCCCCGAAGCATGCGCTACAGTGAGCGCTGTTTTCAAAGTCAAGTCGGGGAGGCTTGCTCATCATGCGTTTCGGGTTTGGTCTTGTGGGCTTGCTGGTGGCGTTGGCCATCGTGGGAGTGCTTGTCAAAAAGCAGATGAGCGCGACCAAGCTGACTGCGCAGCCTGCGTTGTCGGCCCCGGCGTCTGGCGCGAGTGCGCCGCAGAACGCGCGCGAGCAAAGCCAGCTGATTCAGGAGCAGTTCAAGCAGCAACTGGATTCGGCCTTGCAGCAAGGCCAGCAGCGTCTGGACAGCGAAGCGCAATGAGCAGCGGCGACACGGCATCGTTGATCGGCAATCCCTGCGAGAGCGATGAGCAGGGCATGCGCTTGGCCTTGGCGCTCGCACAGCAGGCGGCGCAGACGGGCGAGGTGCCCGTGGGCGCGGTGCTGGTCAAGGATGGTCGCGTGATCGCCGAGGGTCGCAATGCGCCGATTGCGCAGCATGATCCGACGGCGCATGCCGAGATTGCGGCGCTGCGTTCGGCGGCGCAGACTTTGGGCAATTATCGGCTCGACGGTTGCACCTTGTATGTGACGCTGGAGCCATGCCCCATGTGCGCCGGAGCCATGCTGCATGCGCGTTTGCCGCGTGTGGTGTTCGGCGCGGCGGATGCCAAGACGGGCGCCGCGGGGTCGGTCGTCGATCTGTTTGCCGAGCCGCTGCTCAACCATCAGACGCAGATTCAGGGCGGTGTTTTGGCGGATGAATGCGGTTTGGCGTTGAGCGAATTTTTTCGCCAGCGGCGCAGCGAGCAGAAAGAGGAAAAGCGACTCGCGCATCCGTTGCGTGACGATGCGCTGCGCACGCCGGACAAGGCCTTTGCGCTGTTGCCAGATTTTCCGTGGGAGCCGCAATACCTCAGCGATTTGCCCGCGCTGGATGGCTTGCGTTTGCATTTCATCGACGAAGGCCCGACGAACGCCGCGCAGACCTGGCTGCTGCTGCATGGGTTGCCAAATTGGAGCTACGAATTTCGTCACCTGATTCCCGCATTGCTGGCGGCAGGTGACCGCGTGATCGCGGTGGATTTGCCCGGTTTTGGCAAAAGCGACCAGCCCAAGAAAGAGGCTGCGCACAGCGAGCGTTGGCATGCGCAGGTCGTGCAGGAATTGGTCGAGCGACTCGACGCGCGTGCGGTGGTGTTGGTCACGCAGGGGCTCAATGGCATGGTCGCTTGGGGCGTTCCACTGGCCGCGCCGCAGCGTTTCGAGGGGCTGTTGGCCATCAATGCATGGTTGCCGAATTCGCAAGCGCAAACGCCCAAAGTGCTCCAGAAATGGGCCGAGCAGCTGGCGCGCAAGCCGCGTCTGTCCATCGGCGAGCAGATGGCATGGGCGGATTCGACCGTCGCCGAAGCGGAGTGGCCTGCGTGGGACGCGCCGTTTCCGGATGCCGGTTATCGCGCTGCGCTGCGAGCGTTTGCGGACATCGCGCTGGCTCCGCAAGATGACGAATGGACCAGCAAAGTGCTGCATTTCTGGCGTGAGCAATGGACTGGAAAATCGCTCCTGATCTCTGGCGGCAAGGATGTTCTGGTCGATCAGAACGCCGCCAAGAGGTTGCGGCAGCACATTCGCGGCGCGGGTGACGTCGTGGTGATTCCCGACCTTGGGCATTTCATTTCACGGCATGGAGCCGACGTGGCCTTGCGGGCTGTGGAATACTTCAGCCCATTGAAGAACACTTCTAAGAGTTTCTGAGGCGGGCTCGGCGCTTCGTCCCATGCGGACGCGAGGCCGGGCCATCCGCCGATCAACCCCTATCCTGGAACGGGCGACCAACGCGTCCGGCTTTCATCTTGGCTACCAAACAAAAACCAGATCACGATCACGAGCATGACCACAGCGAGCATGCCCACGACGAGCACGAACATCATCACGACCATGGTGATGCTCACGATGGTCATGCATCCTGTGGCCACAACCACGGCCCGCAGCACATCTACATCTACTCGCCATCGAGCGCCGTGCTCGACAAGGCCGCATTCCGCCGTGGCGTGGCGCGCCTGAAGGCCATGGGGCATGAGGTCGAGATCGACCAGGACGCACTCGCACGCAGCACGCGCTTTGCGGGCGACGACGAAACCCGCCTCGCCGCCATCCACCGCGCCGCCGCCAGCGGTGCCGACGTGGCGCTGATCTCGCGTGGCGGCTACGGCCTGTCGCGCATTCTTCCGGGCATCAAGTACAAGGCCGTTGCCAAGGCCGTGGAAAAGGGCACGCGTTTCATCGGCCAAAGCGACTTCACCGCTTTCCAGAACGCACTGCTCGCGCAGACCGGCGCAATGAGCTGGTCCGGCCCCTCGCTGATCGCCGACTTGGGCGTGGAAGGCGAGCCCGACGACATCATGCTCGACTGCCTGCAGGACCTGTTCACCGGCCACGGCGAAGGCAGCGGCTGGCGCATGAACCATGAAAAGCCGCTCGACAACGGCAAGCCCGCCGTCAAGGACGTCTACTTCAAGAACGCCACGCTCTGGGGTGGCAACATGGCCATGCTGTGCTCGCTGCTAGGCACGCCGTACTTCCCGCAGATCAAGGGCGGCATCCTGTTCCTTGAGGACGTGGCGGAGCACCCTTACCGCGTCGAACGCATGTTCGCGCAACTGCTGCAGGCCGGCGTGCTCAAGAACCAGAAGGCCATCATCATGGGCCAGTTCACCGGCTACCGCCTGGCCCCGCACGACAAGGGCTACAAGATGCAAACCGCCATCGACTGGCTGCGTTCGCAGATCAAGGCCCCCGTGCTGACCAACCTGCCTTTCGGCCACGTGGCGACCAAGGTGCTGCTGCCGGTCGGCGCGCAGGTGTCGCTGTCGGTTGAGGGGCGCGATGCGCTGGTTTATTGGGGGCATGCGCACTGAAGTAAATTGAGCATTTACTTCGATGCTGTATCAAATTCTGGCGGACGTACTGTCCGCAGTTCTAGTTCTCCTAAGGGCAGGACATGGCTGGTGTATGTGGCTGCATCGAAGTAAGCCAAATGGCTATCTGAGGAGGCCAAAAAGTATCCTTGACCGACTTCCTTCTCACCCTTGAAGATTTTTATGCAGTTGGCTCGAGATTTTTCACAGCCTTTGTAAAAATCTCGATAGTCAGATCGAAAAATCTCTTCGCCAATTGTTTGCCCTAGTCTTGCCGGGACGCCAGTGAAAATATAGATGGCGAGTGCAAGTGGAATAAGTGAGATGGCAAGACCCCCGCTGAAAATAACTACTTGTAGTAAGCGCTTGAGCCACTGAGGCCACGAAGAGGTTCTTTGCCTAGGTTGTGTGGACGGATCTAGCGAGCGATTTATGACCCACAGGTATAGCAAGAAAAGTGCGACGCATAACGCGACCCATAAGGCATTCTTGAATGTCAACACGAACAACATCGCAGTACCACGCCAGAATGCATAGTAGCCGTTGATGATGAGCCAGTCGGTGGCCTTGGGGAACTGTTCTGCATTTACGCCCCATGAACCAAGGTAGACACTATGCACTGCGAAGCCCAATAGGTGGAGAAGTACAGCCGCAGCTCCGATAGTGATCGTTGCGACGGTAAGAAATGCTCTAGTCGTTAGACGTCGTGTAGGGCTTGCCGAGGAGTGGATAGCGGTCATTGTGATTCTTTTTTGCAGAGGTTGCAGGATGCGTGGCTCTCAATCTCTCTATATCTTTTAGCACACGCTGCGCCCCAGCAACCACCTTGTGGATCAAGGCGAGCCGTGCCGAAGAACGCAACCACATCACGCCGAATCTGCGTGACTGCGTGGATTCTGGCAACGGCAGTCGCACCACGCTCTGACCATCGGGCAGGTTGAGTGCGGTGTCCGGCACGAGAGCCACGCCGAGGCCTCGGTCCACCATCATGGCGATGGCTACCAACGAGCTCAATTCAAACCGTTCCTGCGGCGCGATGAGGGCTGCGCGCAGATAACGATCGACCATCTGGCCGCCGCCAAGGTTGCGGTCGTAGCGGATCAGCGGTCGGGTGCGCAGCAGCTCGTGCGGGTCGAGATGGGCAAGGTGTTTGGGGGCGAGCAGGATCAGCGGTTCTTCGCGCAGCAAGGTCCAGTCGAAGGTCTTGGCGAGGGGGAAGGCGGGGTAGAGGCACACGGCGGCGTCGATGTCGCCTTGTTGCACGGCTTCATACAGCTGGTTGGTGGTGGCCGATTGCAGGTAGACCTTCACGTCGGGGCATTGCTTCACGAAGTCGGCCAGGATGTCGGGCAGCAGGCTGTGCAGGGCCGTGTTGATGGTGCCGATGACGAGTTCGCCCGTGGTTCCGTCGTTGTTGACCAGCGTGTGCGCGTTGGCCAGTTCGCGCAGCAGTGTGGGGGCGCTTTGCTTGAGACGGTGACCAGCGGGCGTGGGCACGACCGTGCGCCCTGCGCGGGTGAGCAGCGGGGTTTTGAATTCCTTTTCCAGAATGCGCATTTGCTGCGCCACGGCTGCGGCGGTGATGTGAAGGCGGCGCGCAGCCTCGGCCATGGAGCCGGTTTCCACGACGAGCATGAAGCTTTGGAGGTAGCTGGTTTCCATGGTGCCAATTTCTCAGGGTTAACGCTCAAAAGATAGTTTTTTTATCGTCTGAACGAATGGTAGCTGTGTTTTTCAAGGATCGAATGAAATCCACAATGAGGGCATGAGAAGCAAATTGTTTGTTCCGGGCTCGCGGCCCGAGTTGTTCGAGAAGGCGTTGGCCAGTGCTGCCGACAGCCTGTCCTTCGATCTGGAAGATGCCGTGGCGGAGCCGCGCAAGGACGAGGCGCGTGGCCTGTTGCGTGACTTTCTGGTGAGCGACGCATCGCGCGTTCATGCGAAAACGATCATCGTGCGTGTGAATGCCATGGACACGCCGCATTTCACGCAGGATGTGGCCGAAGTGGTGCGCGAAGGCGTGCATCTGATCAATCTGCCCAAGCCCGAGAGCGCCGAGCATGTGGTGATCGCCGCCAACGCGATTGCTGATGCGGCGCGTGCGAATGGCGTGGCGCAGGCGCCGGGGCTGCTGCTGAATATGGAGACGCCGAAGTCGTTGCGCATCGGCGCGGCGCTGGCGCAGGCCCATCCGAGCGTGAAGGGCTTGCAGTTGGGGCTGGGCGATCTGTTCGAGCCTTATGGCATTCATCGCCGCGAGTTGTCCGCGATTTCGCAGGCGCTGTTTGCGGTGCGCATGGCGGCGGCCGAGGCCGATGTGTGGGCCTACGACGGAGCGTTCGCCAACATCAAGGATGTGGACGGATTCCGTGCCGAGTGCGAACTGTCGCGTCGCATGGGTTTTGTTGGCAAGACCTGCATTCACCCGAGCCAGATCGCGATTGCGAACGAGGTTTTCCAACCTTCGCAAAAGGAAATCGACGATGCGCTGAAGGTCGTCGAAGCCGCACGCGATGCCGACCAGAACGCGCTGGGTGCCTATGTGGTGGACGGCAAGATGATCGACAAGCCGTTTGTGCTGCGCGCCGAAGCCATCGTGAAAAGCGCCAAGGCGCTGGGCCTTATTGCATCTTCGTGATGTAAGCCCAATTTTTGTGTTTTTGAAGACAACGAATCAACTACGAGATAAGCAGGAGACTGTGATGACCACTACAACCCAAGCCACCCACCAGATTTCCTTCGCGCGTCGCGGCATCGCTGTGGCTGTGCTGGCTTTCACCGCGGCAGCCACGATTGGCGCAGCGCCCGCCATGGCTGCGGATGCGGCCTATCCGAGCAAGCCGATCACGATGATCGTGCCGTACCCACCGGGCGGCTCCAACGACGTGTTCGCGCGCCAGATCGCCAAGGAGATCGGCGACATCCTCAAGCAGCCGATCATCGTGGACAACCGTCCCGGCGCGAGTGGCAACACGGGCACGGCGTTCGTGACCAAGGCTGCGCCCGATGGCTACACGCTGGTGGCGGTGTCGTCGAGCATGACGACCAATGCGGGCGTGCAGCCCAAGATGCCGTTCGATCCGGTGAAGAACCTGGCTCCGATCGCCATGTTCGCCAAGGGCCCGATGGTGGTGGCGGTGAACAATGATTTTCCGGCGAGCAACCCGACCGAGCTGGTCAAGGCGATCAAGGCCAATCCGGGCAAGTTCAATTACGCCACCTCCGGCACTGGCAGCGTGAACCACATGGCGACCGAGTACCTGCGCTCGATGATTCCGGGCTTCGACATTGCCCATGTGCCGTACAAGGGCCAGGGCCCGGCGGTGACCGATGTGATCGGCAATCAGGTGCAGATGCTGGTGTCCAGCGGTCCGTCGATTCTGCCGATGATCCGCAACGGCAAGCTCAAGGCGGTGGGCATCACCAGCCTGAAGCCGAGCCCGATTGCGCCGGACCTCACGCCCATGGCGACCGCCGTGCCGGGCTATGAGTTCGATCTGTGGTGGGGCATGTTGGCACCCGCAGGCACGCCAGCGAATATCGTGAATGCGCTCAACAAGGCGGTGAATCAGGCGCTGGCCAAGCCGGAGATCAAGGAGCAGTTCCTGCGCGAAGGGGCCATCGTCACGCCGATCACGCCAGCGCAGTTTGGTGACGTGATCAAGACGGATGTGGAGCGCTGGAAGAAGCTCGCAAAAGAACGCAACATCGTTGCGGATTGAGCCTTTCTGGAGAGTTTGAAAATGAGCTTTGCTCCAACTGAACGCAAGGGGCCGAAAGGCCCACTCAGCGGCGTGCGCGTGCTCGATCTGAGCGCCTATATCGCGGGGCCTTATGGCTGCTCTTTGCTGGCAGACCAGGGTGCGGAGGTCATCAAGATCGAGCCGCCGGTGGGCGATAACCTGCGTAAATATCCATCCACTCTGGAGGCGGAAAGCCGCGCCTTTGTTGGCGTGAACCGCAGCAAGTGGGGCATGGTGCTCGATTTGAAGCAAGAGACCGATCACGCCGTGCTGATGCGACTGGTGCGCGATGCCGATGTGTTGGTTCACAACTTCCGCCCCGGCGTGCCGGAGCGTTTGGGAATAGGCTTCGAGCAGCTTTCCGTCATCAATCCGCGTCTGGTTTATTGCAGCGTGACGGGTTATGGCAGCAAAGGTCCGCTCAAGGCCAAGGCAGGTTACGACCAAGTTTTGCAGACCATGACCGGCATGTGTGCCATGCAGGGCAAGGCGGGCGGGCCGCCGGAGATTCTGTATGGCTCGGTGGTCGATTACTACGCTTCGGCACTGGTGGCGGGCGGCGTTTCTTCAGCGCTTTTTGAGCGTGAAAAAAGTGGCTTGGGCCAGCATGTGGGCGTGTCGCTCTTGCGCGCGGCGTTGACCATGCAGTCTGCGCGCCTGATCTGGGCCGAGGGCGAGCCGCGCGATGTGGGCGGGCGCGATATGCGTTCCGGCGGCATCACCGGCATTCATCCGACGAAGGAAGGCTACATCTACCTGTCGGCCAACACCCAGCATTTCTGGGCGGCGCTGTGCGAGAAGACGGGTCTGAAGGAGATCGCTGCCAACGAGCGCTACGACTCGGTGCGCAAGCGTGCGCAGCACAAGGACGAGCTGATTCCGCGTCTACGCGAAGCGCTGGCCGCACACACGGCACTGGAATGGGAGGCCATCTTCGGCGAAGAGGTGCCATGCGCGGCCGCCCGGGCGGTGGAGGACATGTTCGACAACCCGCAGGTGCAGGCCGAGGACATGATCGCCACCTTCGAGCATCCGACACTGGGCAGCTACCGCGGCTTCACGCGGGCCGTGGAGTTCGACCGCACCCCGGGGCCGGAGCCTTTTGCGGCGCCGGTTCTGGGGCAGCACACGGATGTGCTGAAAGCCACGAGCGAGCAGTAAAAATGGAGTCCGAGAGCCAATGCGAGCCTCTCGGACTTCAATCTGCGCGAAAATACGCGGTTTCTTCTAATACCAAGGGATCGCAGCCATGGGCGCGCAATGGAAAGCAAAGGGCAAGGCGCTGGTCGCTGATGCCAAGGGAAAGCTGTTCGGCAAACTCGTCAAGGAAATCACCATCGCGGCTCGCGCTGGTGGCGATCCCAACAGCAATGCCGCATTGCGCATGGCTGTGGAAGCGGCTCGCAAGGCCTCCATGCCCAAGGACACGCTTGAGCGTGCGATCAAGAAGGGCTCCGGCGCTGGCGCGGATGCGGTGAACTACGAGCGCGTGGTCTATGAAGGCTACGCTCCTCACCGCGTGCCGGTGATGGTCGAGTGCCTGACCGACAACCCCAACCGCACGGCCCCCAACATGCGCGTGCTGTTCCGCAAGGGCCAGATGAGCGCCGTGGCGTGGGATTTTGACCATGTGGGCATGATCGAAGGCGAGCCTGCCAAGGCCGATACCGACATGGAAATGGCCGCCATCGAGGCGGGTGCGCAGGATTTCGAAGCGGGCGACGAAGAGGGCGTGACCCTGTTCATCACCGATGCATCAGATCTGGACGTGGTCAGCAAGGCGCTGCCGGCGCAGGGCGTGAACGTGCTTTCCGCCAAGCTGGGCTACAAGGCCAAGAACCCGATCAGCGCGGCTTCGCTGAGCGCCGAGGCCATGGAAGAAGTGCAAGCCTTTCTCGCCGGTCTCGAAAACGACGACGACACGCAGCACGTGTACGCCGGTCTGGTCGACTGAGCGTTTTCTCCTTCACCGATTAATCAAGACTCAAGCCTGAACCATGGGCCGCCCCAGCATTGCGTGGACGGATGACATGCTGGCGCTGCTGGGCACGGACAAGGATTCCGTGCTTGCGGAGCGCTGGGGGACGACAGCCAAGACGGTGAACCTCAAACGCAATGCTGTGGGGATTGCCGCGTTCGGACATGTGCTGTGGACGGACGACATGCTGGCCAGCTTGGGCAAGGAGGTCGATGCCGAACTGGCCCGACGCTGGGGCATCAGCAAGGCCAGCGTGATCGCCAAACGGCAGGAGTTGGAAATCGCTCCGGCAGCCGCCACTGGCGCGGCGGGTTCATCAGCCCGCCCAACCCGCTTTGAATGGACTACCGAAGCCGTGGCGCTGCTTGGCAAACAGTCGGATGCCAAGGTGGCCGAGCTGCTGGGGCTGTCTCGGCTCACGGTCTACAACGCACGGGTTTCGCGCGGCATTCCCGCTGGGCGCGCGGCCAAGCTGGACTCTGGCGATCAGTGATCGTTTCAAAGATTGAGCTGCCAGGTCGCCAGATGAAAGAGCAGCGAGTGGGACAGCACCCAATGGATCAAGAGCATGGTGGTGGCCGGACGGAACGCGGCAGGACGCCTGTGTGGGTTACAGCCTGAAATTATCGATCAATGCCTGCTCCATCATTGAGGCAGATGTCTTTGGACAACATGGTGTTTGTAAATTTCCTCTCGGTGACATGATTTCGGTTAACAATTGATGTCACAGCGATGAGGTGGCATATGCTCATGTCGAGGGCATTATGCTGATAATCGATTTGCAATCGCGATTGATAAATCGCATTCACCATGCGCGGCTTGAGAGGCTGCCCACGGTGTCAGAACACAAGAAAAAGGGGAATTCGTGACGCGTGCCATCGCCCGGAAAGGGCTTGCAGTGTGACTGGATCACAGACTACCGTCGTTTTTGCCGACATCGTCGGCAGTACGTCCCTGTACGAAACACTGGGCAATGAGCGCGCGACGCTCATGGTGACCGAGGTCGTGCAGTGGATGGCTGGCCGCATCGAGTCGGAAGGCGGGCGCGTGGTCAAGACGCTGGGCGACGGGGTGATGGCGCTGTTCGGCGAGCCATCGGTCGCCGTGGAGGGCATGCTCAATGTGATGCGTGAGTACCGCGAGCGGATTACCGAGCCGGTTCACAGCATCAATCCCGACGTGCGCGTGGGCCTCGACTGTGGCGAGGTGCTCGACGTGGGCGGTGATTGCTACGGCGATGCGGTCAACACGGCGGCGCGTCTGTGCGACCGGGCTGCGGCCGGAGAAATCTGGGCGACGGAAGCGGTCGTGAACGTCACTTCCGAAATGCCGAATGCGCGCTTTGTGCGGCTGGGTCACCTCAAGGTGCGCGGCAAGGCCGACCCGCTGCTGATGTACCAGATCGAATGGCGCGTGGACGAGGGCATGGAGATGCTCACGCAGCAGGGTGGGTTGACTGACTTCGGCACGATCACAGCCACTTCGCCGCTGCAGATCCAGTTCTCGTGGGGGCGCGCGCACATGCAGTTTCGCTCCTCCGAGGTGCCGGTGCATGTGGGGCGTTCGAGCGAGGCGCATCTGTACATCGACGACCAGCGCGTGTCGCGCCTGCATGCGCGCATCGACTGGATCGATGGCAGCTTCGTGCTGACCGATGTGAGCACCTTCGGCACCTGGGTACGCTTTGATGGCAGCGACACGTCCATTCAACTGCGCCGCGACAGCTGCGTTCTGCATGGCAATGGCGAGCTGGCGCTCAGCCTGCCGTTCACCGTCGAAGATGCCCCGCGCATTGCCTTCCATGTGACGGGCACCAATCTGCGTCTCGGAGAAGGCCAGACACCGCGCTGATGCGCTGTGCACACATCGTTTGTTGACGCGCCTTCATCCTACAAGGCGCGCGCCGCTGGCCCGGTTAGGGTATTGCGTCACATCTCATGGAGACGCAAATGGTCACGGCTACACATACCTCGCGCTCGGGTCTGGATTCCGCACTGCTGTTGGTGGGGCGGCTGCTGCTGGCCTATATGTTCTTGCCAGCGGGCATCGGCAAGATCACCGGCTTTGAAGGTACGGTTGGTTACATCGCGTCTCAGGGTTTGCCCATTCCCCAATTGCTCGCGGCTGCGGCCATCGTCGCGGAGGTGGGCGGAGGACTGGCGTTGATCGTCGGCTTCCAGACGCGTCTGGCGTCCTGGGGTTTGGCCTTTTTCACGGTGGTTGCGGCATGCCTGTTTCACAATTACTGGGCACAGTCGGGGGCTCAGGTGGGTGTGCAGCAACTCATGTTCACCAAGAATCTGGCCATTGCGGGCGGCTTGCTGGCGCTCTCCGTGGCAGGTGCGGGCGCGTGGAGCATGGACGCCAAGCGAACCGGCTACTGAGAGGGCTTGGCCCGCCAGTGTTCAAGAGAGGAAGAAATGACAGTTGAACTTGCACGCATTCAGGGCACGCCGATGGCGGCCGAGCTGCACATTCGCGAGCATGTGCTGCGCGTCGATGCGCCGGTGAAAGAGGGCGGTGAGGACACCGGCCCCGAGCCGCATGATCTGTACGACGCAGCGCTCGCTTCGTGCAAGGCGCTCACGGTGCTCTGGTATGCGCGGCACAAGGGCTGGACGATTCAGGACCTGAAGACCACGGTCGAACGCGATGCGAGTCAGGAACGCACGGGTACGTACCGACTCGCCGTTCGCATGCAGATCCAGGCCGATCTGACCGATGCGCAATGGGCCGAGCTGCAGCGAGCGGCCGAGAACTGCCCGATCCACAAACTCATGACCAAGGTGACCACGGAGATCTCGACCGAGATCGCGCGTGGCGTGCCCTGAGGTGGTTGCCATGATGATGAACAGTCCCATGCCACTGCGTCTGCAAGGTCACGTCAAGGACCTGGGCGGCGGCTTCGTCGTGCGCCGCATGCTGCCTTCGCTGCAGTGCCGGTCCGTGGGGCCGTTCGTGTTCTTCGACCATTTCGGGCCCGTCACCGTCCAGCCGCAATCGCAGATCGATGTGCGCCCGCATCCGCACATCGGCCTGTCCACGGTGTCCTATCTGTTCGAGGGCGCGATGATGCACCGCGACAGTCTGGGCAGCGAGCAACTGATCGAGCCCGGCGCCATCAACTGGATGACGGCGGGCAGCGGCATCGTGCATTCGGAACGCAGGCCGCAGTCTCTGGCGAACACCACTTACGTGAACCACGGAATTCAACTCTGGGCCGCGCTGCCGGTGGCACAAGAGCAGATCGAGCCCACGTTCACCCACTATCCCGCAGCGCGCATTCCGCAGTTCAAGGTCGATGATGCCCAGGTGCGCGTGCTCATCGGCTCGGCCTACGATCACCAGTCGCCCGTGGTGACGCTGACCGAGACGCTGTATCTGGACATTGTTCTGGGCCCCGGCGGCGGGATCGAGTTGCCCGCCTGGTCGCACGAAGCAGCGATCTACACCGTCGATCACGACGTGATGCTCGGGCGTGAATTCATTCAGCGCCACACCATGGCCATGCTGACGCCGCGCCATGCCACGCAGGTCAACAATGCGTCCAAGCACGAGGCCGCACGCCTCATCGTGATTGGCGGCCTGCAGCTTGATGTGCCACGTCACCTCTGGTGGAACTTCGTGGCTAGCAACACGGAACTGATCGAGCGCGCCGCGCAGCGCTGGGAAGACCACACCATGGGCAGCGTGCCGGGTGACAGCGAATTCATTCCGCTGCCTGAGAGATACGTTCGCCGCAGGTGATTTACGGTTGAAGCGTCGACTCAGTCGGGCGCTTTGTCTGCGTCCACGGGCGCATTGCCATGCACCAGCGGCACGGCATCCAGATCGACGCCCAGCACCTCGCGCTGATCGAACACGAAGCAGCCGCCGTTGTAGTGCGCGCCGTCGGTCAACTCGAAGTATTTGAGGATGCCGCCTTCGAGCTGGTACACGTTCTCGATGCCCTCGTTCTGCATCAGAATCGCGGCCTTTTCGCAGCGGATGCCGCCCGTGCAGAAACTCACCACGGTCTTGCCTTCGAACTCGGTTTTGTGGGCGCTCAGGGCCTGCGGAAATTCGGTGAACTTGGTGATGCGCCAGTCGATGGCGTTTTCGAACGTGCCTTGATCGACCTCGAAATCGTTGCGCGTGTCGAGCGTGACCACGGGGCGGCCTGCGTCGTCGTGGCCAGCTTCCAGCCAGCGGCGCAGCGTCTCGGGCGCAACGGCGGGCGCACGTCCAGACGAAGGGCGGATCGTCGGCATGTTCATGCGGATGATCTCGTTCTTCACCTTCACCAGCATCTTGCGGAAGGGTTGGTGATCGGACCAGCTTTCCTTGGGTTCGAGCGAGGCGAAACGTTCGTCCTTCTTCAGCTCGGTGACGAAGCCGCGCACCACGTCAGCATCGCCCGCAAGGAACATGTTGATGCCTTCTTCCGCGATCAGGATCGTGCCCTTGAGGTTGGCGTGGATGGCGCGCTCGTGCAGCACGTCGCGCAACTGCGCCGCGTCCGGGATGGGAACGAACAGATAGGTCGAGATATTCAGTACCGGGGTCACGGCAAACGATCCAAAGCCAGAAGGCCGAGTCAGAGAACCCGCAATTATCCGGCAGAGTGCTTGCGCAGCGCTGCCAGCGTTTCCGAATCCGTACGGTAGAGCTTGAGATTCTCGGCGGCGGTGAGCGCACCGGCGCGCTCCAAGCGCTGCTCCACGGGCAGCTTCAGGCCACTCAGAATCAGCGTTCCGCCGTGCTTGCTCATCTGCCAGCGCAGGCGCTGAAAGGCTTCCACGCCGGTGATGTCGATGCGGTTGATGGGCGAGGCGAACAGGCAGACATCGCGGATGTCCGGGCGCGATTGCAGCTCGCGCGTGATGCGGCGCTCCAGCGATGCGGCGCTGGCGAAGTCGAGCTCCGCATCCATGCGCAGCGCGAGCAGATGCGGCGCAAGCGGCGCGAGCTGCCACAGCTTGCGATCGCGCAGGCTGCCGTCGGGATGCTCGCCCACCTCGATGATGCGCGGGTGCATGTGTTGGTAGATGTAGAAGCACAGATTGGCCACCACGCCTGCGAGCACGCCCCAGTAAATGCGCGGTGCTGTGGCAATCGTGAGCGCGAAGGTGGCGATGCCGATGGAGGCCTCGATGCGCGAGATTTTCCACAAGCGCAGCAGCTCGCGCGGTTTGAACAGGCCCGTCACGGCGGTCACGACGATGGCGGCGAGCACCGCGTCGGGCACATGGTAGAGCTCGGGCAGCAGCCACAGCAGCGCGACCAGCACGAGGCCGGTGGCGAACAGATTCGACCAGCCCGTCTGCGCGCCCGCATAGAGATTGAGCGCCGAGCGCGAGAACGATGCGCTGGTCGCAAAACCGCCCGAAAAGCCCGAGCTGATCTTGGCAAGACCCTGCGCGATCAGGTCCTGGTTTTCGTTCCACAGCGTGCCCTCGCGCTGGTGTTCGATCTTGGCGCTCGATGCGGTTTCCAGAAAGCTCACCAGCGCCACCATCATCACGGGCATGAGCAGCGCGCCGAATTCATCCCAGCTCAGCCAGTCCGGCAGATAGAGGCTCGGAAAGCCCGAGGGCAGGTGGCCGATCACGTCGCCGCCCCGGTCGGCAAAGCCGATCAACCAACTGATGACGCCTGCGCCGACGATCACCAGAATCGCTCCCGGAAAGGTCGGGCGCAGCTTTTTGGTGAGTGTGAGCGCGACCACGCTGCCGACGCCGAACGCCAGCGCGGTGAAGTCGAAATGGTGAATCGACGGATTGCTGAAAAACGCGTGCCAGCCGGTTCGCATGCCCAGCAAGGCGGGCAATTGCGACAGCAGAATCAGCAGCGCTGCCGCCTGCGTGAAGCCGGTGAGCACGGGCGAGGTGATGAGGCTCACCAGCCAACCAAAGCGCACCAGACCGACCACGGCTTGCAGCAGACCCGACAGAATCGCCAGCCACACCGCCAGCGACACCCAGTGCGCGCTGCCGGGCTCGGCCATGCCGGTGAGCGATGCGCCGATCAGCAGGCTGGTGAGCGCCGTCGGCCCCACGCCCAAGCGCGTGGACGAACTGAACATGACGGCGACGATGGCCGGGATCAGCGACGCGTAGATGCCTGTGACCAGTGGCATGCCCGCCAGCGCCGCGTAGGCCACGCCTTGGGGCACGAGCATCAGGCCCACGGTCAGGCCCGCAATGAGTTCGCCTTTGAGCAGTGTCTTGTCGGGGCGCGGCCAATTCAGAAAGGGCAGCCATTGGCGCAGGGTTTGCAAATTCATTGCGGGTGATTGTCTCTGTAGGTCTCGTGATGTGGCGACGAGCGAGCGCCGCTTGCGGCCATCATAAGCAAGCGCCAACACCCGTGCATCTTTGTAAGGAAGTGAGGATTGTCCTACGCGGATCGCTGTAACCGACGAACCCATGAGCGGCCGCGTCGTGGATAGAGTGAAGTCTCCTGCAACAGCAATGAGGACAGACTCCATGAACAACGCAAATACTCCCACCTCCGCTGGCGATCCACGTGCCGTGTGGCGTCGCGGAGCCGCAGTGGCGCTGGCAGTGGTGCTGGCCGCCGGATTGGCCGCGTGCGACAAGAAGCCGGGCGAGCCCACAGCGGGTCAGAAGCTGGACACAGCGGTGGAAAAAACCGAAGCCGCCGCCAACGAAGCCAAGCAGAAGATGGAATCGGCGGCTCAGGACGCCAGCCAGGCTGCGCAGAACGCCGCCAGCAACGCAGCGGCAGTGCTGGACGACACGGCTGTCACCACCAAGGTCAAGGCCGCATTCACCGCCGATCCGAACCTGAGCGCGGTGCTCATCAATGTGGATACCAAGGACGGCGTGGTGAGCCTGTCTGGCCCCGTCAAGACCCCCGCCGATGCAGAGCATGCGGCCAAGCTCGCGCAGGCGGTCGAGGGTGTGAAGAGCGTCGTCAACGACCTGAAGCCCAGCGCTGGTTGAGTATTTGGCCCACGAGGCAGCGCCCGGCGGGTCGGGGCGCTACCATCGGGGGATGACTCAAGTGCCATCCTCCAAAGACATCGTCACCGACCTGATCCACCACGGCTACGAAGCGCCCGGTGGATTCGCGGCTCCCCAGCCTCCGGTCTGCAAGGCATCGACCGTGTTCTTCCCGAACGTCGCCGCGATGCGCGACTTCGACTGGAAGGACAAGTCGGCCTACACCTATGGCCTGCACGGCACGCCGACCAGCTATGTGCTGGAAGAGCGCATCGCGTCGCTCGAAGGTGGATTGCAATGCCTGCTGGTGCCTAGCGGTCTGGCGGCCATCGCCACGGTGTCGCTGTCGTTGCTGAAAACCGGCGACGAGGTGCTGATTCCCGACAACGCCTACGGCCCCAACAAGGCGCTGGCCGAGGTCGAACTCAAGCACTACGGCATCACGCACCAGTATTTCGATCCGCTCGATCCTGCTGATCTGGCGGCCAAAATCACACCTGCAACCAAGCTCGTGTGGCTGGAAGCGCCGGGCTCCGTCACGCTGGAATTTCCCGACCTGATTCAGCAGGTCCGCATCTGCCGCGAGCGCAAGGTTCTTTGCGTGCTCGACAACACCTGGGGCGCGGGTCTGGCGTTCCAGCCGTTCGATCTGCTGCGCGACGGCGGCAGCCTCGGTGTGGATGTGTCGGTGCATGCGCTCACCAAGTACCCCAGCGGCGGCGGCGATGTGCTCATGGGCAGCATCACCACGCGTGAGCTGTCGGTGCACATGAAGCTCAAGCTCACGCACATGCGCATTGGTTTTGGCGTCGGCATGAACGACGTCGAAGCCGTGCTGCGCTCGCTGCCCAGCATGGCGCTGCGTTATCACGCGCACGACAAGGTGGCGCGCGAACTGGCCGAATGGGCTGCTTCGCAATCCGCCGTGGTGCAGGTGCTGCATCCCGCACTGGCGGGCTCGCCCGGACATGCGCAATGGAAGGCGCTGTGCTGCACGCCAGACAATCCGAACGGCGCGGCGGCTGGTCTGTTCAGCGTGGTGATCGATCCGAAGTTCTCACAGGATCAGATCGACCAGTTCTGCGACAACCTCAAGCTGTTCAAGATCGGCTACAGCTGGGGCGGCCCGATCAGTCTGGTCGTTCCCTACGAACTGCCGAGCATGCGCAGCCTGCCTTCGTCCGGCCTGAAGCAGGGCACCATCGTGCGTTTCTCGATTGGCCTGGAAGCCGCGCGCGATCTGCAAGCCGATCTGGCGCAGGCGTTCAAGCTCGCCCTCGGAGCCTGAAGCTCACTTGAGCAAGGGCTTGAGCACCGGCCACACATTGCCCAGCAGCAGCGGCTGGGCGGTCGCGTTGGGGTGAATCCGGTCTGCCTGAAACAGGCGGGTCGGGTCCGCATCATCGGCCACGCCCTTGAGCAGAAACGGCACGAGCGCCGTCTGGTACTTCTTGGCCACGGCGGGGAAGACCTCACCGAACTGCTGCGTGTATTTGCCGCCATAGTTCGGCGGCACCTGCATGCCCACCAGCACCACCTTGGCACCGGCTTTCTGCGATTGCTCGGTCATCCACGAGAGGTTGTCATCGGTGTTCTTGAGCGGCAATCCTCGCAGCGCGTCGTTCGCGCCCAGCTCCAGAATCACATGCGTGGGCTGATGCGTTTTCAGCAGCGCGGGAAGGCGCGAACGCCCGCCCGATGTGGTGTCGCCGCTCACGCTGGCGTTGACGACCTTGGCGCTGATCTTGTCGGTGGCGATCTGCCTTTCCAGCAAGGTGACCCAGCCCGTGCCGCGCGCGAGGCCATATTCGGCGCTGATCGAGTCGCCCACCACCAGAATCGTGGCGGGCGCGCCGGATGTGCCTGGAGTGCCTGAGGCGGCCTGCGCACCAGTGCAAGCCCACGCGGCGCATGTGAGCACCATGCTCGCGATACAGTCTCGTAGATTCATCGCTTGATTTATCCTTTGTTGCCAGTCATTCCAGCCTGTTGAGAGTGTTCATGACCGAATCCAGTTCCGCACAAACATCCGCCGCCATCGAACCGATCATCGCCGTCGATCACGTGCACAAGTCGGTGGAAGATTCGACGGGCTCGCTGGATATTCTGCGCGATATCGATTTCCGTCTCGCGCCCAAGGAAACCGTGGCCATCGTCGGCGCGTCCGGCTCGGGCAAGAGCACGCTTCTGTCGATCATCGCGGGGCTGGACACGCCCTCCAAAGGCGCGGTGCGGCTGGCCGGGCAGGATCTGTTTGCGCTCGACGAGGACGAGCGCGCCGCGCTGCGCGGGCAGAAGATGGGCTTTGTGTTCCAGAGCTTTCAGCTCATGGGCAATCTCACCGCACTCGAAAACGTGATGCTGCCGCTGGAACTGGTGGCCGACCGCAATGCGCGCACGCTGGCGCAGGAAATGCTCGCCCGCGTGGGTCTGGGGCAGCGGCTCAATCACTATCCCAAGGTGCTTTCCGGCGGCGAGCAGCAACGCGTGGCGCTGGCCCGCGCGTTTGTCGTGAAGCCCGCCGTTTTGCTGGCCGACGAGCCGACGGGAAGTCTGGATTTCGCCACCGGCGAGACCATCATGCAGCTCATGTTCGACCTGAACTGCGAACTGGGCACGACGTTGGTCATGGTCACGCACGACCGGGGCATTGCCGCGCGCTGCGACCGGCGCATCGTCATCGAGGCCGGGCGTGTGGCCTCGATGGATTGATGATGATGACGATGGCGATGCTGAAGAACGCCTGATCAGGCGATCTGCTTGCGCTCGGCGGCCATGCTGGCGGCGGCGGTGAAGATCACGTCGGTGGACGAATTGAGCGCGGTTTCGGTCGAATCCTGCAGGATGCCGATGATGAAGCCGATACCGACGACCTGCATCGCCACATCGTTGGAAATGCCGAACAGGCTGCAGGCCAGCGGAATCAGCAGCAGCGAGCCGCCTGCCACGCCCGAAGCGCCGCAGGCGCACACCGACGCCACCACGCACAGCAGCAAGGCGGTCGGCACATCCACAGGGATGCCCAGCGTGTGCGCAGTCGCCAGCGACAGCACGCTGATGGTGACGGCCGCACCGGCCATGTTGATGGTCGCGCCCAGCGGAATCGCCACGCTGTAGGTGTCTTCGTGCAGCTTCAGGCGCTTGGCCAGAGCCAGGTTGATTGGAATATTGGCGGCCGAGCTGCGTGTGAAGAACGCGGTCACACCGCTCTCGCGCAGGCAGGTCAGCACGAGCGGGAAGGGGTTTCGGCGGATCATGAACCATACGATCAGCGGGTTGATCACCAGCGCCACGAACAGCATGCAGCCGACCAGCACGACGAGCAGATGCGCATAGCCCTTGAGCGCCTGCAGGCCGGCGTCGGCGAACGTGGTGGCGACGAGGCCCAGAATGCCGAAAGGCGCAAAGCGGATGACGAGCTGGATGATCTGCGTGACCGCATCCGACAGATCCTGCAGCGTGTTGCGCGTGGTCTCGCTCGCGTGGCGCAGCGCCATGCCCAGAGCCACGGCCCACGCCAGAATGCCGATGTAGTTGGCCTCGGAAATCGCCTTCACCGGGTTGCTGACCACGTTCATCAGCAGCTCCAGCAGCACTTCCGAAATCGATCCCGGTGCCTTGGCCGCGGCGGTCTGAACGTCCAGCACCAATTGGCTTGGGAACATGAAACTGGCCGCCACTCCCACAGCTGCTGCCGCCAGCGTGCCCACGGCGTAGAGCGCCAGAACGGGCTTGATCAGCGTGGTCTCTCCCACCTTGTGATTGCTGATGGCCGCAATCACCAGCACGAACACCAGCACCGGCGCAACCGCCTTGAGCGCGGCGATGAACAGCGTGCCGAGAATCGACAACTGCGCGGCCAAACCGGGTGCAAGCAGCGCGATGGCGATGCCGAGAACCAGTGCAATGGCGATCTGGGCGACAAGACTGGTGCGTTTGAACCAGTTCACAACGGGAGAAAGAATCATGGCCAGTAAATCCATGCCAAAGCTGCGCCACTTGTGGTGGCTCGGCAATGGGCGGTCGATCTGAATCCGGAGGCGTCCGGAATGAAAAACACCGCGCAGGTGGGGCGCGGTGTGAGCGGGTTGGCGACTGAGGTACGGCCGCCATATGACGTGAATTTTACCGGGCGGGGCTAACCCCGTGCTGCCGGATGGGTTCGCTTCCATGTGACGCGGCGCGCGCCGCGAGCTGCTGCAGATAGGCGGCAAACAGATCGCTCGACTGCTGCCGGAACATGCGGATGCGCCCCGTGTGGCTGAGCACCAGCAGGCCGACGACATGGGCGAACAGGGCGGTCACCTCGGCCAGCGCCATGGCTTGCGTCATGCCGAGTTCCTGCAAGGCGGTCTCGACTGGCGCAAGCGAATCGCGCAGGCGCTTGTTCAACTGCTCATTGAGCTCCGCCGTCAGCCCGCGCGGCTGCATGCCCTGGAACAGATAAAAGCCCAGATCGAGATCGCGCGGGTTGTCTGCATAGAACTGAAAAAACGCCTTCGCGGCTGCGGCAAGGCGCTGGTCGGGCTTGCCAGTTGCGGGGCCCACGGCGATTCGCACGGCCTCGTTGAGCCGCTCCAGCGATTCGCCCAGCAGCGCCGCGTACACGTCTTCCTTGCTCGTGAAATAGCTGTAGATCGCGCCCGGCGTGTAGCCCGCGTGTTTGGCGATCTCGCGAATGCTCGTGCCTTCGAGGCCCAGCTCGAAAAACACCGCGCGGGCGGAATCCAGCACATGCTGGCGACGGGCATCGGACAGCGTTTTCTGGCGAGCGGGGCGGATGCTTTGCGCCGTGTTTTTCGAAGCGGGTGCGATTCTGGACATGCGGCATTGTAGATATTGCCGAATTTGTTGAACAGTGTTTAAATATTAAACGGTGTTCAATAAATATTCGAGACCCACACGATGAAGGAGACAGACATGGAGACCAAGAACTTGGTGCAGCCCCCCGAGCGCGCCCGCTTGATGACCGGCGAGGAGTACCGCGAATCGCTCAGGCGGCTCAAGCCGGTCGTTTACGTGGACGGCCAGTTGATCGACAGCGTGGTCGATGCGCCGTCGCTGCGTCCGGGCGTCAACGCGCTGTCGTTCACCTACGACTTTGCGTTGCGCCCCGAGGTCGCGCCGATTGCGCTGGCCACGCAGACCGACCGCAATTGCGTGGTCAACCGCATGCTGCACATCAACGAGTCCTCGGGCGACCTGCTCAACAAGCTCGAAGTCGTGCGCGTGATGTGCCAAGAAACCGGCTGCGCCCAGCGTTATCTGGGCCACGACGCGCTCAACGGCATCGCGCAGGCCGTCGCGCAGATCGACGATGCACGCGGCGGCAGCGAGCACCGCGAGCGCTTCGCGGCTTATCTGGCCGACGTGCAGGACCGCGACATTGCACTCGGCGTGGCGATGACCGACGCCAAGGGCGACCGCAGCAAGAAGCCGCACCAGCAGGCCAATCCCGACACCTACGTCCACGTCGTCAGCCGCGACGCCAAGGGCATCGTCATCAGCGGTGCCAAAGCCATCGTGACCGGCGCGCCCTACATGCACGAACTGCTCGTCATGCCCAGCCGCAATATGGGCAAGGAAGACGCCGACTTCGCCGTCTGCTGCGCCGTGCCGGTCGATGCCAAGGGCGTGACCATGATCTCGCGCCCCGCAGGCCGACCCGGTGACAAGCTCGAACACGGCGACGCGCTGTTCTCGCGCCGCTTCGGTCAGGCCACGGCGGTGGTCATCTTCGACCAGGTGTTCGTGCCATGGGACCGCGTGTTCTTCGAGGGCGAATGGGAACTCAGCCACGTGCTCACCTACAGCTACGCCACGCACCATCGCCACAGCTGCATCGCCGCGCGCGCGGGTTTCGGCGATCTGCTGATCGGAGCAGGCGCGCTCATGTGCGAAGCCAACGGGCTCGACCCCGACGTGAAGAGCAATCTACGTGAGCCCATGGTCGAACTCATCAAGATCGTCGAGGGCTTTTTCGCCTGCGGCGTGGCCGCCAGCGTCTACGCCACGCAGGACAAGCACAGCCGCAGCTTCATGCCCGACGCGGTGTTCAGCAACATCGGCAAACTGCTGCTCGCCACCCAGATCTACGACATGCACCGCCTCGCGCACGAGGTCTCGGGCGGCCTGATCGTTGCCTTGCCCGGCCCGGATGAAGACCACAACCCCGCAACCGCCGCAAGCCTTGCCGAAGTGCTGCGCGCCAATCCCGACGTGCCCTACGACAAGCGCATCGAAGCCGCACGTTTCATGGAAGACCTCACCGCGTCATACCAGGCCGGCTGGTACTCGCTCATCAGCCTGCACGGCGGCGGCTCGCCCGCAGCGCTCAAGCAGGAAATCTGGCGCAACTACCCGCTGGGCAACAAGGTCGATCTGGTCGAACGCCTGCTCGACCGAGGCGTGCTTGCAGAGCAGGGCGAACGCTCCATCACCCGCAACCGCCAGCCGGGCTGCTGCTGCGACACCGGCTGCACCACACCCGGACAGCCGGTGATGGTGCCGTTGCCGGAGTCCCGCAAGACGGCGTAGTGATTTTCTTGCTCCGCAGATAGGAGATGGCCGGGCGCGGGATAATGGCGGCCATATGTCTTCTTCCCCCAAAGTCCTGTTCGGCTTTCACGCCGTTGGCGTGCGCATGAAAACCGCGCCGCAATCGATCATCGAGGTTTACTACGAGGCCACGCGCCGCGATGCGCGCATGCGCCAGTTCGTGGAGCGCGCCAAAGAGGTGGGGGTGCGGCTGATCGAGGCGGATTCGCTGCGCATCGCCAAGCTGGCGGGCTCGCATGGTCACCAGGGCGTGGCGGCGCGCGTGCAGGAGATCGCGCAGGTGACGTCGCTCGACGACCTGCTCGATCAACTGGAAGCCGACGGCGTGAAGAACCCGCTGCTGCTGGTGCTCGACGGTGTGACCGATCCGCACAATCTGGGCGCTTGCCTGCGTGTGGCCGACGGTGCGGGCGTGCACGCTGTGATCGCTCCCAAGGACAACGCGGCCGGCATCAACGCTACGGTGGCCAAGGTGGCCAGCGGTGCGGCGGAAACCGTGCCGTACTTCATGGTGACCAATCTGGCGCGTACCCTGAACGAGTTGAAGGAACGCAACATCTGGTGCATCGGCACGAGTGGCGACGCCGACAAGACGATCTACGAGGTCGATCTGAAGGGCCCGGTCGCGCTGGTGCTGGGTGCGGAAGGCGACGGCATGCGCCAGCTCACGCGCAAGACCTGCGATCAGTTGGTGAAGATCCCCATGAAGGGCGCGGTCGAGAGCCTGAACGTCTCGGTGGCGAGCGGCGTTTGTCTCTACGAAACCGTGCGTCAACGCGGCATCTGAGCGGGTGAGGTGAGATCGTCATCATGAGCAACGAAGAACAAGCAGGGCAGACTGAGCAAGAAGAGCCGATGGCCGTTGCTGCCCAATGGGTGGCAACGGCCAAAAACATCGTGGTATTGACCGGAGCAGGCATCAGCGCCGAATCTGGCGTGCCGACTTTTCGCGACGCGCAGACGGGTTTCTGGTCCCAGTACCGGCCCGAGGATATGGCATCGCAGACGGGCTACCGGGCCAATCCGGCCATGGTCTGGCGCTGGTACGAATACCGCCGCGAATTGGTCGCCAAGGTCGAGCCCAACGCTGGCCATGTCGCGCTTGCCGCTTTTGAAAAAACCCACAAGACCGGGCAGTTCACGCTGGTCACGCAGAACGTCGATGGCCTGCATCAACGCGCGGGCAGCAGCGACGTGCTGTGCCTGCACGGCGATCTGAATACGCAAGCTTGGCTGGACACGCCCAAGGACTGCTGCCATCTCGACTACGCCGAAGCGGGCGATCCACCCCATTGCGATCAATGCGGCAATCTGGTCCGACCAGCCGTGGTCTGGTTTGGCGAAGCGCTTCCCTACCGCGTGCTCGATCGCGCGCAAAAGGCTTCTGAGGCCTGCGATCTGATGCTGGTGGTAGGCACCGCCGGGGCGGTCTATCCCGCCGCAGGTCTGGCGCGCCTGGCTTCACGCGTTGGAGCCAAGGTCATCATCGTGAATCCATCGGTCAGTGAATTGGACGACGCCGCAGACCTGATCGTTCGCAGCCCGGCGTCCGTGGCGCTGCCGTGGATTCTGGGGACGGGCGAGACGCGTATTGCGGCTTGAGCTGGTAGGGGTCAAGTTGGCGCGAATGGGGAGTGGGCGGCGCTTCACGCGTGAGGCAGTGGAGTCGAGTGTTCAACTTCGTGTGTCGACCCAAAGCGGGCATTTGCGCTCTTTCCATCCATGTATGCATGGGAGGTATCCACGGCATCATCATCCCGATGAGTAACCGTTAGAGAGCATCTAAAAATTGTGCAATTTCCCATTTCCGGTGAGCTAGTGCCAATGCTGAGGCGGTTTGACCAAACGAGTTTGCGATTTTGTGCGCGGCACCAGCTGCAATTAGAGCCTTCACGGTTTCCAGATTTCCATGGCTCGCGGCCCAATGAAGCGGCGTGAGACCTGTTTGCTCCTGCAAATTCGGGTCCGCACCTTGGGCAATGAGAAACGTCACCATTTCGATGTGCCCCCATGCCGATGCACCATGCAGGGGTGACTCGCCAACCGAGTCCTGCACATCAACGGATACTCCATTGCGCACAAGTTGCTCTGCGTGTGCAAGGTCGTTTGCCCATGCAGCGGAATGCAAAGGCGTCTCTGCTGCGCCCTGAGCCGCACTTCCCGAAGGCAATTCGTTGTCCATGGACAGTTCCCACTACGTCAAAGGCTGTCAAATATACCGTTCGATGAAGTCAACGGATTTTGATCTTGAGAGCTCCTCGCTTACTACGACTCAGGAGCTCAAAAGTGGCCCCGGAGCCGCAGCTGACAGTGGCAGCCCAACTTCCGCTTCTGGCCGTCCTCCGACCTTCACAGACTGGCCGTCTGCAGAAGCCCGCTTGCACCTGCCGCCGCTTCCCGTGAGCTCGGCGAAGCAGTTCAGATCACACCAAACGCACCCAGCACAGCGCCAATGCTCAGCAGCCAAAGCAGGTGAATCTTGGTACGCCAGACCAGCACCGCAGTGACTGCCGTCACGCACCACAGCGGCCAAGCTGCCAGCGGGCCGCCGTGGGCGCTGGCGAGGACCCAGCCGGTGGCGCAGAGCAGGCCCACGACCAGCGGGGCCATGCCTTGTTTGAAGGCACGCACGGCGCGCATTTCGCGGTGTTGTTGTGCCCAGCGGGTGGCGACGAAGGTCAGTGTGCTGCTGGGCAAGAGAATGCCGACCATGCAGACGACTACGCCGAGGCTCCCCAACAGCCAGCCGAGGTGGCTGCCTGCGGGGGCGGCGCTCATGCCGATGTTCCAGCCGAACAGCGCGACGAACAGCACGTTGGGCCCCGGTGCGGATTGGGCAATCGCAATCGAGTTGTTGAACTGCAGATCGGTGAGTAAATGGTGTTCATCGACCAGATAGCGGTGCATGTCCGGCGCGGTGGCGATGGCTCCGCCTACGGACAGCAGCGACAGCGTCATGTAGTAGACGAACAAGTGCAACCAGTCGGCGGCTTGCATCGTGATGTGGGTTTCCATGCCGAGCCTTTTTTTATTGGGACTTGGTTGCCTGAGCGGTGTCGCGCCCGAGCTTGAACCAGGTGAGCACGCAGGCGGTGCCACCGACCACTGGCAGCACCCAGCCCAGCGGAAAGCGCCACAGCGCCATTGCCGCAAAAGTGATGGCGGCGAACACCCAGCACACCATCGGCCCGAGCGGATGCTTGCGAAACGCCACCGCGAGTCGGAAGCCCGCGCCGATCACCAGGCCCGCCGCCACCGCGCCCATGCCGCGCAGCGCGCCTGCCACCTGCGGAACTGCGGAGTAATGTTGGTAGAGGATGGCCAGCACGATCACCAGCAGCATGGGAATGCTCAACATGCCGAGCACCGCCGTGATCGCTCCGCGCAGGCCGAAATAGCGGTCGCCGATCATCATCGACAGATTGACCACGTTGGGGCCGGGCAGGATCTGCGCGACGGCCCAGTCTTCGATGAATTCCTCGTTGGTGATCCACTGGCGGCGGTCCACCATCTCGCGCTGCACGACCGCGAGCACGCCGCCAAAGCCCTGCAGCGCCAAAATTGTGAAGGCCCAGAACAGCTCGCGCAGATTGGCGGGGCGTTTGAGCACTGGAGCGGTTGGGGTGGGGAGCGGTGCGGGAGCGACGGTCATGCTTGTCTCGGTGTTGTGCCCCGATGGTAAGCGCAGTGCGGCTTCCGGCTTGGGTGCAGGACATCGCGGAACGAGAAGCGGCCATCAGGTCTTGAGATGGTTGCCGCCCGATGTCCACCGAGACTGCGACTAACATTCGGTGGAGTATTCAGCGTCTGTGCAGAACGAACAAGGAGATTTTCATGAAGCTGGTCCGATATGGCGAGATGGGCGCGGAGCGCGCCGGGGTGGTCGATGCTGAGGGGCGTGTGCGCGATCTGTCGATGCTGCTGCCCGAAGTGGGGCCGCAGCAGCTTTCGCCGCGCACCCTGTCCGCGCTGGCAGCCATCGACATCGGCAAGCTGCCGTTGGTGGAAGAGGGTGTGCGACTGGGTTGCCCGATCGGCCATGTCGGCAAGATCGTCTGCGTGGGCCTGAACTACCGCGACCATGCGGAAGAAGCCAACATGCCCGTGCCCAAGGAGCCGGTGCTGTTCATGAAGGCGATCACCACATTGAGCGGCCCGAACGACGATGTGCAGATTCCGCCCGGTGCGGAGAAGGCCGACTGGGAGGTCGAACTCGGCATCGTGATCGGCACGCGGCTCAAGCATGTGAAAAAGGAAGCTGCGACGCAGCACATCGCCGGTTATGTGCTGGCCAACGATGTCTCCGAACGTGCCTACCAGACCGAGCGTGGCGGACAGTGGGACAAGGGCAAGAGTTACGACACTTTCGCGCCCATCGGCCCGTGGCTGGTGACCGCCGACGAGGTGGCCGATCCGCACGCGCTTGGTCTGTGGCTCGACGTGAACGGCCAGCGCATGCAGGACGGCAACACGAAGAACTTCATCTTCGACGTGCCGACCATGCTGTCCTACATCAGCGACTTCATGACGCTGGAGCCCGGCGACATCGTGCTGACCGGCACGCCCGCAGGCGTGGGGCTGGGCCAGAAGCCTGCGCCCAAATTCCTGCGTGTGGGCGACGAGATGCGTCTGGGCATCACGGGGCTGGGGGAGCAGCGGCTCAAGTGCGTGGCGGGCGGGGGCTGATCCCGCTCACTCGGTACGCTGCTCAATAGGCTGCGCCATGGGCGGCCAGCACCGGGTCGCCCTGAATCGCGGTGGAGGCGCGGCCATCGGCACCGACCGGAATTTGCCCGACCAAGGTGCTGCGGTAGAGTTGGCGATCGAACTCCAGCGCGAAGATGTCCTGCGGCGCGACATGGGCGGTGGCGCGGTTGTCCCAGAAGGCAATCGATCCGGGCTCCCACTTGAAGCGCACGGTGAAGTCGCTGCGCACTGCGTGCTCCCACAGAAACTCCAGCAGCACGCGCGATTCGCGGGTGTGCAGGCCGTTGATCTGCTTGAGAAAACCGGGGCTGATGTAGAGCACTTTCTCACCGGTTTCCGGATGCACGGTCACCAGCGGGTGTTCGCTGACCAGCGTGTTGTTGCGCACCAGTTCCAGATATTCGGCGGTGGCGTTCGCGCCTTGCGGCGGGCTGAAGCGGTGCTCGCCGCGCAGGGTCTGCAAAAAGGACTGCAGGGCCGGTGACAGGGCTTCGTAGGCCACGGCCAGATTGGTCCATTGCGTATCGCCGCCGTAGGGCGGAATGGTCACGCCGCGCAGAATCGACGCCGCCGGTGGGTTGTGCGCGGCCGTCACGTCGGCATGCCAACCCGTCCATGGACGCTGCTCCGCCTGACCGCTGTGGCGGTTGGCCTTGCGGTGCTTGGCAATCGAGTACAGCTCGGGATGGCCATCCACATGACCGAAAACGGGATGGCCCAGCGTGAGCTCGCCAAACTGGCGCGAGAACGCGACATGCTCGTCGTGCGAGAGATGCTGGTCGCGAAAGAAAATCACCTTCCAGCGCAGCAGGGCGGAGCGAAGGGTGTGCACTTCGGCATCACTGAGCGCCTGCTTGAGATCGACCCCACCGATCAGCGCGCCGATGTGTGCGGACTGCGGCGTCACCTGGATATGCGGGGTGGTGTTCTGTGCAGCGGCGAGCTGTTCGTCCAGGCGTTGCAGCGGGTTGTGTGGCAGTGGCGCGTTCATATGGCTTCTCCTCGTTGTGTTGGTTGTATTGGTCGTGGTGGCTGCGATGTCGACTCAGCGTGCGTTGGCGACTTTCACCGCAGTGGCGGGCAGCAGGCCGAGTTCGAGCAGCAGCGCGTGGCTGCGTGCGACTTGTTCGGTGAGGGCGCGAGCGGTTTCCTTGGGGCCGAGAAACTGTGCGTCCCACTGGTTCAGGGCCACGAAATCCTTCCACTCGCGGGTTTCGGACACCTTGCGCAGTGCGCTCACCCAGTAGGTCTTCTGCGGCTCGCCGAGCCCGGACGGCGCCATCACGCCTTGAAAGGAGTCGCTCACGTAGTCGATGCCTTGCTCTTTCCAGGTGGGCGACTGGGCAAACACGCCGCCCAGACGCTGGTCCGCCGCAATCGCGAGGATGCGCACGCGGCCGGATTGGAGATACGGCAGCAGATTGGGCGTGGTGGCGGAGACCACGTCCAGATGGCCACCGACCAGTGCCGTCATCGATTCTGCCGAAGACTTGTACGGAACAATGCGCAGCTTTTTGATGTCGACACCACCTTGCTGCAAGGGCCGCGCAGCGCCGAGATGAATGTGATTGCCAAGCGTGGTGGCGATGCCGATGGAGTATTTCTCTGGGTCCTGACGCAGTTGCGCGATCAGGTCATGCGCGTTTTTCAAGGGCGAATCGGCGCGCACCACGACGGTAGTGAATTCGCGGAACAGGGTCACCAGCGGCGTGCTGTTCTGCAGATGGGCGGGCAGGGCGTTCTGGGCCAGACTGTTGCCGTAGCTGGTGCTCAGCGTCATCAGCGTATGGGCGTCGCCGGGGTGACGGTTCAGGCTTTCCAGTGCCGCAATCGAATGCGCGCCCGATTTGTTGCTGACCACGATGCTGGGCGCAAACCCCTCGCGCGTCAGCAGTTCGGTGAGCTTGCGTGCAGCCACGTCGAGGGCCGCTCCCGCGCCGCTCGGAACGATGAATTCCGTGGCCTTGGTGGGCTTCCATGTCGTGCTGGTTGCAGTCGTGTTCTGTGCGACGGCATGGCCCGCCATCAGCGTGCTGCAGACCGCCGCCACCATGGCCACCCAGCGGGCTGCGTTGCGACGAATGGCGGGTTGTGCTGCGATGGCGACTGACATGAAAGGCTCCGGAACTCTTGGACAAGAGGGAGACTTTAGAAGCCACGCTGCGCTGCAACAACGAAGGATTCAATATGACGACATGCGAAAAACCTGCTTGCACCCGGTGCATGTGGGGGCAAAGTCGTGCTTTCGTTTTCCGGTCGAATTTTTCGACTAGTCTTCAAACCCTTGGACGCGTTCTTTGGCCTGTGTGGCCAAGCGGTCCAGAGGTTTTTCAGTCATGTCTCCACTTCTTTTGCTCGGCGCGGCCATCGTCACCGAGGTGATCGCCACCACTGCTCTCAAATCGTCCGACGGCTTTCAGCGTATCGCTCCCGGTGCGCTGGCGGTCGTGGGTTACTGCATTTCTTTTTATCTGCTGTCGCAGGTGATGAAGTCCATCCCGACGGGCGTGGTCTACGCCATCTGGTCGGGGCTGGGCATTGTGCTGATCTCCATCGTCGGCTGGCTGGTGCACAACCAGAAGCTCGATTGGCCTGCCGTGGCGGGCATGGCGTTGATCGTGATCGGCGTGCTGGTGATCCAGCTGTTTTCCAAGACGGCAGGGCACTGAGATCCTGAACAGGTTCTGAGCGCCGACGCGTGTTGCGCAGCCGGCGGATGCCGCCTTATTTGCGGCCGAGCTTGTCGCTCCAGTCCTTCTTTTGTTGGGCTTCCTCGACGGGTTGCAGTACCCAGCCTGCCATCACTTCTTCGCGCTGTTGGGTCAGGCGCGCATCGATGCGCTTGGCAGCCACGCGGGCCACGCATTCGAGCTTTTGCAAGTCCTTTTGCGTGAGTGTCGGATCGGCGGCCATGCTGAAGGTGCACAGCGTTCCGTAGACCTGACCGTTGACGAGCACGATGGGCGCGCTGATGTGCGCGCCGACGCGAAATGGCGTGTCCGGCAGCTTGGCGCTTTGGCGATGGGTTTCGGCGTCATGCACGAGCTTGGGCAGACGACCGTCGAGCACGCATTGGCAGAATGACTCTTCCAGCCGCGAACCGCCGCCGGTGGCGATCAGGTCGCAGCCGGGTTTGTTGTCCACATGCTTGAACATGCGCTTGCCGTCGCGAATTTCGGAGATGAAGATCACGTCCATCTTCAAGTTTTCGCGCAGGTCGTGAAGCACCTGGCGGACGGTGTCGTCCACCAGCTCGTCGCTTTGATCCGCGGTAGTGACAATCAGCTCGGTGACGCTGACTTCGAGCGCGTCCGGTGCGTAGTCCCAGATGTGCATGGCCAATGGATACCCCTTCGTAACACTTCGTTTTGTGGTGTGAAGTTTAGCGACGGTTGATGGCCGATAGAAGGAAATGCGCGTCGGCAGCGCGGCTATTTCTGCTGGCTCTTGCGCTCGACACTCTCCACTACCTCGGTCTTGAACTCGCCGGGCATGACGATTTCCAGCATCTCGATGTCCTCGCTGTGCCCCAGTTCGCGATGGCGAATGCCCGGCGGTTGGTAGACGCAGGAACCCGCCTCCAGCCGCACGGGGCCGTGGCCTTCGTATTCGAATTCCACCCAGCCCTTGAGCACGTAGACAAGCTGGAACTGGGTGTGGTGCAGGTGCGGCACGCCGTTGAATTCTTCGCCTTGCGCCGCGCGGATCACATGCGCGACGACGCGGCCATCGGTGACCTTGTTCATGCCCAGATCGCGGTACTCGAAGAAGGAGCGCAGCCCGCGCTCGAAGAGGGCATTGTGGGCGTGGGTGACGACGAGCTGATCGGCAGCGGTCGAGGTGGTCATGGTATGTCTCCGTTGTTGTTTCTGTCGTTGCGGGTTCATTGTCTCTGTTTGGACGATTTTTGTGCATCGATGGCGTGTCTTCCGACAGCGCGATGGCCGCTTGTCCGTCATGTGATGGCGCGCGTCGTCTGAATCATGAAAGCTTTTCGGCGCACGAGCGCTCCACACAAAGCAGAGGCGAACAATCCATGGATGCATCTCCCAAAGAATTGAAACTGGGCCAGTGGCGAGACACGGTCATCAAGATTGCGGTGTGGGATGGCGTGGGTGCGAAGACGGAGTTGTCGTGCGCTTGCCTTTTCACCCATTCGCTGCATGCCGATGGTCTGCAGGGCGGCGCGGCCGATCTGGACCGTGCCTTGGATGGCGCTTTGACGCGCTTGTGGACCCAAGGCATTCCGGCGGCGGACAGCTTGCAGACGCTGCTGATGACGAAGTTGCCGAAGTCGATTGCGGCCTCGTCGTGTCTCGTTGTGGGGCTGGGCAAGCCGGAGTTCTGGGCGGCGCGCAAGAGCGCCGATGCGGTGGCGGTTTCCGTCAACGCGGCCATTCAGCACAAGGTGGCCAGTGCAGCGTTTGCGCCCAGCCTGATCGACCATGGCGTGCAGGCGGGTGAACCGGTCGAGCCGCATTTGATGGAGGCTTTGCTGAATCAGCTCGAAGCGGCTGGGCGTCTTGCAGACATGGGCCTGGCCGCGCTGCCTGCGCTCAAGACCTGGTATTTCGATGCCGGAGCCACGCATTTCGATGGCGCGGCTGTGCATTATCAGGCGGCGTTCGAGTCGTGGAAAAGCCAAAGAAACTGAGGCATGCAAGGAGCACTCACCATGTCGGAATCCAGCCAGCAAATGCAGGAACTGAAAATCGTCGATGCGCAGGGACGGCCCCGCATTGTGCTTTCCGCGAAAACGGCCGAGCCTGGCATCACCTGGCTGCGCGAGGATGGTCAGGCCGCCGCCAGCTTGTCCATCAGCGGCTCGGGGCATGCGGCGCTGAGCCTCAACGCCGTGGCCGCCGATCAACCGAATGCGGTGCTGGAGATCGACGACAAGGGCACGCATGTCAAATTCACCCGCAAGAATGGGGCGAGCGCTTATCTGTTCCTCAACAATGAGGGCGTTTCGGGGCTGGTGCTGCTGGACAACCAAGGCAAGCGGCGCTTCAACGTGCTGGTGCCAGAAGAGGGGCCGGTGCAGCTCAGGCAGATCGACGATTGAGTCCCGCACGACCTCGCTTCAGCCTGCGAGCGCCACACCGCCCGCAAGGCGCACTTCGATCGTTTGGCGCATGTTTTGCGGCGCATCGACGAGCAGTTTGGGCCAGTCGGCTTTGGCTTGTGCGACCACCTCCTTGAGCAGCGCGACATGCCGTGATGCGCGCAGCAGTCCTGCGGATTTGATGAGCGCTTCCATGTCGTCCCACGACAGCGCGCGCATCGCCACATCGATGGCCTTGTTCACTGCGTATTGCTGGGTCGATGTGCCTTCGAAGAACGAGGCGACACAAACACAGTCATAGACCGGCGCGAGCCGTGGTTGGCGGCCATCGGGATAAATCAGCGCCCAGTTTTTCAGGTGCGCGTCGGTGTTGCCCATGAGGATGGCGGCGACCGTGCGCGCGAGGAATTCGCGCGTGTCGTGCACGGGCTGGGGGCTCAGGCGGTCAAGCACGCGCAGCATGGTCGGCCAGTCCTGCTGTAGGCCCTTGCCGTATTTGTGGCGCGGCGCGTAGCCGAGGGCCTGATTGAACTCTTCCATGTGGATGCGCGAACCATCGGGCAGATGGTCAAAACGCTGCACTGCGAGGATTTCGTCGAACGGCACATGCTCCGGCAGATCGGCCTGCGCGCGGGTGATGATGTCGGCATCCGCCGTCTGCAGGCCGAGCGCCTTGCAGAGCTGGTAGCAGGCGTATTCGTTGGCGACCAGATCGGGGTGGTGCGTGGTCGGCAGCTTGAGAATGACACTGCCCGCAGCGCCCTTGCGGTGCACGGTGTAGCGGCGGCCGTCCTGCACGGCGCTGAACTTGGTGACGATGCCGGGAAGCGAAGCCGCGTCCTCCACGGGATATTCGACAAAGCCGGGTTCGAGCACGTCCAGCCCCTGCGTGGTGTGCCAGTGGCGCACGACCTCGGGAATCGCTTCGTTGGGCGGAATCGGTTCGACTTCGAGCGCGCCCATCAGGTCGTGCCCAGCGGCGGCAAGCAGCTCGAATTCGTCATCGGGCGAGCAGCCGCGTTCGTGCGCAAGGCGCTCGCGGTTATGGCCTTCGGGCAGCAGGTTCTGGAAATACACCGGCCAGCGTCCATCGGTGCGCACCAGCCGGGCATCGCGCGCGGACGCCAGAATGCTCTGCGTGTCCGGCTCGTTGCCGCCGCGGTAGCTCAGCGACAGGGTGGGGCGGTTCGTGTCGGCGATGTAGTCGCTCTCGAACGAGATGCGCAGAATGTCGCCGTACTGCGAGAGATAGCCGATGGCACGCCGTCCGCCCCCAAGCGCTGCGGGCTGGTGCATGTACAGGCGCAGGTAGCGGATCGAGGTGGACATGGCGTGCCTCAGCGGTCCTTGCCGTATTTGGCCGCAGGCTCGGCGGCATAGACATCGACGACCGAAGGTGGCGCATCGGCCCCCGTGGGCTGGCCGAGGAACTTGCCGCCGGACTGGATGAACGCCTGCAGCGCAGGCACGAGATCCGCAGGCACGGCGATCATCTGCATGCCCAGCACGCGGGACATTTCCGCCAGCGTGGAGTAGCGCGGGTCCACATCGCCCGTTTCCGTGCGCTGAACGGCCATGCGCGAGAGACCGGCGCGTTCGGCCAGCTCGGCCTGGGTGATCTTCTGCGCCTTGCGGGCGGCGGCCAGGGATTCAATCAAAGCATCATTCATGATGATGCTCATCATACTCTTTTTGATTGAAAAGAGCATTTTTGCGATCTTTTTTCTATTCCCGCTGCTATTCGAGCACGCTGTTCTTGTCCAGATCACACAGCGCCAGGTCCGTGGGGCTCTTGTGCGCCAGTTGCCCGGCGGCTCGGCGCAGGGCTGTGCGCAGGCCTTCCTCCAGCACCGGGTGGTAGATCGGCATGTTGAGCATCTGCTGCACGGTCAGCTCGTTGTTGATGGCGAGCGCCAGCAGGTGCGCCAGATGTTCTCCGGCGGGCGCGCACATCTCGGAACCCAACAGCTTGCCGCTCGCGCGGTCGACGTAGACGCGCAGCAGGCCCGCGTCCTCCTGCGCCACGCGGGCGCGTCCCTGACGGCTGAAATCGATGTGGCCGATGACGATGTCCTGCCCCGCCAATTCCTTGAACGATTGGCCGACCACGGCGGCATTCGGTTGGCAGAAGCTGATGCCCAGCACCGTGCGTCGGCGGTAATGGCGCGGCTTGTCGGCAAACGCGTTCATGCCTGCGATGTGGCCTTCGTCGGAGGCCTCGTGCAGCAAGGCGCGCGAGGGATCGATGTCGCCGACGAGAAACACCGGAAGATCGGCAATCTGGCGCGTGTTTCCGTCGAACGGCGGCAGGCCGTGTTCATCGAGCGCCACGCCCAGCGTTTCCAAACCCAGCCCTTCGACATTGGGAACGCGGCCACTGGCGGCAAGCACCTGATCGACGACGAGGCGCTTGTCGCCACTGATCACTTCGACGCCGTCCTTGTGCGCGGCGAGGCTCGCGCGTTCGCCAACATGTATGTGGAAGTCCTTTTCAAGCTCGCCCCAGAGCGTGTTCAGCACATCCGGGTCGCTCAGTCCTGCGACGGATTTGCGCGACACAAAGGCCGTGACTTCGATGCCCAATCGTGCAAGCGCCTGCGCCATTTCCACGCCCACCGCTCCCAGTCCCAACACGGCCATGCGTGGGGATAGCGTGGTTTGCTCGAACAAGGTGTCGGTGGTCAGCACGCGGTTGCCCATGGCATGCCATGCCGGGTCGAAACGCGGGCGCGTTCCGGTGGCGATGATGATGCGGCTCGCGCTGTATTCCTTGCCGTTGACCGTCACCTGATTCGGGCCGAGCAGTCGCGCGCGGCCGCTGATCTGGTGGTCCGGTCCCGCATCCGAGTCTTCGATGGTGCCGGAGACAAAACCGTTCCGCAGGGCGCGAACGCGGGTCAGCACGGCGGGCAGGTCCACGCTCAGTTGCTGCGCGCCGCGAATGCCGAAGGTGTCGAAAGTCTTGCTGCGGTCAAAGGCGTTGGCCGCCTCGATCAGCAGCTTGGACGGCATGCAGCCCACGCGCGCACAGGTCGTGCCCCAAGGTCCGTCGTTGATGATGAGAAAACTGTCCGTGCGTTTGCGCACTTCGCGCAGCGCGGAAAGGCCGGCCGATCCGGCGCCGATGATGATGGTGTCGATGGGGGTGCTTGTCTCGCTCATGGCTCGCTTTGTGTCGTTCGATGGTGCATGTGCGAGTTTCATGGCGGGCGGCAAGTTCCTTTGTAGGCAAGCGCCTTGGATGGCTCGGGTCGCCTGAGCTGTCTACTGGGTGCCGTCCTGAATCCAGCCGATGCGCCCTTGGGCCAGATCGCTCAGCCGTGCGACGAAGTTGGCAGCGGCGCTCTGCGGCATCTTCAGCCGCGCGATCACCTGACTGCCGTGCGACACCTCCAGCAGCTCGGCACCGGCGGCTTCGACCTCGCGGCGCAGCAGGCCTTCCTGCGCGTAGGGCAGGCTGCATTCGAGTTCGGCCATCACCTGGCGCTCGATCTTCTCGGCTTTCAAAAGCGCTTGCGCCACGCTGTCGGTGTAGGCCCGAACCAGTCCGCCTGCGCCCAGCTTCACGCCGCCAAAGTAGCGCACCACAGTCGCGAGCACGCCTTCCAGATCCTGATGACGCAGCACGTCCAGCATGGGGCGACCTGCCGTGCCGCTGGGCTCTCCGTCATCGACAGCGGCAGACTGCCCACCCGCCAGCAACGCCCAGCAGACATGGGCCGCGCCGGGGTGCTCGGCGCGCAGTTGCTCGACCACAGCTTGCGCGCTGGCGCGGTCGCTCATGGGTTGCACGCAGCCGATGAAACGGCTTTTCTTGATGATGAGTTCGCTGTGGACGGCTGATTTCAGGGTGTGAGGCATGTCGCGGTCGAGCTTAACCGAGCAGGCGCGGCGTTTTGCCTTGAAGCACTTCAAGTGTCTTGACTTCGATTTGGTGATGCTTGAGCGATGTCAAACCATCAGGCGCTCGCGAGACCTAGTATTTACCCGTTATTTACCTGTCACTGACAAACTGGAATGCAAGAAATGAAGAAGCTTCTGAAGTGGATCGCCGTCGCCTGTGTCTCCGTTGCTGCCGTGCCTGCGTTTGCAGCGCCCAATTGCAGTGTCGAAGTGGAAAGCAACGACGCCATGCAGTTCAACACCAAGGCCATCAGCGTTCCCGCCGCGTGCAAGGATTTCACCGTCAAGCTCAAGCATGTGGGCAAGATGCCCAAGACCGCCATGGGCCACAACCTGGTGATCGCCAAGACGGCCGACATGCAGGGCATCGCCAACGACGGCATTCCCGCCGGCGCCGACAAGGACTACGTCAAGCCCGCCGACGCCCGCGTGATCGCCCACACCAAGCTGATCGGCGGTGGCGAGACGGCATCGGTCACCTTCGCGGTGAACAAGCTCAAGGCGGGTGACGACTACACCTTCTTCTGCTCCTTCCCTGGCCACTCCGGCATCATGAAGGGCGCGCTGACGCTGGCGAAATAAGCCATTCAACTGAGCTTGCGGTGCATGGCCCGCAAGCTCTTTTGATCAAAAAAACAGGACGGCGTAGCCAAGTGGTTACGCCGTCTTACTTTTTATTCGTCAATTCAGTTGTTTTCCTGTCAGCCGTTCTCGCTGCAGAGGCGTTAGCCTACATAAGAAGTTTGCTTGCAAATTTAAGCTGTCGATAGCCCAGCGAGAGTTTGCCCAGCCAATTTCTCATTCAAGGAGTTTTTCCATCCGTCCACCCGCAATTTGAGAGGAGTTGCCATGTCGCCAAGCTATTTCACTGTTCCCACAGACTACGTCGTACCCCATGGTGCCTCCGGACTGTGGCTGGCCAGCGATTTTCAGCCGGTCGCCATGCCACAACCTCTGCAGGAGCCCGTGCAGTTGCGCAATGGTCAGCTGCTGCGCTCTGCCTACATCGAGCCGCCAGCCGATCTGGACCACATCGTGCGCTCGATGGGCGAGTGGTGATCACACCGCGATCAGCGTCCTTGGGCGGCTGAGCGGTGACGAATGAAGCGGGCTCTGTGCCCGCTTTTTGTTTTTGTGTGCCGCTTGAGCCCACGCCGTCAATGGATTCAGGTCAAGCCACAAGCGCAAAACCCCCTGACGGCCTACAATGCCCGGCCTCCCACGGACCCCGCAAATGAACGCTCCCATTGATGTTTCCTTCTTCCACCGAGCAGCCAAACCGCTGACCAGCTACCGACCGTACTGGGCCAAGCGCTTCGGCCCTGCGCCGTTTCTGCCGATGTCTCGCGCAGAAATGGACCAGCTCGGCTGGGATTCCTGCGACATCATTCTGGTGACGGGTGACGCTTATGTGGATCACCCGAGCTTCGGCATGGCCGTGATTGGCCGCGTGCTCGAAGCGCAGGGTTTTCGCGTGGGCATCATCGCGCAGCCCGATTGGCAAAGCGCCGAAGAGTTCAAGAAGCTCGGCAAGCCCAATCTGTTCTGGGGCGTGACCGCGGGCAACATGGATTCGATGATCAACCGCTACACGGCTGATCGCAAGATTCGCAGCGACGACGCCTACACCCCCGGCGACGTCGCTGGCAAGCGCCCCGACCGCGCTGCCATCGTCTATAGCCAGCGCTGCCGCGAAGCCTACAAGGATGTGCCGATCGTGCTCGGCGGCATCGAAGGCAGCCTGCGCCGCATCGCGCATTACGACTACTGGAGCGACAAGGTCCGCCGCTCCATCGTGGTGGACAGCAAGTGCGACATTCTTCTGTACGGCAATGCCGAGCGCGCGCTGGTGGAAGTGGCGCACCGCATCGCCGCGCGTGAGCCCGTCGAAAAAATCACCGATGTGCGCGGCACCGCGTTCTTCCGCCGTGAATCGGAAGAGGGCTGGTTCGAGCTCGATTCCACCGAGGTGGACGAGCCCGGCGTCGTCGAAGCGCACATCAATCCGTACCAGACCACCAGCGAGCAGGCCGAGGCACAAGGCCAGACCTGCTCCAAGGAAGAGGGCGGTGAACAACCCGCAGCAATGCCATCGGGCGAGCAGCCGATCCAGTTCATGCCCAACCCGTCGCTGCGCGGCAAAGGCAAGAGCAAACTGCCTCCGCGCGACCGCACTGTGCTGCGTCTGCCCAGCTACGAAGACGTCAAGAGCGACCCGATTCTGTATGCCCACGCCAACCGCGTGCTGCACCTGGAAACCAATCCCGGCAACGCCCGCGCGCTGGTTCAGGCGCACGGCGAAGGCGTGACGGCGCGCGATGTGTGGCTCAATCCGCCTCCCATCCCGCTGACCACAGCAGAGATGGACTGGGTCTTCGGCCTGCCATACGCCCGCAACCCACACCCCAGCTACGCTGATGAAACCGGCGGCCACGACGGCGCGACCAAGATTCCCGCGTGGGAGATGATCCGCACGTCGGTCAACATCATGCGCGGCTGCTTTGGCGGCTGCACCTTCTGCTCCATCACCGAGCACGAAGGCCGCATCATCCAGAGCCGCTCCGAAGACTCCATCATTCAGGAGATCGAGGACATCCGCGACAAGGTGAAGGGCTTCACCGGCACCATCTCCGACCTGGGCGGCCCCACGGCCAACATGTACCGCCTCGGCTGCAAGAGCCCCGAGATCGAAGCCGCCTGCCGCAAGCCCAGCTGCGTGTTCCCCGGCATCTGCCAGAACCTGCACACCGACCACGACCCGCTCATCAAGATCTACCGCCGCGCGCGCAAGCTCCCCGGCATCAAGAAGATTCTGATCGGCTCCGGTCTGCGTTACGACCTCGCGGTGAAGTCGCCTGAGTACGTGAAAGAGCTGGTGCAGCACCACGTCGGCGGCTATCTCAAGATCGCGCCTGAACACACCGAAGCCGGCCCGCTCAACAAGATGATGAAGCCGGGCATTGGCAGCTATGACCGCTTCAAGCAGCTCTTCGAAAAGTTCAGCGAAGAAGCAGGCAAGAAGCAGTACCTGATTCCGTACTTCATCGCCGCGCACCCGGGCACCAGTGACGAGGACATGATGAACCTCGCCATCTGGCTCAAGCGCAACGGCTTTCGCGCCGATCAGGTGCAGACCTTCTATCCAAGCCCCATGGCCACGGCCACGGCCATGTACCACTCGGGCCGCAACACCCTCACCAAGGTGCGCCGCGAGATGCGCGATGCGGACGAGGAAACCGTGGACATCGTGCGCGGCGAAAAGCGTCGCCGTCTGCACAAGGCCTTCCTGCGCTATCACGACCCGAACAACTGGCCCATGCTGCGCGAAGCCCTCAAGGCGATGGGCCGCTCCGACCTGATCGGCAACGGCAAGCAGCACTTGATTCCGACCTTCCAGCCGCTGGTGGATGGCGGTTATCAAAGCGCCCGCAAGAAGAACTCCACGCAAGGCACGGGCGTCGGCTCGCGCTCGGTGAACTCTCAGCAGGCCAAGGCCTACACCATGGGCAAGGCAGCCAAGCCGCTGGGCGCTTCTGCTTCTTCCAAGCCCCAGAAGGAAAAGGAAGTGGACGTGCGCTTTGCCAAGCCCGGCCAGCCCGCTCCTGGCCGCATGCTCACACAGCACACGGGTCTGCCTCCGCGCGCTGGCGTGGGCGGCGGAAAGAAGCCGGGCGGCCCGCGCAAGCCGCGTTGAACGGTGCGCGTGATCAGACCCGGTGCATGAACTGGGCCTGAATCAGTTCCTGCTCGGCGGCTTTGGGCGCTGCGCTTGATGCCTCGGGAAGCAGCCAGCGCTTGGCCGCGAGCTTGTCGCGCCAGATTTCGGCCACGTCGATGAAGTCATCCAGCAGTTCCAGAAATTGCTGGTCGCTCACTGCTTCCGGATGAACGAGCTGGCTCAACAGCAGCTCGTTGCTCTGTGCATCGATCGACAGCACGGAACCCTTGGTCTGCGCCGCGAACAGATTGGCTTGCATGGCGTCGAGCAGCAAGGCCTCCAGTTGCACCGGTGGAAGCGGGCCGATGACGCAATACATCTGCAGCGCGCGACCATCGTTCACCTTTTCGAGATGCAGTTCCAGCTTGCCCGCCACGCTCAGGGTGGCGACGCCTTGCTCGTTGAATTGGATGGCGTCGGACAGTCCCGTCGACGCGGCCAGCCCCTGCAGCATTTGATCGATTTGGCTCATGTTTGGTTGCTTTCCAGTTTTTGTTGTGCGAGTTGAATCACGTGCATCTGCGCTTGGTGAGTCGCCTTGGATTTGCCCGTGCTTTGCGGTGCCACATAGGCGTTGAGCGGATGTTTCAGCAGGCTGTCCTTGTCCAAGGGTGCGCGTTGCGCAGCGGGAGTGTTGTGGTGTTCGAACAGCAGCACGTTGGCGATGATGTGTGACGACAGGCCGGGGCAGTTGCGGGCCGTCGTATCAGCCACTTTTTCGTAGGCCGTCATGATGTTCTTGCTCGAACCGCTTGCCTTGTCGTTGAGCAGTTGGACGGCCAGATTCTTGGCGACCCCCTGGCCGATGATCGCGTGCAGACCGTGGTCCGAGGATTCGTCTTTCAGCAGCGACAAGCTTCTGAATTCGTTGCCCCAGCCGGGGATCTGCTCGGAGGTGTCCCGATTGTTTTCGAGAAAAAAGGTCAGGCTGGTGAGCTGGTCCGGTTTGAGCGCGGCGATCGCATCTTCGAGCATGCAGCTCACTGCCGCATAGTCTTTGGGGCTGCTGGCCTTGAGATCGGCAAGCTCGTTCTTGAAATTGTTCATCTCGAGGCGCAGCGCCTTTTCGTTGGGCTTCGCGGAGCCCGATTTGCTCAGCGCCTTGAATTGATCGATCAGTTTCGCACCGTTTTCCATGGTGGTATTGCGCGCCTGTTTGTCGCTGCACAGTCCGATGGAGGAGAGCATTCCCACCAGCGTCTTTCTGAACGATCCGCGCTCGAGCAGCGCAGATGCCTTGGCGCGACCGGGCTCGTTCGGGCTGGTCATGACGGTCAGCGTATGGCGCGCCGTCTTGACCGTGCTGGCACCGGCTGTGGTGCCGGCAGACGTGGCGGGAATGTGTGCCTTGGCAATGGAGTGAAGCGAGACAGACATGTGAGGCCTCCTGAAAATGCCCTGTTCGGTCGGTTTACCCGGGTAAGTAACCAGCCGATCCGCACAGTTCCAAAAAATTTCTGGGCGGTCAATGTCCGTCAGGATTGTTTTCAGTTCAGGTGGGACGTCACGTTGCGCCACAACTGCGGGAAAAGCACATACACCGCCAACAGCGCGCAATTGCCGAACACGGTCACCCAGTACATCACGCGGAACTCGTGCTTGGACGACTTGTGACGCAGCGACTGCTGCGCGTACCAGGCCATCGGCCAGCCACCGATCAGCGACAGCATGTGCAGCGTGTTCTCGCTCACCCGCCAGCGGCCTTTCTCGGCGGCGTCCTTGTCGAAGTTGTAGACAAGGTAGGTGACCAGATTGATCAAGCCCACGACGGCCAACAGCACGAACGGCATGCGGCCCGAGAAGATGGCGAAGGCATACAAAGCCACCAAGATGAGCAGCAGCACCTTGAACAACGAGTTGCCCGTGGCCGGTCCCGATGCACGTCGCGTCGGCGCGGGCTGCGCAGAGCGAGGGCGTTCGCTGGTTTGTGTTTGAGGGGGATTGGTTGCTGCAGCGGCTCGTCCAGCCAGGCGCACATCCACGGCGCGAGGGCCCTTGCCGCCGACCTGGATTTCTTCGTACGTCACCTGCATGCCCGCGACCGGCGTGGTGCCGGGCTTGGCAAAATCCTTGACGTGCACAAAGACATCACGCGAATCGCCGCTGTCGATGAAGCCAAAACCGCGTTCCACTTCCCAGCGGCGAATCGTTCCCTGTTTGCGCATTGTTCTTTTTTGAAGGCAGATGAAGTTGTTTCCAGAAGCCGGAGGAACTTCGCTGTGCTTGATCGCTCCGACAAGGCGCATAGTTTATCCAGTCGCCGCCCTCGTACGGCAAGCCGCTTTCATTGGCAGAATCGCTCTCCACCATGCTCCAAAGAAGAACCACGCTGGCAAGTCTTGCCGCACTGGCCACTGCCTTCCCGGCAGGCCTGATCTGCTCCACCGCCAGCGCACAGACGCGCAACCTGCTCGAATCCCTCAAGCCATCCCCGCGCATGCCTGTGCTCTTCGTCGGCCACGGCAGCCCGATGAACGCCATCGAAGACAACCAATGGCGCCACGCATGGCAGCAAATGGGCGCGGAACTCATGACCCGCGCCGTGCAGCCACAGCTCATCCTCTGCATCTCCGCGCATTGGCTGACCAAGAACGGCTGGTACCTCACGGCCATGCCCGAGCCGCGCACCATCCACGATTTCAGCGGCTTCCCGCGTGAACTGCACGAACAGCAATATCCCGCAGCAGGCGCACCCAAGGTAGCCCGCAGCCTGGCCGCAGAACTGAAATCACCGGCCACCAAGACCGCACTGGGCGTGGACGAAAGAGAATGGGGCCTCGACCACGGCACCTGGTCCGTCCTCAAACCCATGTTCCCCAAGGCCCAGATCCCCGTCCTGCAACTCAGCATGGACTACAGCCGCCCACCAGAAGAACACTACGCACTCGGCCAACAACTGGCCGCACTGCGCGAGCGAGGCGTGCTCATCGTCGGCAGCGGTAACGCCGTTCATAACCTGAGACGCACAAAGCGCGGATCAGCCCCCAACGAGGCCTACGACTGGGCGACGGAATTCGACACCAAGGTGAACGACTGGATCAAGCTCGGCCAACTGGACCAACTGCAGACATTCCAGAAACTGGGCGAAACCGCCATCCAGTCACACCCCACCCACGAGCACTACTTACCGCTCCTCTACGCAGCAGGCGCAGCCAGCAGCAAGGAAATGCCAAGGTTCTTCAACACCGGCTTCCAATCCGCATCGATCTCCATGCGCTCGGCAATCTGGGGCTGAGCGAAAACATCTCGCGAGGTCGCGAGATGCGCGGGCACGAGCAACGCGAAGTGCCGAAACCCACCTCTTATGAAACCTCTGACTCGCGGCGGTTGCCCGAACGGAGCGCCTCCGGCGCGAAGCTGAGTTCTGCCGCGGGTATTCAAGGCGATTTTTGGTGACTTTTTGGCGCAAGCAAAAAGTTACTGCCCCGCCGGGGGCAGTCCCGGCACCCGCCCTAAAACACCGAGCAAAGCCCAAAAAAGAAAAGCCGCCCCAACCGGAGCGGCCTCTCAGCATTCAGCCAATGAAGAGGTGAATCAGATCACCGCTGCAATCGCCTTGCAAACGTATTCCACGTTCTTGCTGTTCAGCGCAGCCACGCACATACGACCCGTATCGGTACCGTACACGCCGAACTCAGAACGCAGACGCACCATCTGGTCCTTGGACAGACCCGAGTACGAGAACATGCCGATCTGTGTGGTGATGAAGTCCATGTCCTGCTTCACGCCGGCAGCCTTCAGACCGTCGACCAGCTTCTGACGCATGGCCTTGATGCGCACGCGCATTTCGCCCAGTTCTTCTTCCCACTGAGCACGCAGAGCGGGGTCGTTCAGCACGGCCGACACCACTGCACCACCGTGTGTGGGTGGGTTGGAGTAGTTGGTGCGGATGACGATCTTCAGTTGCGACAGCACGCGGGCGGCTTCGTCCTTGTCGTTGGCGACCACGGACAGGGCACCGACGCGCTCGCCGTACAGGCTGAAGCTCTTGGAGAACGAAGTGGACACAAAAATGTTCAGGCCAGCGGCGATGAACTTGCCGATCACGGCGCCGTCTTCCTTCAGGCCGTGGCCGAAGCCTTGGTAGGCCATGTCGAGGAAAGCGACCAGACCCTTGGCCTTGACCACTTCGATGACCTTGTCCCATTGGGCAGCGGTGATGTCATAGCCGGTGGGGTTGTGGCAGCAGGCGTGCAGCACGACCACGGTGCCGGCGGCGGCAGCGCTCAGGTCGGCGATCATGCCGTCGAAGTTCACCGAGCGGGTGGCCGCGTCGTAGTACTTGTAGGTGCCGACTTCAAAACCGGCGTTGGTGAAGATGGCCTTGTGGTTTTCCCAGCTGGGGTCGGAGATCAGGACCTTGGCGTTCGGGTTGAGCTTCTTGAGGAAGTCAGCGCCGATCTTGAGGCCGCCGGTGCCGCCCACGGCTTGCACGGTGGCCACGCGGCCAGCCTTGACCACTTCGGAGTCAGCGCCGAACACGAGGGTCTTGACAGCGCTGTCGTAGGAAGCGATACCGTCGATGGGCAGGTAGCCACGGGCTGTGGGCTTGTCCATCATGGCTTTTTCTGCAGCTTGCACGCACTTCAGCAGCGGGAGCTTGCCGTTGTCGTCGAAGTACACGCCCACGCCGAGATTCACCTTGTTGGGGTTGGTGTCGGCACCAAATTGTTCGTTCAGACCCAGAATGGGGTCACGCGGGGCCATCTCGACGGCGGTGAAGAGAGACATGAAAAGTCCTTGAAGGGTGGAAATCTGATGCGGTGCCCCCAACTAAACTAACCTCGGCTGAAAGGATGAACAGCGTCTGCACTTGGGTGCAAGCAAGTCATTCGATCCATTTGCCTTGAGGGGCAACCCTCGATTTTAACGGCGCAAGTCATAGTTGCGTTTACAAGTCATGCATGAAGTCATTACTGAAGTGAAGGAAGGCGAGTTCGTTTCCTTCCCGAATTCGCCTTTTCAGCTCTTTCAGCCATACCCACCAGCCGGGGATCAGCCCGAGGCGATAGCCAAGCTGGTCGAAGGGGTGAATGATGGTGAGTCGTTCCAGACCTTGCTGGGCGTGACGGGCTCGGGCAAGACCTTCACCATGGCCAATGTGATCGCGCGCCTTGGGCGCACGGCCATCGTGTTCGCGCCCAACAAGACGCTGGCCGCGCAGCTCTACAGCGAATTCCGCGAGTTCTTCCCCAAGAACGCGGTGGAATATTTCGTGAGCTATTACGACTATTACCAGCCGGAAGCCTATGTGCCCCAGCGCGACCTGTTCATCGAGAAGGACAGCGCGATCAACGAGCACATCGAGCAGATGCGCCTGTCATGCACCAAGAGCCTGCTGGAGCGGCGCGATGTGGTGATCGTCGCCACGGTCTCGGCCATCTACGGCATCGGCGAGCCGTCGAGCTACCACCGCATGGTGATGACGCTGCGCGCGGGCGACAAGCTGAGCCAGCGCGACGCGATCGCGCAGCTCATCCGCATGCAGTACCAGCGCAATGAGCAGGATTTCAGCCGGGGCAAGTTCCGCGTGCGTGGCGACACCATCGACGTGTTTCCGGCCGAGCATTCCGAGCTGGCGCTGCGCATCGAGCTGTTCGATGACGAGGTGGACAGCCTGCAGCTCTTTGATCCGCTCACGGGCCGCGTCATCCAGAAGATTCCGCGTTTCACCGTCTACCCGAGCAGCCACTACGTGACGCCGCGCGACAAGGTGCTGGCGGCGGTCGAGACCATCAAGGAAGAGCTGGACGAGCGTCTGAAGTTCTTCGTCAAGGAAGGCAAGCTGGTCGAGGCGCAGCGCCTGGAGCAGCGCACGCGCTTCGATCTGGAAATGCTCAGCGAAGTGGGGCATTGCAAGGGCATCGAGAACTACACGCGCCATCTCTCGGGCTCCATGCCGGGCGATCCGCCAAGCACGCTGACCGACTATCTCTCCAAGGACGCGGTGATGTTCCTTGACGAGAGCCACCAGATGATCGGCCAGCTCAACGCCATGTACAACGGTGACCGCGCGCGCAAGACGACGTTGGTGGAATACGGCTTTCGCCTGCCTTCGGCGCTCGACAACCGGCCGCTCAAGTTCGAGGAATTCGAGAAACGCATGCGTCAGGTGGTGTTCGTCTCGGCCACGCCGGCGGACTATGAGAAGACCCATGCAGGGCAGGTGGTCGAGCAATTGGTGCGGCCGACCGGGCTGGTTGATCCCATCGTCGAGGTGCGTCCGGCGACCCATCAGGTCGATGATGTGCTGCAGGAAATACGCATTCGAGTCGAAAAGAATCAGCGCGTACTCATTACCACGCTGACCAAGCGCATGGCCGAGCAGTTGACCGAGTATCTTTCGGACAACGGTGTGAAGGTGCGCTATCTGCACTCGGACATCGATACCGTCGAGCGCGTGGAAATCATCCGCGACCTGCGCCTGGGCGCCTTCGATGTGCTGGTCGGTATCAACCTGCTTCGCGAAGGGTTGGACATTCCCGAGGTCTCGCTGGTTGCAATTCTGGATGCGGATAAGGAAGGTTTCCTACGCGCAGAACGCAGTTTGATCCAGACAATTGGCCGCGCGGCCCGAAATTCCGAGGGGATGGCGATCCTGTATGGGGACCGGATCACCGACTCGATGAAAAAAGCCATCGGCGAAACGGAACGTCGGCGCGCAAAACAGATCGCATACAACGAGCTACACGGAATTACACCGCGAAGCATTGTCAAGCAGGTGAAAGACCTGATTGATGGTGTCTACAGTGAAAAGGCCGGGCAGGACTCACAGCGCATGCAGCAGCAGGCAGCGCGTGATCTGGAGCTGGAAGAAATGTCGGAAAAGGACATTGCGCGCGAGATCAAGCGGCTTGAGAAGGCCATGATGGATCACGCACGCAATCTGGAGTTCGAGCAGGCGGCACGCGTGCGCGATCAACTGGCCAAGCTCAAGGATCGCGTCTTCGGTGCACATGGCGGCACGGAGCGCCAAGGCTGATGCGGGTTTCGACGGGATGGCGGCGGGCGAAAGGATTTATTTAACCGCGCTATCTCGGCGATAGATTTTGTTACCCGACAAAAACAATAGGGATTGGTGGTATACTTGGGCTAATTACTCAAGAAAACAACCCCACAAAACTTAGGGCTCTGACGGGCGAAACCCTTGTGTTTCAAGCCTCGGCAGAGAGCGGGCGGAGACGGTAGTACCCGTATTGCCAAACAGGCGATTCGAGGTGTTTCTCAAACGATCAAGCCTGAACCAACAAGGAGCTTGCGATGCGTCTCACAACCAAAGGCCGGTTTGCGGTCACAGCCATGATTGATCTGGCCCTGCGTCAGAACAATGGCCCAGTCACCCTCGCGGCCATCAGCCAGCGTCAGCAGATTTCCCTGTCGTACCTGGAACAACTGTTCGGCAAGCTGCGTCGTCACGAACTGGTGGAATCCACCCGTGGCCCCGGCGGCGGTTATACGCTGGCCCGCAAGGCTGGCGACATCACCGTGGCCGACATCATTGTTTCCGTCGATGAACCCATCGATGCGACTCAGTGCGGCGGCAAAGAAAACTGCCTCGGCGAAGCCGGTCGCTGCATGACCCACGAACTGTGGGCCTCGCTGAACCAGCGCATGGTGGAATTCCTCGACTCCGTCACGCTGCAGAAGCTGGTGGACGATCAGCTCGCCAAGGGTGTGCAGATCGAGGACAAGCCGGTCGCTCGTCGCGCGATTTCGACGACTCCGGTGGTCAAGCCCATTCGCGTGAATGCACCGAACTCGGTGTTTGCTCTGGGCAACGCCTTCGCCAAGTCCTGATGCGCGCTGGATCGCGCGTCCGGCATGCAGCCGGGCGGCGAGCCGCGCCAGAAGGACCGCTGTTTTCAACCCATTCTGATAACTGACATTCGCCAGCCAGATCGCCCAAGCGAGATAGCCATGGACATGACTCCCCATTTCCCCATTTACCTGGACTACGGCGCGACCACTCCTGTGGATCCCCGTGTCGTTGACGCGATGATCCCTTGGTTGCGCGAACATTTCGGCAACGCGGCATCGCGCAGTCATGCGTGGGGCTGGGAAGCTGAAGAAGCCATCGAGAAGTCTCGTGGCTACGTGGCCGATCTGATCGGTGCCGATCCTCGCGAAATCGTGTGGACCAGCGGTGCGACCGAATCCATCAATCTGGCATTGAAGGGCGCCGCTCAGTTCTACAAGGGCAAGGGCAAGCACCTCATCACGCTCAAGACCGAGCACAAGGCCGTGCTGGACACCATGCGTGAGCTGGAGCGCCAGGGCTTCGACGTGACCTACATGGACGTCAAGGAAGACGGTCTGCTGGATCTGGAATCCTTCAAGGCCGCGATTCGCCCCGACACGATTCTGGTCAGCGTGCTGTTCGTGAACAACGAGATCGGCGTGATCCAGGACATCCCTGCGATCGGCGCGATCTGCCGCGAAAAGGGCATCATTTTCCACGTCGATGCAGCGCAAGCGACTGGCCGTGTCGAGATCGACATGAGCAAGCTGCCCATCGACCTGATGAGCATGACCGCGCACAAGACCTATGGCCCCAAGGGCGTGGGCGCGCTGTACGTTCGCCGCAAGCCACGCATTCGTCTGGAAGCGCAGATCCACGGCGGTGGCCACGAGCGCGGCATGCGTTCGGGCACCTTGCCAACGCACCAGATCGTCGGCATGGGCGAAGCCTTCCGCATCATCAAGCTCGAAATGAACGAGGTGAACGAGAAGGCCGCCAAGCTGCAAAAGCGTCTGCTGGACGGTCTCGCCGACATCGAACAGGTGTTCATCAACGGCAGCATGGAGCACCGCGTTCCGCAGAACCTGAACATGAGCTTCAACTTCGTCGAAGGCGAATCGCTGATCATGGGCATCAAGGGTCTGGCCGTGTCGTCCGGTTCCGCATGCACCTCGGCAAGCCTGGAGCCCAGCTACGTGCTGCGCGCCCTTGGCCGCAGCGACGAGCTCGCTCACAGCAGCCTGCGCATGACGATTGGCCGCTTCACGACCGAAGAGGAAATCGACTATGCGATTTCCACCATCCGTCACAACGTGGCCAAGCTGCGTGAACTCAGCCCTCTGTGGGAAATGTTCAAGGATGGCGTGGACCTGAGCACCATCCAGTGGGCTGCTCACTGATCGGCAGCGCAAGAGAATTTGAAATTGATCTCTGCGCCCCGCCTGCCTTGAAAGCAGGGCGGCTGACGCAGCAAAAGGAGAAACACCATGGCTTATTCAGACAAAGTGATCGACCATTACGAGAACCCCCGCAACGTGGGCTCGTTCGACAAGGGTGACGACACCGTCGGCACCGGCATGGTCGGCGCACCGGCTTGCGGCGACGTGATGAAGCTGCAGATCAAGGTGAACCCCGAAACCGGCGTGATCGAAGACGCACGTTTCAAGACCTACGGCTGCGGCTCGGCGATCGCATCGTCCTCGCTCGTGACCGAATGGGTCAAGGGCAAGACACTCGACGAAGCGGCTGCTTTGAAGAACAGCATCATCGCTGAAGAGTTGGCACTGCCACCCGTGAAGATTCACTGCTCCATCCTGGCCGAAGACGCCATCAAGGCAGCCGTGAACGACTACAAGGCCAAGCGCGGCGAAACTGCGGCTGCAGATTCGACAGCGGCCTGAGCAACATGGCAGTGACATTGACCGAAGCTGCCGCAAGGCACGTCAGCCGCTACCTGTCGCGTCGCGGCAAGGGGCTGGGCGTGCGCCTTGGTGTGAAGACCACGGGCTGCTCGGGGCTGGCTTACAAGCTGGAATATGTGGACGATCAGGCTCCCGAAGACATCATCTTCGAGAACCATGGCGTGAAGCTGCTGATCGACCCCAAGAGCCTTGCTTATATCGACGGCACGGAGCTCGACTTCGTGCGCGAAGGCCTGAATGAAGGCTTCAAGTTCAACAATCCGAACGAGCGTGATCGTTGCGGTTGCGGCGAAAGTTTCCGCGTCTGAAACGTTTGGCTCAGGCCATATGAAACCGCCATCGCTCCCAGTGCTGGCGGTTTTTTCTTGTTATGAATCTGCAATCTGACGACTTTGAATTGTTCGGTGTGCCCCGGCAATTCGCACAGGACCGCGCACAACTTGATGCGCGTTGGAAAGACCTACAACGCGAGGCCCACCCTGATCGCTTTGCGGCCCAGGGCAGCGCTGCGCAGCGCGTGGCGATGCAATGGTCGGTGCGCATCAACGAGGCCTACCAGCGTCTGAAAGATCCGCTCAAGCGCGCCACGTATCTGTGCGAGCTGAACGACGTGAACATCGGCGCGGAAGACAACACCGCCATGCCGGCCGCCTTCCTCATGCAGCAGATGGAATGGCGCGAAACGCTCGACGACGCGACCACCGAAGACGCACTCGATGAGCTGGGCGACATGGTGCAGGCTGCGCGCAAGCAAGCGTTGGTAAAACTGGCAAGCTTGATTGACGAGCAAAACGACCTTGCCAAAGCGGCGCAGGAAGTCAGAGCCCTCATGTTCATTGCGCGTTTTGCACACGACGTCGATGTGAAACACGAGCAGCTTGCACAATAGAGCTTGTGATGGGTGGCCGCTGCCAGCAGCAGCGCACGCCGCCTGAATGCCCCAAGTCGGCATTCGCTTTCAAACCATTCAGAACAAAGACAGACTTCATGGCGCTCCTGCAGATTTCCGAACCCGGTCAATCCCCTGACCCGCATCAGCGGCGCATCGCCGTGGGCATCGATCTGGGCACCACCCATTCGCTCGTGGCCGCTGTGCGCCATGGCGTTGCGGAATGCCTGCCTGATGAACAGGGCCGGGTGCTGCTGCCATCTGTCGTGCGCTACATGGAGGGCAGTGGTCGCCAGATCGGCTATGACGCGGTCGCTTCGCGTCTGCAGGATCCCGTCAACACGATAGCCTCGGTCAAGCGCCTGATGGGTCGTGGCTTGGCCGACATCACCGACAAGGCGTCGCTGCCCTACGAGCTGCTCACGCAAGGCGGTGAAAATGCCGCGCAGCAAGGCATGGTCGCCATTCAAACGGCAGGCGGTGTGAAGTCGCCCGTTGAAGTGAGCGCCGAGATTCTGGCGACGCTGCGTTTCCGTGCGGAAGACAGCTTCAACGACGACATCTATGGCGCGGTGATCACCGTGCCTGCGTATTTCGATGACGCACAACGCCAGGCCACCAAGGACGCCGCCAAGCTCGCGGGTCTGAACCTGCTGCGCCTCATCAACGAACCCACCGCAGCTGCGATTGCCTACGGTCTCGACAACTCGTCCGAAGGACTGTACGCCGTGTACGACCTGGGCGGCGGCACGTTCGACATCTCGATTCTGCGACTCACGCAAGGCGTGTTCGAGGTCATCGCCACGGGTGGTGATTCTGCATTGGGCGGTGATGACTACGACGCTGCGTTGGGTGACTGGGTGCTCGCTCAGCATGCTCTGACGGCGCAGACGCCTGAAGACAAGACTGCTGTGCGCATGGCTGCTCGCGCCTGCAAAGAAGCGCTGACCGATGCGGACTGCGCGCAGTTCACCGCCACGCTGGCAGGCAAGCCGCTCGACTTTGCCGTGACCCGTGCCGACTTCGATGCCGCGACAGCGGACCTCACCAAGCGCACGCTGACCGCCGTTCGCCGCACCTTGCGCGATGCGCAGCTTGATCGCGAAGAAGTGCAGGGCGTGGTCATGGTAGGCGGCTCCACGCGCATGCCGCAAGTGCTGACTGCAGTGGCCGAATTCTTTGGAAAAGAACCGCTCACGAATCTGAATCCGGATGAAGTGGTGGCACTCGGCGCATCCATTCAGGCCAATCAGCTTGCGGGCAACAACTCCGCTGGCGACCTGCTGCTGCTCGACGTGATTCCACTCTCGCTCGGCGTCGAAACCATGGGTGGCCTGGTCGAGCGCATCGTCGGTCGCAACGAAACCATTCCCACCGCCAAGGCGCAGGATTTCACCACCTACAAGGACGGCCAGACCGCAATGGCCATCCACGTGGTGCAGGGCGAGCGCGATCTGGTGGCCGACTGCCGCAGCCTCGCGCGCTTCGAACTGCGCGGCATTCCAGCCATGGCTGCCGGTGCCGCGCGCATCCGCGTGACCTTCACCGTCGATGCCGATGGCCTGCTTATTGTGAGCGCCAAAGAGCAGGGCAGCGGCGTCGAAGCCAAGGTCGATGTGAAGCCTTCGTATGGCCTGTCGGATGACCAGATCGCCAAGATGCTGGAAGACGGTTTCGCCACCGCGCAGCAGGACATGCGTCAGCGCGCCGTGGTCGAAGCGCGTGTCGACGCCGACCGTCTGCTGATGGCGACGCAGAGCGCGCTCGACGTCGATGGCGATGTGCTGAGCGACAAGGAACGTACCGAGATTGATGCGCTCATGCAGGCGCTGCGCACGCTGCATGCGACGAGCGACGATGCCGCAGCCCTCGAGGCCGGCACGCAAGCGCTCGCCAAAGGCACGGAACAATTCGCCGCTCAACGCATGAATCGCGGCATTCGCGAAGCGTTGGCTGGCAAGAACATCCAGACGCTGTAAACCAACAATAAAAGACGCACCGAACCAAGAACACAAAGCGAATCCCCATGCCCGTCATCAAAATTCTTCCGCATCCAGAATACTGCCCGCAAGGCGCTGAAATCACTGCGCCCGCAGGCACGTCGATCTGCGAAGCACTGCTCGACAACAAGATCAACATCGAGCACGCTTGCGACATGAGCTGCGCTTGCACCACGTGCCACGTCATCGTGCGCCAGGGCGGCAATTCACTCAACGAGGCCGAGGAAGAGGAAGAAGACCTGCTCGACCGCGCCTGGGGCCTTGAGCCACAATCGCGTCTGTCGTGCCAGGCCATTCTGGCCAAGGAAGACGTCACGGTGGAGATTCCCAAGTACTCCATCAACCACGCCAAGGAGAACCACTGATGTCACGTCAGATCGTGCTGGATACTGAAACCACGGGCCTTTCCGCTGAAACGGGCGACCGCGTCATCGAACTGGGCTGCGTGGAACTCGTGAACCGCAAGCTCACGGGCAAGAACCTGCACATCTACTTCAACCCCGAACGCGACAGCCACGAAGACGCGCTCCGGGTGCACGGCATCAGCAACGAATTCCTCAAGGACAAACCCAAGTTCGCGGAACTCGCGGACGAGATCGTCGAATACCTACAAGGCGCGGAACTCATCATCCACAACGCCGCGTTCGACATCAGCTTCCTGAACAAGGAGTTCCAGCTCTGCGGCAGAAAGCCCGTCAAGAGCTATGTCGACAGCGTGATCGACACCTTGGCCATGGCCAAGGAAATGTTCCCCGGCAAGCGCAACTCGCTGGATGCACTGTGCGATCGCCTCGAAGTCGACAACTCCGGCCGCACGCTGCACGGGGCCTTGCTTGATGCGGAACTGCTCGCCGACGTCTACATCAACATGACCCGAGGCCAGGAGGCCTTGCTGATTGCGGATGAAGAACCCAAGGACAAGAACGCCGGCGCCGTGCGCGTGGCCGCCATCGATTTCAGCAGCCTGAAACTGCAGGTCATCGCCGCGAACGAAGACGAGTTGACTGCGCATCTCGACGTGCTCAAGCAGATCGACAAATCGAGCGGCGGAAAAACAATCTGGCCACTTCCCGCAAGCGACCAGAATTCCGTGTCATAATAGCCCTCTTGTCGCGACACACAGCGACAAACGGGTGATTAGCTCAGCGGTAGAGCACTGCCTTCACACGGCAGGGGTCACATGTTCGATCCATGTATCACCCACCAATTTCAAAACCCTCTTGAACTCAGGTTCAAGAGGGTTTTTTGTTGATGCCCAAGCTCGATTCGCGGGATCTCAATTCTCGGTCGGGAACAACTGCGCCACGGCTCGCTCGACTCCCCCTATATTCAATGCGGTGCAAGCTTCGCGCACGGAGGGATTGGAGCGCTTGCCCTCGCGAAAGGCCATCGCTTCTACGGTAAGATAGTGCTCGCTCCGGGGTGCACGCCTGTGCTGAGATCCACACCCGAGAACTTGAACCGGGTCATTCCGGCGGAAGAAGAGCTTTTCTCCTCGCGTCACCGCACTCCAATGCGCCGCGTGCGGGAGTCTTCGGAGCAACACGTTCACGTTTGCTGCTCTCGAAGGATTTTCATGGACAAGGCCACGGCTCAGGCCGACCTGCTGGTCGCAGACCTGCTCGCATTCATCGCGGCAGACGGTTGCACGGATGACCAGTTCAATCAACTCGCCCTGCGCCTGTTCGCTCACCAGTACGAATTCAATGCGCCGTTTCGCAGCTTCTGCCAGCGCCGCGGAGCCACGCTGCGCAATGTGAAAACCTGGAGCGACATTCCTGCCGTGCCCATCGATGCGTTCAAGGCGATGGAGTTGCGCAGCGAGCCCGCATCGCCGAACGAGCGCGTGTTCATGACCAGCGGCACCACGGGTCGCGCGGCGCGTGGACGGCACTTTCACCCCCAACTCGATGTCTACGATCTGTCGATGACGCGCAACTTCGCCAAGCGTTTCATGCAAGGCGTGGAGCGCATGCCGATGGGCATTCTGTTTCCTGACGAAGTGGCGATGCCCAACTCGTCGCTGGCGCACTATCTGGCGCTTGCGAAGTCGGAGTTCGGCACGGAAGACAGCCGCTACTATCTGACGCCCGAGGGTCTCGACGTGCCTGGCTTGTGCGCCGCGCTGGAAGAGTCGCAGCGCAGCGGCAAGCCATATGCGCTGCTCGGCGCAAGCTTCAGCCTTGTGCATGTGATGGACGCGCTGCGCGAGCAAGGCTGCAGCTTTCAACTACCTGCGGGCAGCCGCATTCTCGACACCGGCGGCTACAAGGGCCAGTCGCGCGAGTTGCCGCTCGAAGAGTTCTACGCCGATCTGGCGCGCCTCTTCGGCGTTCCGCGCACGCACTGCATCAACATGTATGGCATGACCGAACTGAGCACGCAGTTCTACGACGATGGCAATGCGACGCTGCCTTCGGTGAAATCGGGGCCGCACTGGATTCGCTCGCGACTGGTCGAGCCGATCACGGGCCGCGATGTGCCACCGGGCGAGCGCGGCATTCTGGTGCATTGCGATCTGGGCAATTACAACGCGGTCAGCACCATCCTGACCGAAGATGTGGCTCTGTGGGCCGATGGTGGTTTTCTGCTGCTAGGGCGTGCGGAAGGCGCTGCGGCCAAGGGCTGCTCGCTTGCCGTTGAAGAGTTCGTGAAGGCCACGGCGGCATGAGGATTGAGCGCGTCACTGCGGGCTATCTGCCCGGTTTGCAGGTCGATGAGGTGCAGTGGCATGTCCTGCCTTTCCAGCGCAATGGAATGCGGCTTGAAGTCTCGGTGCCCATGCTGACCGGGCCGCAGATGCATGCATTGGCGGACCGCGTGCGCGAAGCCGCCAACCGTCATCTGCGCACGATGACCGTGGCAGACATCATCGATGTGATCGACCGCGCCATCGCCCGTCTTCTCGATCGCAACGATCCCTTTCGCCAACAGGCCGAAGCCTTGTTGCCCGTGGTGAGTGGCTACGACGCCGACATGGTGCGGTTGGGATTGACAGGTTATTTCAAGACTTTCCGTGCCGCGCAACTGCGTCGCTTTGTGGCTGAGGATTTTGCCAATCCTGCCGTGCTCGATGGATTTCAGCCCGCACCCAAAGGCGGTGCTGTACGCGCTTATGGCCCTGATCTGCTGGTGCACAGTTGGGCTGGCAATGTGCCTGCGCTGTCGCTGTGGAGTCTGGTGTGCGGCCTGTTGGTCAAGGCACCAGCCATCGGAAAACTGGCCAGTGCCGAGCCGTTGTTCGCAGGCTGGTTTGCACGGCTGCTGGCTGAGATTCATCCACCGCTCGCCGACTGCCTTGCAGTGGTCTGGTGGAGCGGCGCAGGCGGCGAGGAGGCCGATGCGCTCTACGCCAAGGCAGACACCGTGCTCGCTTACGGAGGCAACCATACGCTCGACGCACTGCGCAAACGCTTGCCGGTGACCACGCGCTTTCTGCCGCATGGGCACAAGCTGGGTTTTGGTTTGATTGGTGCTGCTGCGCTGGATACGTTGAAGGCTCCTGCGCTCGCGCGTTTGGCGGCGTGGGATGTCATGCGATACGACCAGCAGGGTTGCTACTCGCCGCATGTCTTTTATGTCGAGCGCGGTGCGCCTGTGTCGCCGCGCGCTTTCGCCGATTATTTGGCGGCAGAGCTGGCCAATCTGCAGCGGCGCTTTGCGCGTCGCGATCTCGATCTGGAAGAAAGTGCGGCTGTTGCCAAGTGGCAGCAAAGCGTGGAGTGGAGCGCCGGAGACGATTTGCTGATCGGCCCCGCCGATGCGCCATGGAGCGTGGCCTACAGCGACAGCCTGCAGTCGCTGTCGCCGACCGCGCTGTATCGCACGATATACGTCGTCGGCGTGGACAGCTTGGACGACGTGGTCCCCGTGGTTGCCGCGCAGCGCGAGTATCTGCAGACTGCGGGCATTGCTGCCGGACCCGAAAATTTGTACCGCTTGGCCGAGCTGCTGGGCGCAGCCGGTGTCACGCGCATCGCCGCCATTGGTTCCATGAGCATGCCCGAAGCAGGCTGGCATCACGATGGGCGATTCAACCTTGTCGATCTGGTGCGGATGACCGAGATCGAACAGTCGGCCGAATGGGCCGCGCAGCCGTTCGCTGATTATGCGGATTGATGCGCACGGACTGACTGCGATGGCGTTTCTCGATATCGACCATGCCGTGTTCACCTATCCGGGCCGTGCGCCGGTGGTGAACGGCGTGAGCTGGAAGATGCAGACAGGCGAATTCCACTGCCTGCTGGGCCGCAGCGGCTGTGGCAAGACCACGCTGCTCAAACTGGCAGCCGGGTTGCTTCGTCCGCAGTCGGGGCGCGTTCTGTTGAATGGCGGTGAACTGGCAGCGCCGGGGCCGCAGCTGGGCTTCATGTTCCAGGCACCTACGCTGCTGGAGTGGCTTACCGTGCTCGACAACGTGCTGCTGCCTGTGTCGTTGCAGCGCAAACCTGCCAAGCAGGACGTGGACCGGGCACTTCAGTTGCTCGATCAACTGGGTCTGTCCGCTCATGCGCCAAACCACCCGCGTCAACTCTCCGGTGGACAGCAAAGCCGTGTGGCGCTGGCGCGTGCGCTGATTCTGGAGCCGCCGCTGTTGCTGCTCGACGAACCCTTTGCTGCGCTCGACGCAATCACGCGCGCGGAACTGCAGGACGACTTGCTGCGCACCAGTCGCGAGCGCGGCACTACCGTGCTGTTCGTCACGCATGACATCAATGAGGCCGTTTATCTGGGTGACCGCATCGCGCTCATGCACGAAGGGCGCATCGTGGATGACTGGCGCATCGAACTGTCTGCGCCGCGCACGCAAGCCATGCGCCATGGTGCAGTTTTCAATGAATACTGCGCTGCGGTGCGGGCTTCCATGGACAGGAGCAGCGCATGACCGTCACGCCGTTCAAGGCACATTTTCTGTCCGCAGCGCTGCTCGTCATTTTGCTCGCCGCGTGGGAGCTGATGGTTCGCCAGTGGGGCTTGTCTGCGCTGGTGCTGCCTGCGCCGTCGGCCATCGCGGCATCGCTGTGGTCAGGCTTGGTCACGGGGTATTTCTGGCCCCATGTTGTCTCGACGATGCAGGCGTTGCTGCTGGGCCTGTTGGCGGGAAGCGTATTCGGCCTGCTGGTCGGAATGGCACTGGCCGAGTCCCGCTTGCTGGAGCGCGTTTTCAAACCTTATGTCGTCGTCAGCCAGGTGGTTCCCAAATTGGCACTTGCACCCCTGTTCGTGCTCTGGTTTGGATTCGGCATGCTGCCGACCGTGCTGATCACGGCGCTGATCTGCTTTTTTCCGTTGATGGAGAACACGCTGACGGGGCTTCGGCAAGTTGATGCGCAGCGCCTGCAACTCTTTCAGATGCTGGGTGCCACCCGGCTGCAGACCTTGCTGCGACTGAAGCTGCCCACGGGCTTGCCCGCGATTCTTGCGGGGCTGCGCGTGGCGGTGGTGCTGGCGCTGGTCGGTGTGGTCGTCGCCGAATTCATGGGCGCCAGCAAAGGGCTGGGCGCCGTCGTCATCGCCGCACAAGGGATGATGGACACAACATTGATGTTCGCCGCGCTGGTGCTGATTGCCGCCATTGGATTGGTGCTCTACCAACTTTGCCTTGTGCTGGAACGCCGGCTTTTGCGCGCGCATGCTTTTGCGCATGTCCTCCCAGTTTCCCATTCGCTCTCGGGCGGCAACTCCTGATCGAGACCATTTCGTCATGAACACTTCTACATCGACTCCCATCTTCTCTCGCCGCAGTCTGCTGAGTGCAAGCGCGGGTCTCGCTGGCTTGTCGCTTGCGGGCCAAGCGTTTGCAGCACAAGCGCAGGGAAACATTCGCCTGGCTGGCTGGAGCAAACCGATCAGCGAGATCACCAATATTCTTGCCGAGCCCGACAAAGGCTTTTTCAAAGCACAGGGCGTGGAGCTGACCTATCTGCCCGGAGCAGGCGGTGGTGACGCGATCCGCAACCTGCTTGCCGGTCAGGCCGATGTGGCGTTCACCGATCCCGGCTCGTTCTTCATGGCGCTGGACAAGGGCGAAAAGCTGGTTGCCATCTACGACATCTACCCGCAGAACGTGTTCAACGTGGTCTCGCTCAAGTCGTCGGGTATCCAGAAGCCTGCAGATCTGAAGGGCAAGAAGATCGGCGTCTACAGCCTTTCCAGCGGCACACGCCAGAACCTGCTGGTGCTGTTGCATCAGGCGGGTCTGAAGGAGTCCGATGTGACCATCGTCGTCACTGGCCTGCTCAACTTCGCACCGCTGATGCAGGGGCAGGTCGATGCCACGGCTGCCACCGATACCGGTCTGGCCGTTGGCCTGCGCAAGGGCATGGGCGAGATCAACGTCATGAACGTGAGCGACCACCTGAACATTTCGAGCGACATGTTCGTCGTGCGCGAAGACACGCTGCGCGAAAAGAAGGATCTGCTCAAGGCTTTTCTGAAAGGCTACCGCGACAGCGTTGCCTGGATGATCGCCCACCCCGAGGAGGCCGCGACGCTCGCTGTCAAACGGGCCATCGACGGCACCCATCGCGACATCAATCGGGATGTGATCAAGCTGCGCAATGCGTCCGCCCAACCCAGCGCGCAAGGCAAGGCGCGTGCTCCACAACTCGGAAGCTTTGATCTGGCTTCGCTGCAAAAGGGAGCGGATACTTATCGTGCGCTCGGCATGATTGCGCGCCAGATCAAGGTGGCTGATGTGGTCGATACCAGTTTGCTGCCGGGTAACTGAAATGGCAGTTCAAACATCTGCAATGAACCTGCGCGGCAAGGTGGTGCTGGTCACGGGCGCGAGCCGTGGCATTGGCGCTGCCATCGCCACAGCCTTCGCGCGAGAAGGCGCGACAGTGGCGATCAACCACCTTTCCAACGATGCCGCGGCAGCCCGGACTGTGGCTGCTTGCGAGGCCGCTGGCGGCGATGCCTGGGCCATCAAGGCTGATGTGGGTTCGCGGGCTGCGGTGCAGGATATGGTCGACAGCATCGTGCGCGAAGCGGGCGGAATCGACATCGTCGTCAACAACGCATTCAAACCTTATGCCTTCGATCCCGAGCGTCGCAGTCGCTTCGATGATCTGGAGTGGAACGACTACCGATCCCAGTTCGATGGTGCCGTGGGCGCGGCCTTCAACGTCTGCCGCGCCGTGCTGCCGCAGATGCGCCAACGCGCGCGCGGCAGCATCGTCAACATCGTGAGCAATCTGGTCGAACATCCCGTCGTGCCGTATCACGACTACACCACAGCCAAGGCATCATTGGTCGCTTTCAGCCGCAATCTGGCCAGTGAACTGGGGCCCGTGGGCATCCGCGTGAACTGCGTGGCACCCGGTCTGGTCTATCCCACACAAGGCAGCCAGAGCACCAAGGAATCCTTTCGCGAATCGCTGATGGCGGCCACGCCGCTGCGCAGGCTGGCAAGGCCCGAAGATGTGGCCGGGCCGGTGCTGTTTCTGGCATCCGAACTCAGCGGGTTCATGACGGGTCAGGTGCTGTTCGTGGATGGCGGGTTGGTGATGCGCTGATTCGGTAGCCAGAAACGAAGAGGGGTCAAGACAGGGTTGGCGCGACGACCATCCATCTTGCCTTCATTGGCTGCTTACCCAGATGGGGTGCTGTCTTCGCGGCGAACCAAAACAAAAAGCCTCTTGATCCGAGAATCAAGAGGCTTTTGAAATTGGTGGGTGATACATGGATCGAACATGTGACCCCTGCCGTGTGAAGGCAGTGCTCTACCGCTGAGCTAATCACCCGTCAAACTTGCACATTGCTGTGTCGTTTGCGCTAAGCCATCGATTATAGCGCATGAATTCTGTGGGGATTTTCAAATCGCAAGGAATTTTCTGGGATGCGCTTCGGGGGCAGCCATCAGTGCTGTGGTTGGTTGCATTGGAGTCGTGCTCGCTCGTGTCGGACCATGAGCTCCACGTAGCGTTCCGGGTTGGCCCATTGCTCCTGCTGCAGATAAGTGTCGTGAAAGCATTTGAGCTCCCAACTCTCCACGTACGACAGGCCGATGAATACCAGTCGACCAAAGGCGTCATGCTCCAGAGCCCCGATGTCGCTGAAGTAGGCCAGTTCGTTTTTTGTCAAATCCATAGCGTCACAGTCACTCTGCGGTTGGGCTGGGGCGCTGGAAGTCTGAATCAGCCTCCCGGCGTGGCAAGAACTGTGATTGTCATCTAATTGTTAATCCATTGCGAGCAAATGCGCGCTTTTATAGGGCAAGCTTTTCAGCTTTGCTTGTGATTCCGTTTTGCAGAAAGTTGTCTGAAGGGGCGGTTGCGGTGTGCACAGCCTGAATAAAAACGGGCCTGCGCACCGCAGACCCGTTTCATGAGCGATGAATGGAGCTGAGGATCAGATCATTGCGCCAGCGCGGTAGCCGCTGTGCATTGCACCTTCGATGTAGCCGAGCGTGTTGCTGTCGCCGAGTTGTTGCACGGGGACTTGCGTCATGGCGGCGATTGATTCGGCCACGCTTGCGTCGGGCTGCGCGCCGAGTGCGATGACGACCGAGTCGGCGGTGGTGATGTGCTGCTCGCCGGACTTGTCGGTCCAGATCACTTCCTTCTTGGTGATGCGCTGCACCTTGGCGAGCAGTTGCAGCTTGCCGTGGGCCTTCACGGCTTCGATCACGCGCCAGCGGCGGACGATGGCGAGCTCCGTGCCTGCATGGGTGCCGGGTTCGAGCACGGTGACTTCACGGCCTCGGTCAAGCAGGAATTCGGCCAGCTCCAAGCCCACCAGACCGCCGCCGATGATGACGACGCGCTTGCCCAGCGGCATCCACAGTTTGGACAGGTTCTGGATCGCGTTGGTGCTGTCGGTCACGCCGAGCATGCCGCCGGCCTTGAACATGGCGCGCTCGGTCAGGCTGAGCTTGGCTTTCGCGATCTCGTCGGCGCGGTCGCCGGTCATCAGGCGACGTAGCTCATCGCCGCTCCACACATGGTTCTGCTCAGCGCCTTCGATGGCGGGCGCGGCACGCTTGGCACCTGTGCCGACGAAGATTTCGTCGGGCTTGATCGCATCGATCAGCGCGGCATCGACCGTGGTGTTCAGGCGCACGTCGATGTTCGGGTGCTTCATCTGCTGGACCAGATAGTCGAGCAGACGGCCATTTTCAGGATAGGCGAGGGCGGCGAAGAACAGCGTGCCGCCCAGACGATCGCTGCGCTCGACCAGCGTGACATGGTGACCGCGCAGCGCGGCGACGCGTGCGGCCTCCATGCCCGAAGGGCCGCCGCCGACGATCAGAATCCGCTTGGACTTCTGCGCGAACTGTATGGTCGATTCATGCTCGTGGCCGACGCGCGCATTCACCGCGCACTTGATGCCGTTGTTGATGAAAATCTCGCTCACACAGGCGTAGCAGTAGATGCACGGGCGCACATCCTTGGCGGTATTGGCCGCGAGCTTGTTGGCCATGTCGGGTTCGGCCAGCAGCTTGCGGCCCATGGCGACGAAGTCGATCTCGCCTTTGGTGAGTGCATGGGCTGCGTCGTCCAGTTCCCAACGGCCAGCGGAGATGATCGGGATCTTCACTGCCTTCTTGTATTGGGCGGCGAACTCACGATAAGCGTTCTGCTTTTGCGGAATGGGCGCATCGGTGAAGGCCGAGCCCGTGGGCATGCGCGCGTAGGCCGACACGCTGATCGCATCGGCACCGAACTCTTCGGCCACCTTGGCAGTCTTGAGGGCCTCGTCCATGGTGATGCCGCCGGGCGTGTGCATTTCTTCGGCGTCCAGACGCACCCAGATCGGAAAGTCGGGCCCCACGCGCTTGCGCACCTCGGCCAGAATCTCGCGCAGCAGACGCGTGCGGTTCTCGTGACTGCCGCCATATTCGTCGGTGCGGCTGTTGAAGAAGGGCGAGAGGAAATTGGCGATCATGTAGTTGTGAGCGCTGTGCACCTCCACCGCGTCAAAGCCCGCCTTCTGCGCCCGCACTGCGGCTGCGGCATACCACTCGATCATCTGTTCGATGTCCGCCTTGTCCATCACGCGGTAACGCTCGGGGTGCGGCCCCACGCCCACGAAGGTCGAGAACTCCTTGGGCGTGATGGTGCGCATGGCATCGGGCACGGGCGCTGCGGGCGGAATCGACGACACCCACATCTCGCGGCCACAGGCGCGGTCGTGCGCGGCCACCTTGCCGCTGTGGTTGATCTGGATGGCGACCTTGCCGCCATGCGCATGCACGCGGCGTGTGACTTCGGCCAGACCCGGAATGAAATCGTCGTTGGAGATGCCGAGCTGATGCGGCTCGCTCGTGCCGGTGGGCCAGGACACGGCGGCCGTGCCCATGACGATCAGCCCGGTGCCGCCCGCCGCGCGTTCCTCGTAGTAGGCCTGTGTCTTCTCGCCGCACAGGCCGTCGTCGCCGCCGAAGTTCTCGCCCATGGGGGCCATGACGATGCGGTTCTTCAGCTCCATCTTGCCGATGCGGCCGGGCTGCAGAAGGGATGCGTGCGGATTGTTGCTGCTGGTGCTGCTCATCGGGGTTGTCGTCCTTTTGTGATTTGTACTGCGTTGACCTTGCTGTCACTCGCTCGCCCTTGTGGGATGCCGGGCTGCAGTGTAGAAAGCGCAACATTAAATTTCCACTGGGGTAACTACATCGTCCGTTTGTAGGTGGTCGCTTGGCTGCGACTGGGATTTGATGTGCCCAACAGCTAATCTGGAGACTCAACAACCATGTCCTCAACCTCAAGAAACACCACCCCGACCATCGTCATGAGCGGCTGCGCCACCGGCATCGGAGCCGCCACGCGCAAGGCGCTCGAAGCCGCAGGTCACAAGGTCATCGGCATCGACGTGCGCGATGCGGAGATCATCGCCGATCTGTCCACCGCCGAAGGCCGCAAGCAGGCCGTGGAAGCCGCTCTGGCCGCGTGCGGCGGCGTGCTCGATGGTCTGGTGCTGTGCGCTGGTCTGGGCACGCATATCCGCCCGGCAGGCAAGATCGTGTCGGTCAATTACTTTGGTGCGGTCGAGCTGCTTGATGGCTTGTTTCCTGCGTTGAAGCAAGGTCAGTCGCCCGCTGCCGTGGTGATTTCTTCGGTGGCGTCCGCTCACCTGCCTTGGGAGAAAAATCCGTTGGCTGCCGCGTTTGAATCGGGTAACGATGCGATGGCGCAGGCGATTGTCGATGGCGCGGGAGAGCAGGGTGGGAATCTGGCTTACGCAGGCAGCAAGAACGGTTTGACAGTGGCGATGCGCAAGCGGTCCGTTATTTGGGGCAAGGAAGGCGTGCGTTTGAACTCCGTTGCGCCTGGGGCGACCGAGACGCCCTTGCTGCAGGCCAGTGCGCAAGATCCTCGGTTTGCGAAGTCGATTGCGGAGTTCTTGCCGCCGATGGGGCGTCGGGCTGATCCGGCGGAGATGGCTTCTGTGGTTTTGTTTTTGATGAGTGATGCGGCCAGTTATGTGAATGGGGCGCAGATTTGTGTGGATGGGGGGATTGATGCGCAGATGAGGCCTACTCTGTTTTGAGTAGGGTTTTTTCTTTTTCTTGGCTCAGTGCGGTTTGGTGGTTGATTGCGGGTGCCGGGTCTCGCCCCGGCGGGCGAGTAACTTTTCGCTGGCGCGCGAAAAGTCACCAAAAGCGCGCTTGAATTCGGGGGCACGCGGCAGAACTCAGCTGCGCGCCGTAGGCGCTCCGTTCGGGCAACCGCCGCGAGTCAGTGGTTTCATAAGAGGTGTGTCACGGTACTTCGCGTTGCTCGTGCTGCATCTCGCGACTTCGCGAGATGCTTGTGTGCGAGTAGCGTGCCGAATTTGACTTGGTTTTTTGGAGCGAGCTTGAGAAGCGAAGTGGGCTTTCGTACTGGTACCACAACGCCAAGACAGCCCCTCAGACGCGACGCGAAGGCGCAGACAGTATGCCGATACGGCAAGGCTTCGCAACAAAGTATGAGGGGCTGTCTTGGCGCCCCCAAACGACTGACCAATCGAAGCCATAAGGCTTCGTACAAAACGAAGAAACTCAACGCCCTTCAAACTTGGGAGGGCGCTTTTCGATGAACGCGTTCATTCCTTCTTTTTGGTCTTGCGTGGCGAAGAGGATCTGATTGGCTTTGCGTTCGAGCATGAGTGCTGTGTCCAGGGACGCATCCATGCCTGCAATCACCACTTCCTTGATTTGCTCTGCTGCCAGCGGCGGCATGGCCGCAATCTGCCGTGCCATCTTGAGCGCTTCGTGCTGCACCTGATCGTCCTCGCAGACCATGCTGACGAGTCCCATGATCTGCGCTTCCTGCGCGGCAATGGGTCTGCCGGTGAGCAGGATGCGCATGGCGTTGAACTTGCCTACGGCCCGCACCAGACGCTGCGTGCCGCCGATGCCGGGCATGATTCCGATGCGGATTTCGGGTTGGGCAAAACTGGCGTTTTTCCCCGCGATGATGATGTCGCAGTGCATGGCCAGTTCTGCGCCGCCGCCGAAGGCATAACCGTTGACTGCGGCAATGATGGGTTTGGGACAGGTCTCTATCGGAGCCCACACGCGTTCGGTGTGGCGCTTCAATATCTCGATGGGGCCGCACGAATCCATGCTTTTGATGTCGCCGCCTGCGGCAAAGACTTTGTCTCCGCCGGTCAGCACGATGCAGCGCACGCTGTCGTCGTGGCTCAGTTGGTGGAACGTATGTGACAGCGCGGACTGCAGCGAAAGGCTCAGTGCGTTGGTGGCATGGGGGCGATTCAGGCGTACCACGGCGATGCCGTCTTCGGGGCGTTCCAGCAGCAGTTCGCTCTCTGTAGCGACTGGCTTGAGCTCTGTGTTTTCCGTGTCTTGCATGGGTGTCTCCGCGGCTTGTTTTGGGGCCTATCGTCGTTTGCCCCTAGTCCGTGGGCATCGTCCTTTTGGACGTATCTGCAAGGGCTTGCGAAATCTAAATTGCCATGCATGCAAGCAAACGACAAAGAATTTCAACAACGCGTTGTTCTGGTGACCGGTGGCACCAAGGGCATCGGCAAGGGCATCGCGCAGGCTTATCTGCAGGCCGGTGCGATCGTGGTGGTCTGTGGAAGGCAGCAGCCCGAGGCGTTGCCAACTGCCGCTGATGGTCGCACTGCAGAGTTCATTGCCTGCGATGTGCGTGAAGCCTCTGCGGTGAAGGAACTGGTCGATCAAGTGGTGCAGCGCCATGGTCGGCTCGATGTGCTGGTCAACAACGCGGGCGGTGCGCCTGCGGTGGATGCAGCCACGGTGTCTCCGCGTTTTCATGAAGGCGTTTTGCGCCTCAATCTGTTCTCGACGCTGCATGCCTCGCAGGCTGCCAATGCGGTCATGCAAAAGCAGGATGACGGCGGCGTGATCGTCTGCATCGGCAGCATCAGCGCGCTGCGTCCTTCGCCGGGCACGGCAGCTTATGGCGCTGCCAAGGCGGCGGTCCTGAGTCTGGTGAGTTCGCTCGCCGTGGAGTGGGCGCCCAAGGTGCGTGTGGTCGCGGTGAGCCCCGGCCTTGTGCGCACCGAGCAGTCGGCGCTGCATTACGGCGATGAGGCAGGCATTGCCTCCGTCGCGCAAACCATTCCCGCTGGCCGTCTGGCCGATCCGCAGGACATCGCCGAGGCCTGCCTCTACGTTTCTTCAACGCGCGCTTCCTATATGAGCGGCACGAATCTGCTGCTGCATGGAGGGGGCGAGCGACCCGCGTTTCTGGGTGCCGCCAACGCCGAGCACAACACACAACAAACAACCAAGTGAATTTCAAAGGAGACAATCTTGACTGATCAAGACTGGATGGCGGAAGTCCGCGCCCTCGTGGGCAAGAAGTATGGGCGCGTGTATGCCTGGGACAAGGTCAACACACCGATGATTCGCCAGTGGTGCGAAATCATGAACGTGAATGTGCGCACCAACGCCGATGGCAAGGTCATCGCGCCACCGGGCATGCTGCAGGTCTGGTGCATGGAAGGGCCGGTGCAGAACAACTACCCGCCGGGCTCCACCAAGGAAAATCCATACGAAGTGGTGAAGCTGCTGGACGCGCAAGGCTTTGCGTCGACCGTGGCGGTGAATTCCGAACTCACATTCGACCGCGATGTGGTCGAGGGCGAAGACCTGTACTACACCACGCGTCTGGACAGCGTGGGCGACGAGAAGACCACGGCGCTGGGCACGGGTTACTTCGTCACGCTGATCATGGATTACTTCTCCATCGGCGCGCTCCGGGGCGATGACGAGCATGTGGGCCAGTTGCTTTTCCGCGTGTTCAAGTTCCGTCCGGCCAACGCACAACCAGCCGCTGCCGCCGATCAGAAGTCTGCGGGCATTCCGAAGATCAAGCGCTCGGCGCCCGGCATCAGCGATGACAACCGCTTCTTCTGGGACGGCGTGCAGCAGGGCAAGCTGCTGATCCAGCATTGCAAGTCGTGCGGCGAGCTGAACCATCCGCCGGGCCCCGTCTGCCCGCACTGCCAATCGTTCGAATGGGACGCCGTGCAGGCCTGCGGCAAGGGCGAGGTGTATTCCTACGTCGTCATGCACTACCCCGAAGTGCCGCCGTTCGACCATCCGAATCCCATTGGTCTGATCGAGCTGGAAGAGGGCACGCGCCTGATCGCGCAACTCGTGGGCATCAAGCCGCAGGACGTGAGGATCGGCCAGAAGGTGCAGGTGGAATTCAACACCTTCAACGATGGCGAGATGACGCTGCCGCAGTTCCGCGTCGTGGCCTGAAACCGGGAGATCAAGAACATGGATTTCCAACTCTCGGAAGACCAGCGCGCGTTTGCGGACATGGCGCAAAGCCTGTTTGCCGACTACTGCACCGATGACAAGCTGCGCGAGCACGACACCAGCGGCAAGCCTTTCATGCAGGACTTGTGGCCGCAATGCGTGTCGGCAGGGCTGCACAGCATTCTGATTCCCGAATCGGCGGGCGGTCTGGGTCTGGGCATGACCGAACTGCTGGCCGTGCTGATCCAGCAGGGCCGCGCACTGGCTCAAGTGCCGCTGTGGCAGACGCAAGTCGCCGCCAGCGCATTGGCCGCGTTGACTGGCAATGCCGCTGCAGAGCAGGCGGTGCAGGCGGCCATGCAGGGCGAACTGATCAGTGTGTCGCTTGAAAGCCTGAGCAGTTCCCACGGTGCGCAACTGCGCGTCGAAGGCGGCAAGGTCTACGGCAAGTTGCACGCTGTGGCCTTGGGTGCGCAGGCCAGGTATCTGCTGGCGGCGGCCAAGGCGTCGAACGGCAACCAGCTGGTGCTGGTCGATCTGGCCGCAGCCGGTGTGCAGAAGGCCGAAGGCATGCGCGAGGACTACTGCGCCGTGGCCGACGTGACCTTGTTCGACGCACCCGCAATCGCCACGCTGGACGAGGCGGCCGTGCGCTGGGTGAGCGAATACGCGATTGCCAGCACAGCGGCTCTGCAGCAGGGCGTGACGCAGGCGCAGCTCGAACGCACCGTGGCGTATGTCAGCGAGCGCAAGCAGTTCGACCGTCCTATTGGTTCGTTCCAATTGGTCGCGGGTCAGATGGCCGATGGCTACATCCTCATGCAGGCGCAGCGCAGCACGCTGAGCCAATTGGTGTGGCGTCTCGACGAGCATCTGCCGAGCGCTCCGCAGGCCCATGCGCTGCGTGCGCAGTCCAACGAGCTGGGTCTGAAAGTGGGCCGCGTGGCGCAGCACGTGCATGGCGGCATGGGGGTGGATGTGACCTACCCGATGCACCGCTTCCTGTTCTGGTGCCGCGCGCTTGCCGTCGAGGTGGGCAGTGGCGAACACCATCTCGAAGCACTGGGCCAGTGGCTGGCCGACAACGACAACCTCGGCTGGAAGTACGACCTTCCCGAAGCCCGCTGATGCGCCGCGAACAGGCGAACAGGAATTGAGAACATGACAACCACACACCCAAGCTTTGAATCGGTGAGCACCGGCGATGAACTGCCCACTGTGACCGTGCCCATCACCGTGCCACTGATCGCAGGCGGCGCAATCGCCACACGCGACTATTTTCCCGGCCACCACGATCTGGAAGCTGCCCGCCAGCTCGGCTCCGCGCATGTCTTCATGAACATCCTGACCACCAACGGTCTGGTGCAGAGCTTCGTCGAAGACTGGGCAGGCCCCAAGGCGCGACTGCTCGATCTGAAGATCAAGCTCGGCGCGCCCAACTATCCCGGCGACAGCATGAAGTTCACCGGCGCGGTGACCGCCAAGGACGACGCCAAGCGCAGCGTGCAGATCACGCTCAAGGGCACGAACTCCATGGGATCGCATGTGAGCGGCACCGTGCAAGTGGCATTTGCCTGAACCAGATTCGGAGGAGACTTCCAGTGACTGACATGAACATTTCCGGCCGAGCAGCGATTGCGGGTCTGGGTGCCACAGAATTTTCGAAGAACTCAGGCCGCACAGAGCTGCGTCTGGCGATGGAGGCCACGCTGGCCGCGCTGACCGATGCAGGCATCGATCCCAAGGAGGTCGACGGCTTCTCGTCGTACTCGGTGGACAAGGTGCCCGAATACGAAATCGCGCGTCTGCTGGGTGCGCGCAATGTGAACTTCTTCTCGCAAGTTCCGCACGGCGGCGGCGCGGCCTGCGCGCCCATCCTGCATGCGGCGATGGCCGTGGCCACCGGTGTCTGCAAGACCGTGGTGGTGTACCGCGCGATGAACGAGCGCAGCTGGTATCGCTTCGGCACCGGCAGCTACGGCTTCGGCAGCACGCCGTTCTTCGACAACGTGAACTACGGCTGGTACATGCCGCACGGCTTTCACACGCCCGCATCGTGGGTCGGCATGTTCGCGCGTCGCTACATGCACACCTACGGCGCAACGAGTGAAGACTTTGGCCGCGTGGCCGTGGCCGTGCGCGACTTCGCTTCGACCAATCCCAACGCGTTCTTCTACGGCAAGCCGATCACGCTCGAAGAGCATCAGGCCAGCCGCTGGATCTGCGAGCCATTGCATCTGCTGGACTGCTGCCAGGAATCCGATGGCGCGGTCGCGATGGTGATCACATCGAGCGAGCGTGCGCGCGACCTCAAGGCCAAGCCGGTCTTCATCAAGGCCGCCGCGCAAGGCGTGACCGAAGGCCAGCAAAGCATGACCTCTTTCTACCGCAAGGAGATCACCGGCCTGCCCGAGATGGGCCATGTCGCCAAGCAACTGTGGGCGCAGGCGCGTCTCACGCCCAAGGATGTGCAGAGCGCGATTCTGTATGACCACTTCTCGCCGTTCGTGCTGCCGCAGCTCGAAGAGTTCGGTTTTGTGCCGCGTGGCGAGGCCAAGGATTTCATCCGTGCGGGCGAGCATGCGCGCGGTGGGTCACTGCCGATCAACACCAACGGCGGCCAGCTTGGAGAGGCTTACATCCACGGCATGAACGGCATTGCCGAAGCGGTGCGCCAGGTGCGCGGCACGGCGGTCAATCAGGTCAAGGACGTGCACAACATGGTCGTGACCGCTGGCACGGGCGTGCCCACCAGCGGCCTGATTCTTGGCGACGAAGCGTAAGCGAAGGCTAGGAGAGCACACCATGTTCATCGATCTGACCCCCGAACAGCACGCGCTGCGCCTGAAGGTTCGTGACTACTTCCAGGCGCTCATGACGCCGGAACTCAAGGCCCGCATGCGCGGTGCCGAAAGCGGCGAAGAGTACCGCTCCGTGATCCGCAAGATGGGCCGCGATGGCTGGCTGGCCATCGGCTGGCCCAAGGAGTTCGGCGGCCAGGGCCTCTCGGCCACCGAGCAGTTGATCTTCTTTGAAGAAGCCAACATCGCTGGCGCGCCGCTGCCCTTCGTGACCATCAACACCGTTGGCCCCGCGCTGATGGAGCATGGCACCGAGGCGCAGAAGAAGGAATTCCTGCCCGGCATGGCGACTGGCGAGATCATCTTCGCCATCGGCTATTCCGAATCCGGCGCGGGCTCCGACCTTGCGATGCTCAAGACGCAGGCGCAACTGCAGGGCGATCTGCAGACCGGCCACTTCGTCGTGAACGGCCAGAAGCTGTGGACCTCGGGCATCGAGTCGGCCGACTTCGTGTGGCTGGCCGCGCGCACCAACCAGGAACTGGCGCGTCACAAAGGCGTGTCCATCATGGTGGTGGACACGCGCGATCCGGGCTTCTCGCACACGCTGATCCAGACCGTGGGCAACTTCACAGCGGCCACGTATTTCGACAACGTGAAGGTGCCTGCGCATCGCCTGATCGGCGAGCTCAACGGCGGCTGGAAGCTGATCACCGCGCAGCTCAACCACGAGCGTCTGGGCCTCGGTTCGTGGTCCGACAAGGTGTTCGGTCCCTTCACCAAGGTGCTGCAATGGGCCAAGGCCAAGGACGAGCAGGGCCGCCGCGCGGTCGATCTGCCATGGGTGCGTCGCAGTCTGGCCGAGTGCTATTCGCGCCTTGAAGCCATGCGCCTGTACAACTTCCGCATCGCCGCCGATCTGGAAGCGGGCGCGATGGATGTGGGCCTTGCGTCGAGCACCAAGGTCTACGGTTCGGAAAACATGATCGAAATCCTGAACCGCCTGATGGACATCGTGGGCAGCAGCGCGCTGGTGCGTGGCAATTCGGCTGCGGCTTACCTGATGGGCGAGCTGGAGTACGAACTGCGTGCCAACACGATCAACACCTTCGGCGGTGGCACGAACGAGATTCAGCGCGAGCTGATCGCGCAGTTCGGCCTGGGCATGCCGCGCCCGGTGCGCTGAGCGGAGTTCCGCCCGGAATCCGAGAAATAACAAGACATACCAACGAGATGGAGACAAACAGATGAGTGCATCGACTGTCGTCCCGCGCGAGCAGACACAGCAAATCCTCGACCGCCGTGGCCCGATCGCCACCAAGTACATGGCGTCCACGCCATTCACCACGGCGGATCGGCTGGAGGATTGCGCAAAGGAATTCGGCGCGAAAGTGTTCCTCATGGAAGGTGACCTGCGCTACACCTATGCGCAGTTCAACGCCCGGGCCAACCAAGTGGCCCGCGCCTTGCATATCGCGGGCGTGCGCAAGGGGGATGTGGTGGCCTTGTCCATGGAAAACCGCTCGGCGTTTTTCTTCGCATGGATGGGCATCGCCAAAGTGGGTGCGGTGGCCGCGTTCATCAACACGCATGTCAGCGGCAAGCCGCTGGCGCATGCGCTGGAGGTGACCGGCGCGCGCTATGCCATCGTGGGCGAGGAGTGCATGCCGCGCTTTGCCGAGACCGATGGCATCAGCGATTCGCTGGTCTATTTCCAGTGGCCTGATGCCGAGCGTCCCGCCGCGCCTGAACTGCGCTCGGCGTTCGGTGACGATCTGCAGCAACTCGCCGCGCAGCAAGATGGCGCTGCCGTTCCTGCCGAGTGGCGCGAAGGTCTGCGCGCGGGCGATACCGCGCAGTACATCTTCACCTCCGGCACCACGGGTCTGCCCAAGGCCGCAGTGGTGAGTCACGCGCGCTGGCTGATGGCGGGTGACGCGATGAAGCTGCTGTGGGAGACCGATTCGAGCGACTGCTTCTACTGCTTCTTGCCGCTGTACCACGGCGCAGCGTCGATGTCGGCCACGTCCACGGCGCTCAGCTCCGGCGCGAGTCTGGTCGTGCGCCGCAAGTTCAGCCGCAGCGAGTTCTGGAACGATGTGCGGCGCTACCAGATCACCTTCTGCCAGTACGTGGGCGAGATCTGCCGCTTTCTGCTGAGCGTGCCACCTGCCGACGACGACAAGCAACACAGCCTGCGCAAGATGGCTGGAACGGGATTGACGACCGAAATCTGGCAGCAGTGGGTGAACCGCTTCGGCCACCAGTTCCGCATTTTCGAAGGCTGGGGCGGGACTGAATCGAACACCAACACCATCAATCTGGACAACCATGTCGGCTCGTGCGGACGTGTTCCGTTCTGGGAAAAAACCAATCTGCGCCTCGTCCGCTTCGATCAGGAAAAGGGCGACTACATCCGCGATGACAAGGGCTTTTTGCAGCTTGCGGGTGTGAACGAACCCGGTGAGGCGTTGGGCATGGTGATCTCGCATCCCGAGGTGCTGGCGGGGCGTTTCGAGGGCTACACCAACGCCGAGGCGACGGAGAAAAAAATTCTGCGCAACGTGTTCGCGGAGGGCGATGCGTGGTGGACTTCGGGCGATCTGCTGCGCTGCGACGAGCATGGCTACTGCTGGTTTGTGGACCGCATCGGCGATACCTACCGCTGGAAGAGCGAGAACGTCTCGACCATGGAAGTGACCGATGCGCTGGTGGAATATCCTGGCGCGGATGCGGTCACGGTCTATGGCGTGCAGGTGCCGGGACACGATGGCCGCGCGGGCATGGTGGCACTGGTGATGGTCGATGGCGTGTCGTTCGATGCGGACGCGTTTTACCGGCTCGCGCTGGAGCGTTTGCCGCGCTACGCCGCGCCGCTGTTCGTGCGCTTGATGGATGCGCCCGACATGACCGGCAACTACAAGCTGCGCAAGGTCGATCTGCAGAAGCAGGGTTTCGACACAGCGCTGGTGAAGGACCCGCTCTACGTGCGTGATGATCGCCTGAAGACCTATGTGCCGTTCACGCCAGCGGCCCTGCAGGAAGCACTCCGTGGATAACGCGGTGGCTACTCCCGCTACCCCCGCTGCGTCCGCTGCGCCGCCAGTGGCTGCCCGGCCCAAAGCCGAGTCACCGCTGCGTTACCCCATCGAGCCGCCGCCGAGCGACGGCTCGCTGGTGGAGATCGCGCTCGGCCTGATGTGGGCGCGCATTCCCATGCCCATGTCGCTCGACCATATCAACTGCTACCTGCTGCGCGACCGCTACGAAGGCCGCGACGGTTGGGCGGTGGTCGATACGGGCCTGGGCATTCCACGCACGCACGAGGTCTGGAAAAGGATCTTCGGCGAAACGCTGGCTGGTCAACCGATGACGCGCTTGATCTGCACGCATTGCCATTACGACCATGCGGGCGCTGCGCGCTGGATGCAGGAACGCTTTGGCGTGCCGCTGCTGATGACGTTCGGCGAGTTCATGATGCTGCGCGGCGTGATGGGGCCACCGCCCGATCCGCTGCCCGAGACGCACCGCGCGTTCTACCACCGCGCAGGTGTGAGCGACGAGCAGTTGGAGAGCATGGTCGGCGCGATGCGCAAGGACCCGTTCATGCCGCAGGCACCGTTCAGCTACCAGCGTATGCGCGCTGGCGATGTGCTGCAGATCGGCGAACGTGAGTGGCAGGTGATCGTGGGCGAGGGCCATTCGCCTGAGCACGCGTGCCTGTACAACGCGCGGGACGGCATTCTGATCGCTGGCGATCAACTGCTGCCGCGCATCACATCGAACGTGATGGTCTCGCCCATCGAGCCCGAGGGCAGTCCGCTCACCGTGTGGCTGGAATCGACCTTGCGGTTAGCAGAACTTCCTGCGGACACGCTGGTGCTGCCATCGCATCAGGGCGTGTTTCTGGGCGTTCGCGAACGTGCGCATGAAGTGGTTGCTCACCACGAGCAGCAGTTCGATTTGATCAGGGCGCATCTGGCGAGCGTGCCCAGCGCTTCGGCGTGGGAGCTGATGAAGGTGCTGTTCACCCGATTGCGCAGCCCGGTTGACCATCTCATGGCACTAGGGGAAACGATAGCGCATTTGAACCATCTGCGCGCCGCAGGTGAGCTACAACGCTCATCCGGCACTGACAACATAGACGCGTACGCGCGGGCAGTGTGAAGGAAGACAGGAAATGGCGGAACTCGACGAATTCAAGCAGGAAGTTTCCACGTGGCTGGACAGCAATTGCCCGCAAAGCATGCGCCGTCCCATCGTGACCGAGGAGATGGTGTGGGGCAGCTCCAGGCTGCAGTTCTTGAACGAGGACCAGCAGGTCTGGTTCGAGCGCATGCGCGAGCGCGGCTGGTTCGCTCCATCGTGGCCGAAGGAATACGGCGGCGGTGGCTTGAACCCCAAGCAGGCTCGCGTTCTGGAAACCGAAATGTCGCGCCTTGGCTGCCGCCAACCGCAGTACAACCTGGGCGTGTGGATGCTCGGCCCCGTGCTGCTCGAAGCCGGAACGCACGAGCAGAAGCTCGAACATCTGGTGCCCATGATGAAGGGCCAGCAGCGCTGGTGCCAGGGCTTCTCCGAGCCGAATGCAGGCTCCGATCTGGCGAGCCTCAAGACTTCCGCGCGGCGTGTGAGCGACGAGCAGGGCGAGGCCTACATCGTCAACGGCGGCAAGATCTGGACGTCGGACGGCGACAAGGCCGACTGGATGTACGCGCTGGTCCGCACCGACAACTCGTCGAAAAAGCAGGAAGGCATCAGCTTTCTGCTGATCGACATGAAGGCGCCGGGTGTGACCGTCAAACCCATCGAGCTCATCAGCGGCAAGTCGAGCTTCTGTCAGGTGTTTTTTGATGACGTGCGCGTGCCCGTGCGTCAGTTGGTCGGCAAGGAGGGCGAGGGCTGGGCGCTGGGCAAAAAGCTGCTGCAGCACGAACGCGCGGCCATGTCCAAGTTCACCGAAGGCGGTGCTCCGTCAGCCGACGCGCTGGCCGTGACGCTCGAATATCTGGAGCGCGGTGACGACGGCAAGCTCGAAGACGCCGCACTGCGCCAGAAGCTGGCCGAGGTGCTGATGAACGCGCAGTCGTTCACGCTCACGCATCGCCGCGTGACCGAAATGGCACTCGCCCGCAAGGACGTGAGCGCGCCCGGCAGCATCATGAAGCTGGTGCAGACCGAGCAGGAAGTGGCCAAGTACGAACTGCTGGAGCAGGTGATGGGCCTGCGTGGTCTGGGTTGGGAGGGCGAGGATTTCAGCGCCGAAGAGATCGACCTGTGCCGCACCTGGCTGCGCTCCAAGACCTACACGATTGCGGGTGGCAGCTCCGAAGTGCAGCTCAACATCATCGCCAAGCGCGTGCTCGATCTTCCCGCGTGAAGACCGCAGCAGCGCATTGCAGAAACCAAGAATGGGAGACAACGAAATGACGATGCTTTTGTCGCAGGAGCAGGAACTGCTCAAGGACAGCGCCGTGGCGTATTTGTCCGAGCAGGCCAACGTGGCGCAGCAACGCAAGCTGCGCGATGACAAGTCCGCGCTGGGCTTTGATGCCAAGGTCTGGCAGCAGATGGTGGAAATGGGTTGGCCCGTGGCCGTGCTGCCCGAAGAGCACGATGGCCTGCAGGCCGGTTATCTGGGCATGGGCGCGGTGTTCGAGGCGATCGGTCGCCAGCTCTCCGCACAGCCGCTGCTCACGCAGGCCGTGATCGCGCCGGAACTGTTGATCCGCGCAGGCAGCAGCGCGCAGAAGTCGCAGTGGTTGCCAGCGCTTGCAAGCGGCGAAAAACGCATTGCACTGGCGCTCGATGAATCGTCCGGCAGACACCTCTCGTCTGCCATGAAGACGCGTGTGGCGAAGTCCAGTGCAGGCATGCAGTTGCAGGGCGAAAAGCAGTTCGTGCTGGATGGCGTGGGCGCGGATGCGTTCATCGTCGCCGCCGGTCCGCTGGCCGAGCTGACGCTGTGGCTGGTGCCCGCCGATGCGCCCGGTGTGAGGGTGCATGCCGTGACCATGATGGACAGCCGCAACCACGCGCGCGTCACCTTCGACAACGTGGCGCTGAACGCCGACATGGCGCTGGCCGCCGAGCCTGCACGCAAGGCCCTCGACGAAGTGCTGGACCGCGCTCGCGCGTGTCTGTCTGCGGAAGCGCTGGGCCTGCTGCGTGAGATGTTCGACCGCACGGTGGCTTATCTGAAAGAACGCGTGCAGTTCGATGTGAAGATCGGCTCCTTCCAGGCACTGCAGCACCGCGCCGCGCGCTTGTATGTGGAGCTTGAACTGCTGGAGAGCTGCGTGCTTGCCGCGCTCGAAGCCATCGATTCGGGCCGCGAACGTGACGTGCCGCTGCTGTGCAGTCTGGCCAAGGCCAAGGCGTCGGATCTGTGCGAAAAGCTGGGCAATGAAGCGGTGCAGTTGCACGGCGGCATCGGCGTGACGGACGAGCTCGACCTGGGCCTGTTCTTCAAGCGCGCGCGCGTTCTGCAGCGCACGTTGGGCGATGGCAATTTCCACCGCGACCGTTACGCGACGCTGAAAGGTTTCTGAGATGAGCAGCGCACCACAACAACCATCCACACCGCTGGGCAGCGTTGCCGCGCAGGTCAATGCCCTGCGCACGCAGCTCACATCGCCCGGCGCACCTTTCGAATTGGTGCAGGTCGAACTCGCCGACGGCAGCAAGGCAAGCGCCTACCGCAATGCGTTCCCCTCGTTGCCCGACGTGCTCAACGCGGGCCGCGCGCATGGCGCGATGGAGTTTCTGATCTACGGTGAAGACCGCTGGACCTTTGACCGCTTCTTCGCCGCCGCCGATGCTGCCGCCAGCCGACTGCAGAAGCAGCATGGCTTGAAGGCCGGGGACCGCGTGGCGATCGCCATGCGCAACCGCCCCGAATGGGCCGTGGCCTTCGTGGCCGTGGCCTTGCTGGGCGCGGTGCCCGTGCCGCTCAACAGTTTCGGGCTGAACAGCGAGCTGATGTCGAATCTGGAAGACACTACGCCCGCTTGGCTGATCTGCGACACAGACCGTTTTGAACGCGTGGGCGCGAGCCTCCAAAATCTGAAGACTGTGCCCAAGGTGGTGGTGGTCGACGGAGCAGGTGGCGATGTCAACTGGATCGACCTGATCGCGCCCGGTCATGACGGCTATGACGCACCCGCACTCAAGCCCTATGATCAGGCGCTGATCCTGTTCACCTCCGGCGCGACCAGCCGCGCCAAGGGCGTGGAATCGAGCCAGCGCGCGGTCTGTCAGGCGATCTTCAACATCGACTACATCAGTGCCGTGGCGGCCATGTCCTCGCCCGAGGCCGTGGGCCGCATCATGGCGCGCAAGCTGCAGCCCACCACGCTGTCGGCCGTGCCGCTGTTCCATGTGAGCGGCCTGCACGCGCAATTGCTGATCTCGCTGCGCCACGGCCGCCGACTGGTGTTCGTGCACCGCTGGGATGCGCAGGCCGCCGTGGACATCATCCGCAAAGAAAACGTCACGCAGTTCAATGGCGCGCCGAGCATGGTGCAGCAACTGATCGGACAACCAGGTTTCGAGCAACCCGAGAACTCCGGCAACCTGTCGGGTCTGGGCTTTGGAGGCGCGGGCCTGCACCAGCGTCTGATCACCGACGTGCTCGAAAAATTTCCGGGCCGCATGTCCGGCATCGGCTTCGGCCTGACTGAGTCGAACGGCGTCTGCGCAGCCTGCTCGGGCCGTCTGTTTGAAGAACGCCCAGCCGCATCCGGTGCGCTGTCGCCCATCATCGACGTGCGCATTTCCGGGGTGAACGGAGAGGTTTTGCCTGTCGGCGAGGCAGGCGAAGTCTGGTTGCGCGGCGTGACGCTGATGCAAGGCTACTGGGCCCAACCCCAGGCCACGCAAGCGGCGGTGCAAGACGGCTGGTTCCACACGGGAGACATCGGCGTGCTGGATGCCAACGGCGTGCTCACCATCGTCGACCGCATCAAGGACGTGATCAACCGCAGCGGCGAAAAGATCGCGGCGGTGGAGGTCGAGTCCTGCCTGATGCAGCACGACGCGCTGGACGAGGCGGCGGTGTTCTCCATGCCGCACGAAGTGACGGGCGAGCAGGTGGTGGCCGTGGTGGTCGGCAAGCCGGGCGCTGACGTGAGCGAGGCGGAATTGCGTGAGTTCGTGGGGCAGCGACTGGCTGCGTACAAGGTGCCGAATCTCATCGTGGTGAGGGGGCAGCCGTTGCCGCGGAATCCGGCGGGGAAGATGTTGAAGTCGAATCTTCGGAAGTTGGTGGAGGAGTGGGGCACTGCCGTGCCTGGCTGATATTCGCTTTTCATATTCTATGTAGAGGTTGATTTCTTGGGGCCTGCGGCGCTTTGGTGCGTTTGCGGGCCTTTGTCGTTTTTTGGGGCTGGCTGGCCGGGACTCGCCCCGGCGGGCGACCTACTTTTCTTGCTTCGCCAAGAAAAGTAGGCAAAAGAAGGCGAGCCCGCTGTCCACGACCCTTCGCTTGCGCTACGGGCGACCTGATTCTGGAGATTCGTCCGACTGCACGGCAGAACTCCCGGCGCGCCGAAGGCGCTCTGGTCAAACAGCTGCCGTGAGTCAGATGTGGAAGTTTTGATCGGCACTTGCCGCTCAAAACAGCCGGACGAATCTCCAGAATCAGGCGTGGCCAGAAGGGCGGGGGATTGGGTCGGGGAGTGACACGGCACTTTGCTTCGCTCGTGCTGGGTTCCACCCTCACCCCAACCCTCTCCCACCAGCGGGCGAGGGGGCAATACCGGCCGCGCGATCCACGGACGAGTGCGACGGATCAAGCGCCGCAACGGAAGTAAAAAAATGGCGCAGAAGCTCGCACATAGGCATCTCGCGAAGTCGCGAGATGCAGCACGAGCAACGCGAAGTGCCGTGACACACCTCTTATGAAACCACTGACTCGCGGCGGTTGTCCGAACGGAGCGCCACGGCGCGAAGCTGAGTTCTGCCGCGTGTCCCCGAATTCAAGCGCATTTTTTGGTGACTTTTTTGTGCGCAAGCAAAAAAGTTACTGCCCCGCCGGGGGCAGTCCCGGCCCCCGCAATCAAACCCCTCACAGCAGTAAGCCAAGAGAAAACCTACACAAACCCAACAACCACAAGCCCCAAACAAAAAAATCAAAAAACCACCAAGCAGTAAGAAATATCCATATGGACGAAGGAGTAGGGGTCTGTGTGTAGTCCCATCAGACGATGGTGAAAAGCCCCCACACAACGAGTATCCGTCTGCCAGAAACATTTGGCGAATTCCTTGTCTGATGGCGGTGATCGGGTTCCTGGTGTTCGACTGCCGCCGTCATGACTGCCAATGCTTTGTTTGTTGTTTGTTTAAGAGAAACCTAACCTCGAGGAGACAGAAGATGGAGAGCGTGATGATGATGATGAAAAAGAAAGGCAAGACCCCACTCGCTTTGGCGGTGGTGCTGATGCTGGCCGGTGCCACAGGCAGTGCGTTGGCCAAGGTGACCCCGGCGGAGGCGGAGCGTCTGGGCAAGGATCTGACCTGCAATGGCGCGATCAAGGCGGGCAACAAGGAAGGCACGATTCCCGAGTTCACAGGCAAGTGGGTGGGTGCACCTGCCGGTACCGAATTCGTGAAGTCGAGCGGCAAGCATCCCGTGGACTACTACGCCAACGAGAAGCCGAGCTTCGTGATCACGGCAGAGAACATGGAGAAGTATGCCGACAAGCTGACTCCGGGCTTGAAGGCGATGTTCCAGAAATATCCAAAGACTTTCCAGATGCCGGTCTATCCCGGTCACCGCGATTTCCGTTATCCCGATGATGTCTGCGCGGTGGTGAAGAAGAACGCCGTGGAAGCCGAGGTCACCGAAGGTGGCATGGGCGTGAAGGGCTTCATGGGCGGCATCCCGTTTCCGATGCCCAAGGACGGCAACGAAGCGCTGTGGAACAACCTGATCCCCGCGCGTGCCTACACCGAGTCCATCATCCGCGACATGGCCAATGTGCTGTCCGATGGTTCGATGACCTTTGGCCGCATGGAGAACAATAACCTGGACATGACCAGCAACCCGAGCAATCGCGGCAAGCCGGTCGAAGGCGTGATGGCCTACAGCATGTCACGTGGTCTGTTGCCCGAGCGTGAAAAGGGTGGCGTGACGGTGTCGTCCGAGCCGCTGAATTTCAAGAAGGACAAGCGTCTGGCGTGGAGCTACGACGCCGGTACGCGTCGCGTGCGTCAGGTGCCCGAGTATGGTTTCGACCAGCCCATGGTGGGCACGGGCGGCAAGCTGACGATCGATTCCGACCGCCTGTTCAACGGCTCGCCAGAGCGCTACAACTGGAAGCTCAACGGTCGCCACGAAGTCTACATTCCAGCGAACGCCTACAAGATCCACCAGAGCAGCGTGAAGTACAAGGATCTGCTGACCGCTCAGCATGCCAATCCTGACTATATGCGTTACGAACTGCGCCGTGTCTGGGTGCTCGAAGGCACGCTCAAGGAAGGCTACCGCCACCTGTACGGCAAGCGCGTGATGTACCTCGACGAGGACACCGGCCAGGCGATTCTGGGCGACATGTACGACGCACGTGGCCAGCTCTGGCAGTTCGCGCTGATCAACTACTACTACTCGCCGGACATCAACGCATGGCACGCGGGCACGTCGTTCTATCACGACCTGAACTCGGGCAGCTACATGGCCTACAACATGTTCCAGGAACGCCAGACAGGTCCCGTGCTGAACAAGGGCAACCTCACTCCTGCCATGTACACACCGCAGGCTGCACGCGAGCTGGGCAACTGATAGACGTCGATCCAACCTACGAGTCACACAACAACATGCGCAACACAATCACTACAAGCCTCAAGCCGGTTGCAGTCGCCGCGCTGCTGACCATGGGCATGGGGGGCATCGCTCATTCCGGGGAAACGGTCGATCTGGGCGATGGCCTGAAATTCGACTGGCGCCTGAACGCCAACTACACGCTGGGCACCCGCGTGAAGAGCCCGGACGCGCTGCTCTCCAGCGCCACGAAGAACGCCAACGGCAACGATGGCACGAACAACTTCAAGAAGGGCGCGATCACGGCCAACCGTCTGGCGGCGCTGTTCGAGAGCAAGCTCTCCAAAGGCAGCTCGGGTCTGGTGTTCACGGCTTCGTCGTTCTATGACGATGCTTATCAGGGCCGCAACGACAACAACGGCGCTTCGACCAATCCCAACGCGGTGAATTCGCAGGCACCGTTTGACCACTTCAACAGCTGGACCGAGCGTTACCACGGCGGCTATACGCGTCTGCTGGATACCTACGCCTACACTGGTTTCGACATCGGCCAGACACGCGCCACCGTGCGTGTGGGTCGCCACGTCGTGAACTGGGGTGAGTCTTCGTTCTTCGCCAACATCTCGGCGGCGCAGGGGCCGTTCGACGGCACCAAGTCGGGCATTCCTGGCACGGAGGTGAAGGAAGCGATCCTGCCCGAAGACCAGATCTCCGGCTCGCTGGAAGTCACTCCGGAACTCACGCTGCTCGGCCACGCGCAGTTCGGTTTCCATGAAACCATCGCACCCGGTGTCGGCTCGTTCCTGAGCACCAGCGATGTGACCGGCCCCGGTTCGAGCTGTCTTGGCCCCTACACCGCCACTGGCGTCTGCCGCGGCGTGAACAAGGGCAACGACATTCGTCCTGGCAAGACCGGCCAATGGGGTATCGGCTCGCGCTACCGCGTGACCAACGAAACCGAAGTCGGTCTGTACTACCTGAACTACAACGATCGCACGCCGATGGTTGCAGTCAAGCCCGACTACAGCGCCTACCAGATCCGTTATTTCGACGACATCAAGCTGCTGGGCACGACGGTCAGCACCTCGTTCGGCAAGGTCTCGGCCTACGGTGAATTCACCTACCGCAAGGGCGCGCCAGCGCTGGTGGGCACGGCTTCGACGGCCGTGCGTGCCAACATCATGCAGGGCAATATCGGTGGCTTCTACAACATCGGCCGCACACCCTTGGCCGACGACATGCAGTTCCTGGCCGAACTCTCCGCCGTGCGCATCAACAGCGTCGATGGCTACAGCACCAACGACCTGAGCTTCAAGACCCGCAACGGTCTGGCGTTCTCGGGCACCTGGGTTCTGAGCTATCCCGGCTTCATCGAAGGCTGGGACATGACCGTGCCGATGAGCTACTCGCGCCAACTGCGTGGTCGCACGCTGGCCGGTGGCGTGGGCGGCGAGGGCGATTCGCGCTACAGCGTCGGCGTGAACTTCGTTCGCAAGAGTGCGCTCACCATCGGCGTGACCTACCTGGGTTATCTGGGCGACGCTTCGCTCGATTCCAAGAAGTATCGCGCCATGGTCGATCGCGACCAGTTGTCGATCAACCTCAAGTATTCGTTCTGATGACGGCTTGAAGGTCGATATCTTCATCGACGGTTATGGGCTGCATTTTCAATACCTTGTTTGATTGCGCCGCGCCCCATGACCGTTTGATGGATCGGCAAAGTATGGAGAAAAGTCGTTCACCGACCGCGCCGCATTTGGCGTGGAGCGGGCGGTGAGCGCAAGGATTTTTTCGGGAGAACGCCATGCGCACCCATCTGAAACGGCTGCTCGCGTTGGCCGTCATCTTCTGCACTGGCGTCGTCAGCGCCCAGTCCATCCACAACCTGTTTCCCACCTTGCCCGCCATGCCGGAAATCGCTCCCATGGCACCACCCACCGTGCTGCTGAGCGACACGCAGGGCAATATCCGATTCAACAGCAGCAGCCCCTATGATCTGGACGTGCTGCTGCACCAATCCACCAAGGCCGCGCCCACTGCAGGCATGGGCAAGCTGCTGCTGCCCCCGCAGGCCAGCGACGCCACGCCCGTGCCGGCCATGGTGATTCTGCCTGGCGGCTCCGGCGTGCTGCCGGGCCGTGAGTTCGAGCTGGCTCAGCAGCTCACACGCAACGGCATCGCAGCCTTGGTGATCGACTACTACCAGCCGCGCGGCATCAACGACGACACGCCTTACCGCATCAAGCTGCTGGGCGCATCCGAATTCGACGTGATGGCCGACGCTTATGCAGCGCTGCGCGCCCTGAATCGCCACCCCGCCATCGACGCGCGCCGCATCGGCCTGATCGGCTACTCGCGCGGCGGCATGGTCGCGCGCATGAGCATGGACGAGCGCATGCGCGCCCAACTCGCCCCCAAGGTGCCTGCATTCGCGCTGCATGTGGATTTCTACGGCCCCTGTTTTGAAGAGTTGCGAACCCAGAAAACCACGGGTGCGCCGCTGCTCAGCTTTCGTTCGGGTGAGGACGAATCCAACGACTTGGTCGCCTGCGCCACCGCCGAATCACGCCTGCGCAAGGCAGGCTCGCAGGTCAACGCCGTCGTCTTTGCCAAGGCCGGGCACGACTGGGACAGCAGCGAACCCCGCACGGTAGCCGCCGACAGGCCTTATCTGCGCGGCTGCACCGTGAAGTTCGACGCCAGGGCGATTCCCAGCGTGCGCGGCCATGCCCTGATCCCCGCCAACGCCAGCCCGGATCGCGAGACGCGGATGAAGCTGCGTGCGCAAAGTGGCAAGCTGCTGGGCGATTGCGTGAAGATCGGCTATGTGAGCGGCAGGGATGATGAGGTGAAATCGGCTTCACATTCCGTGCTCATGCATTTTTTGACGTCGCAATTGAAAAGGGAGGATTGATCTCAGGCGACCTCGGTGGTATTTCGGTGTATGATGAAATCAGTTCTGATCTTTGCTGATCAGTTTCATGCATCCAATGCTTGCCGGGAGTTAGACCTCTCAGCCCTCGCCACCTCCGGGTGGCTTCTTTTTTTGGCAATGAGAAAAGCGATCTCAGCTCTCTCCCAGCGCTTCCAGCCGATACCCCACACCATAGACCGACCGGATCGGCTCCTCCTCGCTGCCTGCATCCAGCAGCTTGCGGCGCAGGTTCTTGATGTGGCTGTCGATGGTGCGGTCCACGACGACGCGGTGGTCGGGGTAGAGGCGGTTCATGAGGTGGTCGCGTGACCAGACGCGCAGTGGCGTGGATGCGAGTGTGCTGAGCAGGCGGAATTCGACGGGGGTGAGGTCGAGCGGCTTGCCGTGAAATGATGCCGCGAAGTTGGCCTCGTCGATCTCCAGCACGCGTGCCATCTGCGCAGGCGAATGGCGGTAGCGACGCAGTACGGCGATGACGCGGGCGACGACTTCCTTGGGGCTGAAGGGTTTGCAGACATAGTCGTCGGCGCCCACCTGCAGGCCGAGCAAACGATCCACCTCGTCCACGCGGGCAGTCACCATGATGATGGGCACTTCGCTGCGCGCGCGCAGGTCGCGGCAGATGTCCACGCCGCTGCGGTGGGGGAGCATCAGGTCTAGCAGGATCAGGTCGTGGTGGCGCTGAGTGTAGGCGTCGAGCACCTGCGCGCCGTCGGCAATCCATTCGGTGCGAAAGCCAGCGGCCTTGAGATAGTCGCCCAGCACGGAGGCGAGACGCGGTTCGTCTTCCACGATGAGGATGAGCGCGCCTTGCGTGGCTGCGGTGATGGGATCGAGTGGCATCGCCGTCGTCATGATGGTAGTTGTTGTAGTTGTTGTTGCAGCAGGGGGATGCGGATGTGGATGCGCAGGCCGCCAAGCGACGAGGCATCGGCGTGGATGCTGCCGCCGTGTGACTCCACGATGTTTCTGCAGATGGCGAGACCCAGTCCGCTGCCGCCGCTGGCGCGGTTGCGCGAGGCTTCGATGCGGTAGAAGCGGTCGAACAATCGCTCGCGCAACGCGGCTTCGACGCCGGGGGCCGAGTCTTCGATGATGACCTGCGCTTCGCCGCCTGCCCGATGGACCTGTGCGTGGATCTGGCCGTTTGCGTCGGTGTAGCGGATGGCGTTTTCGAGCAGGTTGGACATGAGCTGCAGCAGCCGGCTCTCGTCGCCGTGGATGAAGACGGGCTCGTCCTGCGCGTTGACTTGCAGATCGAGGCCGCTGTCGGCCGCGCGGGCCTGCACGTTGGATGCGGCTGCCTGCACGATGCGGTGCAGGTCGATGGCCTCGAATTCGTAGCTGAACTGGCCGGTCTGCGTGACCGCCAGATCGTGGAAATCGTCCACCAGCTTGTTGAGTTGCTGAACCTCGCTTTGCAGCGGCGCGAGCGTGCTCTGGTTCATGGGGCGGATGCCGTCCTGAATCGCTTCGAGCTCGGCCTTGAGCACGGCCAGCGGCGTGCGCAATTCGTGCGAGATGTCGGCCATGAAGGCGCGGCGGTTGTGCTCGATGTTCTCCAGTTTGCTGGCAAGCTGCGAGATGTCGCCCGCAAGCTGGTCGAGTTCGTCGCGGTTCAAGGCCGTGATGCGCTGTGTGTAGTCTCCCAGCGCCAGCTTGTGCACGAATTGGGTGAGCACCTTCAGGCGCTTGAGCAAGGTGCTGGTGAGCAGCAACGCCAACACGGCGGCGACCAGCACGGACGTTGCGCCGTTGACCCACCAGGCGCGGACCTGGGCGTTGTAGAAGCGAACGTCGCCCGAGGCAATCGCCTTTTGAAACGGCACCATGGCAAGCCAGCCTACCTGCTTGCCATGCGATTCGATGGGCAGGCGAATGGCGTCCTGCGCGGCGTTGGCGTTGCCGACGACGAGCTTTTCATTCATGTCGATGAGCGCAAAACGCGGCACCGCGCCGGTCTGGTCGGATACGGACGGAATGCCGAGCGTGGGCGGCTCGTCTTGCGCGCCGCGCGGGCGCATCAGGTGGAACCATTCGCGTGGATTGCGCCGTGCGAAATCCCAGCTGTTCTCTTTTTCGTATTCAGCGATCAGGCGCGGCATCACCTCGCGCATGCGCTCGACGCCCTGGTCGTTCAGGTAACCCATGAAATCGCGCATGAACAGAATGCGGCCCAGCACGCCGTTGATGGCAAGCACCGTGGCGCAGGCCACCAGAATGGCGATGAAGAGTTTGGCGGACAACCTCAGTTTCATGGGCGGAGGGGGTGTACTTGGGGCACTTGTGGCGAAGGCAGCCATTGGGCACCAAGGCGGCTCTGCTCGTCAACACGGCCTTGGGCAGCGCCGCAAGTGTGCAGGGAATTCCATACTTCCTGCACATTTGGAGCCGACCATGGGTGCTTCCCAATCAGAACTCCCGTCAGATGGCTTCGTTCCCGTGCTCTTTTTCCGGCAGGCGGTCTTTCAGCCGCCTTTCTTTTTTGTCTCTCGCGCTGGTCGCTGCAGGACTGGTGGCCGGCTGCGGCAAGCAGCAGGCGGGAGCGCCGGGCGGGCCCGGTGGGCCGGGTGGTGCGCGTACGGCCGTGGTCAGCGTGCAGCCGGTGGTGGCGCAGCAACTGGTGATGGAGCAGTCGCTCGTCGGTCGCACCGCCGCGCACATGGTCTCCGATGTGCGGCCGCAGGTTGGCGGCATCATCTTGAAGCGGCTGTTCACTGAAGGCCAGACTGTGAAGGCCGGGCAGGTGCTTTATCAGCTCGATCCGCGCACTTATGAGGCGGCGGTGGACAGCGCCAAGGGCCAGCTTGCGCAGGCCGAAGCCGCTGTGCTGGCCGCCAAACCGAAGGCAGAGCGTTATCAGAATCTGGTGAAGATCGACGCGATCAGCAAGCAGGATGGTGACGATGCCATCGCCACGCTGCGCCAGAACGAAGCGGCCGTGGTGTCTGCCAAGGCGGCGGTGCGCACGGCGCAGATCAACATGGAATTCACGAAGGTGACCGCGCCGATCAGCGGTCGCATCGGCACCTCGACCTACACGCCGGGTGCGCTGGTCACGGCCAACCAGACCAATGCGCTCACGACGATTCAGCAGCTCGATCCCATCTATGTGGACGTGACGCAGACGAGCGCCCAGTTGCTCGCGCTGCGCAAGCAGATTGCCAGCGGTGCGCTCAAGGCCGTCGATGGCCGCGTGCCGGTGAAGATCGTGCTTGAAGACGGCAGCACCTATGCGCAAAAGGGCACGCTGGAATTCATCGGCACGTCGGTGGACACGGGCACGGGCAATGTTTCGCTGCGCGCCATGGTGCCCAATCCCGATGGCTTGCTGCTGCCCGGAACCTACGTGAAAGCGGTGATGCCTTCTGCGGTGAACGACAAGGCGATTCTGCTGTCGCAAAGCGTGGTGAGCCGCAATACGCGTGGCGAGCCGGTGGTCAAGCTGGTGGCTGTGGACGGCAAGGTGGAAGAGCGCCTGATCCAGACCGGCGACGCCATCAAGGATCAGTGGGTCGTGACCAGTGGCCTGAAGGAAGGCGAGCAGGTCATCGTGAGCGGCGCAAGCAATGCGCGCGGTGGACAGCAGGTGCAGATTGCGGACAAGAATGCCGCGGCTCCGGCGCAGCCAGCGAGCGCAGCGAGTGCGGCAAGCACCGCCGGTGGTCAGTAAGAAGGAGCCCGGATGTCACGCTTCTTCATTGATCGGCCCATCTTTGCGTGGGTCATCGCCATCGTCATCACGCTCGCGGGTCTGCTGTCGATTTCGACGCTGCCCGTGGAGCAGTATCCGAGCATCGCGCCGCCATCGGTGTCGATCCGCGCCACCTACACGGGCGCGTCCGCCGAGACCACCGAAAACTCCGTCACGCAGGTGATCGAGCAGAACATGACGGGGCTCGACAACCTGCTGTACATGAGCTCCAGCAGCACGTCTGCGGGTGCGGCCCAGGTCACGTTGACCTTCGCGTCGGGCACCAACCCCGACATCGCGCAGGTGCAGGTGCAGAACAAGCTGCAGCAGGCGCAATCCAAGCTGCCTGACACGGTGCAGGCCACCGGGGTGACGGTCACCAAATCGTCGGGCAACATCTTTCTGGTACTGGCCTTCACATCGGAAGACGGCAGCATGAACGGCACCGACATTGCCGACTACATGTCCTCGTCCGTGAAGGACACGATCAGCCGCGTGAACGGCGTGGGCAATGTGCAGATCATGGGTTCGGAATACGCGATGCGCATCTGGCTCGATCCCGAAAGGATGCGCACCTATTCGCTCATGCCATCGGATGTGTCGTCGGCACTGCAGGCGCAGAACGCCGATGTGTCCTCGGGCTCTCTGGGTGAAGTGCCTGCCGTGCAAGGCCAGTTGCTGAACGCGACGGTGAAGTCGCGCAACCGTCTGCAGACCGTCGATCAGTTCAAAAGCATCGTGCTCAAGTCCGACAGCCGTGGCGCTGTCGTGCGCCTGTCCGACGTGGCGCGTGTGGAGCTGGGCAGCCAGTCGTATTCGTCCGTCGGCAAGTTCAACGGCAAGCCCGCTGCGGCATTGGGCATTGAACTCGGTTCAGGCGCGAATGCGATGAGCGTGTCCGACGCGGTCGATGCCAAGATGAAGGAGCTGTCGCAGTTCTTCCCGAGCGGCCTGACCTACAAGGTCGCGCACAGCACCACGCCGTTCGTGAAGATCTCCATTCAGGAGGTGGTGCATACGCTGTTCGAGGCCATCGTGCTGGTGGTCGCGATCATGTATCTGTTTCTGCAGAACTGGCGCGTCACGCTGATTCCGGCGATTGCCGTTCCGGTGGTGCTGATGGGCACGTTCGGTGTGCTGTCGGTGTTCGGTTATTCGATCAACACGCTGTCGATGTTTGCGATGGTGCTGGCGATTGGCCTGTTGGTGGACGATGCCATCGTGGTGGTGGAAAACGTCGAGCGCGTGATGAGCGAAGAGGGCTTGTCGCCCTACGAAGCCACGCGCAAATCGATGGGCCAGATCACCGGCGCGCTGGTCGGCATTGCGCTGGTGCTGACCGCCGTGTTCGTGCCGATGGCCTTCTTTGGCGGATCGACGGGCGCGATCTACCGCCAGTTCTCGGTGACCATCGCGTCGGCCATGCTGCTGTCGGTGCTGGTGGCGATGACGCTGACCCCGGCGCTGTGCGCCACCATGCTCAAGCCGATCGAGAAGGGCGGCCATGTCACGGCGCGCGGGCCACTGGGTCGATTCTTTGCATGGTTCAACGCGCGCTTTGACGACCTGAGCCGTGGTTACGGCGGCGGTGTGAAGCGCCTGACCCGCAACCGCACGATCAGCCTGATCGCGTTCGCGGCCATCATCGGCGCGATGGCGCTGCTGTTCATGCGCTTGCCCACGTCGTTCTTGCCGGAAGAAGACCAGGGCTCGCTGTTCGTGCAGATCAAGCTGCCTTCGGGCTCCACGCAGCAGCAGACGCTCAAGGTGATGGACGCCGTCTCGGAATATGTGCGCGAGCAGCCCGAGGTGGAATCGGTGATGGCGGTGGCGGGCTTCAGCTTCTCCGGCAGCGGCCAAAACGCAGGCATGGGCTTCATTCGCTTGAAGGACTGGAGCCTGCGTCAGGCCAGTGCGACCGACATCGGCCGACGCATCACCATGGAGATGATGAAGCGCTACAGCGATGCGCAGATCTTCGCGATGGCCCCATCGGGCATTCCCGGTCTGGGCCAGAGCGCGGGCTTCACGCTGCAACTGCTGGACCAGAACGGTGCGGGGCACGATGCGCTTGTCGCCGCTCGTCAGCAACTGCTGGCGCTTGCAGCCAAGAGCAGCAAGGTGCAGGCCGTGCGCTACGGCAGCTTGGAAGATGCGCCCACGTTCAACATCAACGTGGACGACGCCAAGGCCGGTGCGCTCAGCATCACGCAAAGCGACATCAACAACACGCTGGCGACGGCGCTGGGCAGCACCTATGTGAACGACTTCGTCAACCGTGGCCGCATCAAGAAGGTCTACGTGCAGGGCGATGCGGACTCGCGCATGCTGCCGGGTGACCTGAGCCGCTGGTCGGTGCGCAACAAGAATGGCGACATGGTGCCGTTCTCGTCGTTCTCCACCACCGAGTGGAGCAATGCGGCGGCGGCGCTCGCGCGTTTCAACGGAACGGCGTCGATGGAAATCAGCGGGCAGGCCGCGCCGGGCGTGAGCTCGGGTGAGGCGATGATCGAGATGGCAAAGTTGGTCAAGGAGATCCCGGGCGGCTTTGGCTACGCATGGTCGGGTTTGTCGTTCCAGGAGCAGCAGTCCGGCTCGCAAGCGCCGCTGCTGTACGCGATCTCGCTGCTGTTCGTGTTCCTGTGTCTGGCCGCGCTGTACGAGAGCTGGTCGATTCCGTTCTCGGTGATGTTGGCCGTGCCGATCGGCATCGTGGGCGCGCTGTTGTTCACCGCGCTGCGCGGGTTGAACAACGATGTGTACTTTCAGGTCGGACTGCTCGCCACGATTGGCCTGGCGGCGAAGAACGGCATTCTGATCGTCGAGTTCGCCAAGGAGCTGCAGGAAGACCATGGCATGTCGCTGATCGACGCCACGCTGCATGCGGCCCAGCAACGTCTGCGTCCGATTCTGATGACCTCGTTCGCCTTCATGCTCGGCGTGCTGCCGCTGGTGATCAGCAAGGGCGCGGGCTCGGGCGGCCGCCATTCGCTGGGCACGGGCGTGCTGGGCGGCACCTTGGCATCCACGCTGCTGGGCATCTTCTTTGTGCCGCTGTTCTATGTGATCGTGCGCAGCCTGTTCAAGGCCAAGCCACGTTCAGCGCAAGCGCAGGTCGAACAGAACCCGGTGGTGCAGTCATGAAGAAAGTTGAAATGAAGAATCGAAGCACGCTGCGCGCCGTGGTCTGCGCCGTGGCCGTGATGCTCGCGGGCTGCGCCAGCATGGCCCCGGACTACGAACAGCCCAAGCTGCCGGTCGCGCAAAGCATGGGGGCGACTGGTGTGGCGGCCGAGGAATTGCCCGCGTTGCAATGGCAAGAAGTCTTTGTCGATGCGCGCCTCAAGCAGGTGATCGAAACGGCCATAGCCAACAACCGCGATCTGCGCGTGAGCTTGCTGAATGTGGAAAAGGCGCAGGCCCAGTACCGTATCCAGTCGGCCGACCTGTTCCCCCGCATTGCGGCCACGGCCAGCCAGACCACGTCGCGCAATGCGGTGTCCAACGGCAGTGGCGGCGTGCAGGGCCAGATCAACCGCTCGGCGGGTCTGAGCGTGGGCTTCACAAGCTGGGAGCTGGACCTGTTCGGTCGCGTGCGCAGCCTGAAGAACGAGGCGCTCGAAAACTACCTGTCGCTCGCCGAAACCGGCCACAGCACGCGCATCAGCCTGATCGCCGAAGTGGCCAGCAGTTGGTTGACCGTGGGTGCGCATCAGCAGCGTCTGGCTTTGGCGAAGGAAACGTTGGCCAGCCAACGCAAGACGCTGGAGCTCACCCGCAACAAACATGCGTTTGGCGTGGCTTCCGCCGTCGATGTGAGCCAGGTCGAAACCAGCGTGGAGAGCGCGCGTGTCGATGTGGCGAGCTACACCACGGTGCTGGAGCAGGCGCAGCATGCGCTTGATCTGGTGGTCGGATCGCATGTGTCGAATGAGCTGCTGCCAGCGGTCGCCAGCGACAACAACACTGGCGTGGCCTTGGCCGCATTGCCGCCATCGCTGTCGTCCACCACCTTGCTCAAACGCCCCGATGTGCTGGCCGCCGAGCACGCGCTCAAGGCCGCGAATGCCGACATAGGCGCGGCGCGCGCGGCCTTCTTCCCCAAGGTGTCGCTGTCGGTATCGGCAGGTTATGGCAGCGATGCGCTGTCCAATCTGTTCGATGCGGGCACGCGCACCTGGTCGTTCCTGCCGAGCATTTCGCTGCCTATCTTCAATGCCGGATCGCTCAAGGCCTCGCTCGATGTGGCCGAGATCCAGAAGAACATCTACGTCGCTCAGTACGAGAAAAGCATCCAGAGCGCGTTCAGCGAAGTGGCCGATGCGTTGAGCGTGCGTGCCAACATCGGCGAGCAGCTCAATGCCCAGCGAGCGCTGGTCAAGGCATCGCAGACCAACTACGACCTGTCCGACGCGCGTTATCGCAACGGCGTGAACAGCTATCTGCAGACGCTCGATGCGCAGCGTTCGCTCTACAGCGCGCGCCAGTCGCTGATCACGCTGCAGTTGAGCGATGCGGTCAGCCGGGTGAATCTGTACAAGGTGCTGGGCGGCTAGTTCCGCAAATTGCCCTGCTCGGCGAGGCGGGCGGGGCACCCAACATGGCGTAGAATCCCGCACGAACATCAGGTGCTTCAAGGCGCATTCAGCGCAGCGAAGTGAAACGGGAAGCAGGTGAGCGGTCTGTCCAAAGCGATATGACCACCAATCCTGCACTGCACCCGCAACGGTAATCAGAGATGTTGGAGCGCACGCCATGCGTCACTCAACGTGACGGCAATGGCGGCCACTGCGAAAGCGGGAAGGCGCGTTCCGACGGCAACTCATCGAGTTGAGCTCTGTAAGTCCGGAGACCGGCCTGCTGTATTCAAGGCGCAGCGGGAGTGCATGTGACCTGATGGGCGCGCACGTGTGCATGCATGCAAGCAAACGCCGGTCTTCGCCCCTCATTCCAATTTCTCCCCTGCACATTTTTTCGTTCATGCGGTCACGGGTTGTGGCCGGATCGACTGTGGGTGCTGCATGGTGCGAGAGTCTCGCAATCGTTGGTTGTCGGCGTGGTTGTCGTCGTGGTTTTTGCATGGAGCATGCGGCCCGGCTGTTGCTTGCCCGCAGGCCGCATCGCTTGGTGGATCCATCCCATGAGCGAACCCTTCATCGTCCAGGGCTGGTGCCCGACCGCATGGCAGCCGATGCAGTCGCAAGACGGCTGGATCGTGCGCGTGCGCCCGCATTGCGCGTCCATTCAAGTGGTGCAATGGCGCGTGTTGGCAGAGCTGTCGCTGGCGCATGGCGATGCGCAGATCGAACTGACCCGACTGGGTAATGTGCAATTGCGCGGCGTCGCCGAGTCGCAGCTTTTCTCGCTCAGAAGCACATTGATCGCAGCGGGGCTGGTGCCTGCAGATGCCGATGAAGATTTGGCCCCTCCCGTGCACTGCACGCCGTTCTATCGTCAGGGCGATGCGACGCACGTATTGGCGCAGTCGCTTTCCGCAGCGGTGTGCACGCATTTGCGACCCAGCGCGTTGCAGCGTCTGGGCCTGGAAGCGCTGCCCAGCAAATTCGGCCTGCTGGTGGACGACACGCAGCAGCGTTTGAAAAACACGCACGCCGATGTTCGCCTGTGGGCCACACCCGATGGCCGTTATGCGATGTCGGCAGGTACTGCGTTGACGTGGATTCCGATGGCGCGCATGGAAGATGCGGTGTCCGCTGCCATCGATCTGGCACGCTGGTTTGCACGTGAGCGCATGGCGCACCAGCCCATGCCGACACGGCTGCAGCGCGTGATCGCCCAATTCCCGCGCGATGCGACAACGCATGGCGCAGCGGATACGGAAAGCTTGTCGCCAAGCGCCTTGCCGGATGCAGGCCGTTTGATTGGCGTGCCACTTGGCCGCATCGATGCGCAAGCCTTGTTGGATGTGATCGCGCATATGCCCGATACCGCCGAGCTGCGCGTTACTCCATGGCGTTCCTTGTGGATTGATGGTGATTCAGCGCATTGGGGCAAAGCCTTTCAGGACACCACACATTGGATTACCCAAACGGATGACGCGCGTCTGCGCGTGTCTGCCTGCACAGGGGCTCCGCGCTGCGCGCAAGGGCATATGGCGGCGCAGGCATTGGCGCTTCACATCGCGCCGCATGTCCCGCAAAACGCTCACGTGCATGTGAGCGGCTGCGCCAAACACTGCGCGCTGTCCGCAGAAGCCACGGCGCTGATCAGCGCGGTTCGGAACGAAGAGGCCGTGCAACTCGATCTGCGCAAGCCAAAAGACAACGACACGCAAGCCATCCACATCACGCCCGATTCGCTGCAGGCCGCGCCGCAGCAAATACAGAAACTGATTCATGACCTACACCTACGAAACCAACGGTGATGCCATCTACCGGCAATCGTTTTCCATCATCCGCAGCGAGGCCGATCTCAAGCGCTTTTCGCCGCTGGAGGAACGCGTTGCGTGCCGCATGATCCATGCCGCTGGCATGGTGGAGCTCGCACAGCACATTCACTTTTCCTCCGATTTTGCAGAGGCGGCTGAAGCGGCCATCCAGCGCGGCGCGCCGATTCTGTGCGATGCGCGCATGGTGAGCGAGGGCATCACGCGCAAGCGCCTGTCGGCGAACAATCCGATTGTCTGCACGCTGCAAGACCCGCGCGTGCCAGCCTTGGCAAGCGAGATGGGCAACACACGAAGCGCTGCCGCGCTGGAGCTGTGGCGCGATCAGCTTGAGGGCGCGGTGGTGGCCATCGGCAATGCGCCGACGGCGCTGTTCCATCTGCTCAACATGCTGCAGGACCCAAGCTGCCCGCGCCCGGCGGCCATCATCGGTTGCCCGGTGGGCTTTGTGGGTGCGGCGGAATCCAAGGACGCTCTGCGCGCATGGGGGCAGATTCCGTTCGTGATCGTCGAAGGTCGTCTGGGTGGCTCGGCCATCACCGTGGCGGCCGTGAATGCGTTGGCCAGCGCGGTGGAATGAGGTGGTTGCGATGAACAACAAAGGACAGATCGTCTGCGTGGGCCTTGGCCCCGGCGACCCGGAACTCATGAGCGTGAAGGCCGACCGCATGCTGCGCAATGCGCGCCACGTGGCCTTTTTCCGCAAGCGCGGCCATCCCGGAAAGGCGCGCCAACTGGTCAACGGCATGCTGCATGCGGAGGTCACCGAGTACCCGATGGAGTACCCGTTGACCACGGAAATCCCGCATGACGATCCGCGCTACATCGCTCAACTGTCGGATTTCTACGCGACCTGGCAAGCCAAGCTGACCGAGTTGGCGCGCGAGCAGGACGTGGTCGTGCTGTGCGAAGGCGACCCGTTTTTCTACGGCTCGTTCATGCACCTCTACATCCGTCTGCGACAAGCGGGCGAGGTGCCCGTGAACGTGCTGCCCGGCATTCCCGGCATGGTGGGCTGCTGGCACGCCACGGGCATTCCCATGACATGGGGCGACGATGTGATGAGTGTGCTGCCCGCCACCTTGCCCGATGCGCAATTGCGCGAACATGTGGCGCGTTCCGATGCGCTGGTCTTCATGAAGGTAGGCCGCCATCTGGGGCGCATCCGCACGCTGCTGGCAGAGCACGGCAAGCTGGACAACGGCTGGCTGGTGATCAACGGCACGATGAGCGATCAGCAGGTCATGCCGCTGCGCGATGCGCCCGAGCGCTGCCCTTACTTCGCCATCGTGATCGTGCACGGTCAGGGTCGGCGTCCCGCCAACGACATGTGAGGCAGACCGCATGAATGCACAACAAGGACGACTCAGCGTGGTGGGCCTCGGCCCCGGCGCGGATGAGCTGGTGACTGATCAGGTGCGAGCCGCCATCGCTGCGGCGAGCGATGCGTTCGGCTACTTTCCCTATGTCGCGCGACTGAGCGGGCTGGAGCATGTGAAGCTCCACGCCAGCGACAACCGCGAGGAGCTGGAACGCGCGCGCGAAGCCTTGAACACTGCAGCAGAAGGCCGACAGGTGCTGATGCTGTCGTCCGGCGATCCGGGTGTCTTCGCCATGGCGAGCGCCGTGTTCGAGATGCTGGACCACGCGCAGCCGCAAGAGCAAGCGCGCTGGGCTGCGGTGGACATCGAAGTGCTGCCCGGTATCACCGCCATGCTGGCCGCATCCGCACGGTTGGGTGCTCCGTTGGGACATGATTTCTGCACCATCAATCTGTCGGACAACCTCAAACCCGCATTGGTGATCGAGCGCCGCATTCAACTGGCAGCGCAGGCCGATTTTG